>CAZENJ010000019.1:0-22926 GCA_964513485.1 uncultured Thermotogae bacterium | reverse complement strand
TTCTCATGGAAAGCACCTCCTAGTGATGTAGAGCATCTAGCGACTCGTCCACCACCAAGAGCCACGGCAACCCGGCTATCCTCTTACGAGGACCCGTGGCTTTGCGCCCCCAGGTTGCCCGTGGGTTTGCCTTTTCGTACAACGCTCTTAGAGGCCGTAGCTTTGCGCCCTGGAGTTGCCTCCAGTTTGCCATTTATAGATGCTCCCATGAGTGACTTAGGTTAAGTTTAGTTAAGATTTGGCGACCCGATGTCGCCTTTGTTGCTTCTGTCAGTTGCTTTCATCCCGGTCTGTCAAAGACCTTTGCGGGGCTTTGTCCTTTTTTCTTATTGTTCCCAATTGCTTCTATTATTTATTATACCTAATAAATTTTTTTTTAGACATTACCATTTTTCAAGGTCAAATTATAAAACCGCCTACTCATGGCAATCACAGAGGTTTGTTTTCTATAACGCCCTGTAGAAGGGGTTTACAGAGTGATATTTTCAATCCAAAGAACCAGGCGCTTTTTACCCCACCTGATCTCACATTAAGGCAGGCAATAAGCAAAAATTGATATCTTTTCCTCTAGGTTATAAACTAATTTAGGTTTTGGTATCTCTGACCCAGGGAATATAAAAGTTTTCTGCAAATTTTAGTTAAAACCGATCAGGTTAACGGATTCACTTTTTTTGCCTGATAGACTGGTTTAAAGGTCCATACAATCGGTAAAATTAAAGAGAAACGTAATCTCTTCTGGGGTGATAAAGTTGGGTATAACTGATTTTTTTTCCGGTAAGTCGGGTTCAGGTAAGGCAGTTTCTGATAGCATAGTTCGGTTTCTCTGTACTCTTGATAAGGAGTACGAAGACATGGATCAATTTCTGCAGGACTTTTACGAGATAGTCGAAGAAACTATCAAACAGTACAATCAAAACAATCCCGTCAGGGCGGAAGAACTCGACCGGGATGAGGCTTATAAGGCCGGTGGAAGGTGGATATACGAAGCCGATATTCAGCAGCTGAACGAGGCAGGCGAGGAGATCGAGGGGGCGTCCGACAGTTTTCTCACGCGGAAGTCAACTTTCAAAGTAATTGCGCGGGAACAACCCGACTTCGAGATCGAACTTAGCGGCACCGAAAGCCTGATTTCGCCTTTCCTGGACGAGATGGAAAAGGTCCTGGACGGGAAAGCTATCGCTCACGAAATAGTTACGATAGCCAAACCCGGTCTCGGCAAGGCAAAAGGCACGGAGTCCGAACCCACCACTTAAACGGAGCCTATTTTAGTTCAGCGTTCTGAATTAACTTGGAGGAAAAGCAGGAAACAACCTCATTCTTCGTACTGCTGCTGAGATTGAACCACTGAGTGGCCGAAAACATAAGGGGGTGAGTGCGTGAACTCTTCCGGCGTCTTCAATTCGGTCTGGGACTTTCTCCAGAAGCCGATATTCACGGTCAGCGGCCAGGGCATTTCGATAGTCTCCTTCTTTTACTTCATCGTAGTTATTATCTTTTCCGTAGTCCTGTCCCGCCTCATCGTCCGGTTCCTTCAAAACAACGTCTACTCCAAGTCGGACATCGAACGGGGAGCTCAGTATACTCTGTCCCGACTGGTGAAGTATATAACAGTTACTATCGGTTTCCTGATCGCCCTGCAGATGATCGGGTTCGACCTTTCAGTTCTGGCAGTCTTCGGTGGTTTATTTGGCGTAGGAATTGGTTTCGGCCTGCAGAATATATTTTCTAACTTCGCTTCCGGAATCATCCTCATGCTGGAGCGGCCGATTCAGGTCGGCGACATAGTTGAACTGGACGGAATACTCGGCAAAGTAGAGGAAATAAGGTTCAGAGTAGCGGTGGTCAATACTTTCGACAATGAATCAATTATCGTGCCGAACTCGGACCTCGTCAGTGAAAAGGTCACCAACTGGTCCTACGGCGGCGACACGACGCTTCGGCTCCGGATACCGATCGGGGTCGAATACGGCACGGAGATAGAAAAGGTGGAGGATATCTTACTTGAAATTGCCGGAGAGGAAGAAAAGGCGTTAAACGAACCCGAACCGCAGGTATTTTTCAAGGAACACGCGGACTCCTCACTCAACTTCGAGCTCAGGGTCTGGGTCTCCGACCCGAGAGACCGGATAACAGTCAAAGATAACATAAGAAGGGAGATAAACAGGCGACTGAAGCAAGCAGAAATCGGCATTCCTTTTCCGCAGACGGACGTTCACTTTTACCCCCAGAACGGAGGGGAAAGCCCCAGGAACAGTCAGGTGGAAACATGAAAAGCCTGCTTTACCGGAGCGGTACAGGGGTCCAAAGCGGGGTCAGTTTGACCGACCTTGCCGAGAAAAAGAACCGAGAAGAAGTTTCTTTCTGGATTGACGTCGGCAGCGAGGATTTCGGTCCCGACGCGGTCAAGGAGGTCGGCGATATTATGGACTTTCACCCGTTAACCGTCGAGGACATCCTGACCCGGGAAAGCAGGCCAATAGTCGACGCCTTTGAGGACTATCTCTACATTCTTGCAAGTTCCTTATCCAGCGAGTTTTCGATCGGCGAGCTAGAAACCCTGCAGCTTTCAATCATTTTGGGCAACAATTACGTCATTACCTTTCATAGAAAAGACATAAATGCAATCGATAGAGCAACCGACAGGTTTCTCGCCAACCCCGACAATTACTTCGGCCGTGGGCCGGATCACATAGTATACCGGATTCTTGACAACGTCGTAGAGAATCACTTTCCGATACTCGATCGGATAGAGGACGAGATCAACCGGATAGAGGACGAGGCCATGGAAGACCCGGAAGAGGAACTATTTGGCGATATAGCGGACTTACGCTCGGACCTGATCGAGGTTCAGCGGACAACCGGCCCACAGCGTGAGATGGCGGCAAAGCTGGCCCGGGCAGAGACTCCTTATATCTCCGAGGGCCGAAAAATATATTTTCGGGACATTCAGGACGATCTGGCACGGATACACGACCTGCTGAGCAACTATCGGGACCTGATCGCGGGAGCGCGGGATACTTACATGAACGCCGTGTCCAACCGAATGAACGAAATAATGCAGACTTTGACCATAGTCGCCACGATTTTTATCCCGCTAACGTTTATCGCGGGAATCTACGGGATGAACTTCGAAGTTATGCCCGAACTGGGCTGGGACTGGGGCTATTACGGGGCCCTCGGCGTTATGGGCCTTTCGGCTGTCGGGATGCTCTATTACTTTAAGCGGAAGGGCTGGTTTTAGGCTCCTGCGAGGGTCAGGGCCTGACGTTATAAACCCCTTAAAGTATCCGGGTTAATTATTGACACCGGCTTAATTTTTCAGACAAAAGCTTATCTGTCCGTTGAATCCGCTCCAGCAAATACTTCGTACGCATCATTCTCCATCTCCACGCGAAATTTGGGGAAATCGAGCCCCTCCTCCCTGAAGTGATTCAATAATTTCTCCCTGATTTCGCACCGCAAGTTCCAGGCGGACGGCGGATCATCGGCCCAGGCTACTGCTCTTAATTTGATCGTTTTTTCGGTAAAATCCATGACCTGAACGCCCGGTTCCCCGTTACCATTCCAGTATTCGCTCTCCCGAACCGCTTGCTTGATCCAGCCACGGACCTTATCGATATCGGTGCCGTAATCGAGATAGATTATCGTCGAAGCAAGTAACTCCGGATCCTTGATCGACCAGTTCTGGATTATCCGATTGCTCAGAACGTCATTGGGCACGATAATCCGCCGGTTATCCCATGTTTTTATGAACGTTTGCATCAGAGTTATCTCTTCCACGTAACCGAAATCGTCCTCCATAATTACTGCGTCACCGAGCCTCAGTGGTTGAGCCGCAAGCCCGAGGACCAGCCCAACGGCCCCGGCAGAGGCAAAAAGCCCCACACCCAGGCTCCGGACAACCGGGAACTGGAAAACGAGAACTATTACCCCGATAAACCAGATAAAAATGCCTGCGACGCGCCGGAAGACCTCGACTCTGGTATTTACAGCAGTAGTCCTTTCTTTATCTTTCAGGCCGCCGATATACCGCCGCGACCACCGATAAAGGGCAAATGAAGTGAGTCTTGCCACCAGAAAGGTGGCGATAAGGATAATTCCCGCTTTTATCGCCGGCCAGTACGGCGTTGTAGCTATTCTCGTTATATTATCCATGGCTCGACCTCCTTCGTTCGACCAGACCACCATAATTTTAGGGACGATCGGGATACTCGACAAACTCCCCGAAAAAACAAACTTGAGTTGTTGCCAGACCGTTCCGGCTATTCCCGACCTTTCTTCCTTTTAAATTTTCTTCATAACATTTTCACATCCGCTTTTTAAACTTACTATCGAGAAAGAATAAGCAAAGTTATAGCACGTGGGAAAGAGCGGTCAACACTGACAAACTTGCCTCCTTCTGTTGTGAAGCTCTGAATTACTACTCAATCCAGGGGGCAACGAAAAGCCCCCTGGATACCCATACCCGAGCGAGTTTCCTTGCACTATATTCCCATACAGTATAACCTAAGTTATGAAAAAAGGTTTTTACCGGGGTAATCATGAGTACGATGGTTTTGCTCGCTTTTCTCGTTTACGGTTGTTGTTTTCCCCTTTACCATGCTGTTTACCTTCACCTGACACAAAGAAGTCCTAATTTGACCAAGAAAGGTAGGATAAACTCCTGTACTGCATCCTGGCTGAAAGGAATAGATGAGGGCGAAGAATACCTGCTGGCGGTCCACCAGATCCGAAACATGATAATGAGCATAACCTTTCTGGCATCGACCAGCATCCTGCTGCTCGGGTTTCTCCTGACTTATGGATTAATTGAAGTGAACGGAGAAGAAGGAATCGTGATTTATTCGGCGATAGATTATCCGGGGTGGCTTACCACGTTTACGTTAACTTATTCTTTCCTGAACCTTCTACTGGCCCTGCGCCACCTGAACAACCTGACTGTCCTGGTCCGGGCCGATAAAGATAAACTGAAGCAAATCGACGGGCAACCCGCGCTAACTTATCTGGAAAAGCTATTCGTAAAAGGCAGCCAGCGCTACATGGTGGGGCGACGGGGCTTCCTCTACGCGATCGTCGTTCTCTTCTGGTACGTGAATATCTGGGTCTTCATCGGGCTGATAATCCTCCTCACCTTTACTCTCTCCTACTATCACGACTTCTAAATAGAGACGGTTTAAACGGTCGTGTATAATCATTATCGTAACCTCGAGTTCAGTCCTTAAAAAAACAATCTCAATTAATTTCAGGTGATCAGTTTGAGCAAAAAGATCGCTATTACCGGAAAACCGGGCTGTGGCAAGACCACCCTCTGCAGCAGAATTTTCGCTGACTTCAGCGAGAATAGCGGCGGAATTATGACCCGGGAAATCAGAAAAGAAGGTACAAGAGTCGGTTTTCAGCTTGAAGACCTCTCAACCGGCGAAATCGGTTTGCTATCCCACGTCGACGATTGTTCCGGCCCTTCCGTCGGTAAATATTCCGTCTGCCTCGACCAGCTTGATTCCATAGCTAATTCGGCAATCCAGACGGGCCTTCAGGAAAGTGACTTACTAATAATCGACGAAATCGGACCGATGGAATTGAAGTCAGATAATCTCATCCGTGAAGTGGAACGCTCTTTGGAGAAGAAAATTGACTGTCTTTTCACCGTACACGGGAAATCACGGCACCCGCTGCTGGTAAAAATTAGAGAAAGATTCGAGCTGCTCGAACTGACCCGCGGTAATCGGGACGAACTCTATCGTAAACTATCGGAGACCTTTGCCGCCCGCGATTGGTCAAATAATTAAGTTAGCCCGCAGAGAGCCGCAACCCCCTGCAAAAGTTTAGTTACAATTCCTACAAATGACTGATTCAGAACCGGATTGCTCGGATTAACCTTGTTAAAAAGCGATAGCGAGGTCTGGATAATGGAGAAGATAAAAAAGACGGTCTCATTCTTTCTGGTCTTCATTTTACTGACACTAATTGCCTTTCAAACCTGCGGGGAGCAACTGCTGAGTTCCGAAGAGGCTATCGAAGACGCCAGATATCTCCGGGACAGGCTGGAGACAATCCATCCAAATCTGTATTTCGCGACGAAGAAAGAAGCAGTAGAAAATAGGTTTGACGATATCCTTGATCGGTTGAGAGCGGAGGAAAACTGGAGCAAAAAAGCTCTATATCGTGAACTGGCGCCGTTCGTTGCCGGTTTCCAGGACGGTCATACGTTTTTATCGGTCCACGAAGAATTCGCAAAGTACGCCGCGGCGGGGGGCAAGCTATTTCCTTTGCTGGTCCGGATTCGCGACGGGAGAATTTCCGTAACTGCCAACCTTCGCGGGACGAAACCGGGGGCCGGGTCGCTTATCACGGCGATAAACGGGGTCGCCGCGGGAGAAGTCGTCCGGAAAATGGAAAACCTGGTCGGGGCCGCCAGAAAACCTTATCTCGAGAAGAAAATTTCCGATAACTTTCCCGTATTTTTGTGGGCCCTGTTCGAATGCGACGGGCTCTACTCGATCGAGTACGAGTCGGCGGACGGAGATAGGTTCAGGGTAAACACGGTCGGGGTTTCGCTCGATCGATACAGGAAAAGAAGAGATCAGCTCCACGACAGCAGGGAGGTAAACTGGCAGCTCTCCTTCCCCCGGGAAGACCTGGCCCTGCTGAGGCTCAATACTTTCCGGGGCGACCTCAAAAGTGAATTCAAGCAGTTCGTCAGGAGCTCCTTCCGCGAGATACATAACCTGGGAGTCAATTACCTGATAATCGACCTCAGGCACAACGGCGGGGGCAGCACACGACTGAGCGACTTCCTCTATCGCTACGTCAGCGGAAAACCGTTTCGGACTTTTGCCGAAGTCCGGGTCAGGTACTCAAAGCCGGTCAGAAAGGAACAGAATATACTGAATCCGGTAACACTATTCAGGGTAAAAGTGCTGGGTGAGGAGCTGATCACCTACAGGAACGATTATCACGCCCCGCCGAAGCCAAAATACCGCTTCGACGGGGAGCTATTCGTCCTGACCGGTCCGGGCACCTTTTCCACCGCTGCCGATTTCGCTGCAACTATCAAAGACGTAGACGCCGGAAAGATAGTCGGCGCTGAAACGGGCGGGCTTGCTTCTTCTTACGGGGACGTTTTCTCGGGAGAACTGCCGAACTCGGGGCTGGATTTCGGCGTATCTTATAAACACTTTATCCGGACCGGAGGTTTCGACGACGGTCGGGGCGTAATACCGGATATCCGGTGCGATTTCGGGGAAGCTGAGGCTTTTCGTAAATACTTTTTCGTCTACCCCGATATGGCCGACTGAGAGAAAGAGCAACCTTTTGAACAAACCGTGAGAGAAAATATGGAGTACCGCAGCAATCAACCCGACACGCGCTCCCTGCCCCGACGCCAGGCATTATATACCCCACCGGTGAAACCGTATGGTAGGCCGGGATCCTTTTCGGTCTCCGGATCAGAGCCCCAAGCATCAGTATAACTGATTCGGTTCGGCGAGCACCACAAGTCGGATGAATCCGGCCTCCAGTTAAGTTACAGCTATAAAAGAGGCGATGAGAAGAATCCCCGTAAAGAGCGAGATAAGAGCATTGTTCAGGTCAAAAACGAAACCGGGTACCTCAAGCCGCCTCAGGGGCTTCCGGATGAGACCCAGAACCGCTCCTCCCGCCAGGACCAGGCCGACGGAAGACAAAATATTTTTGAGACCAAATAGAGAGATCAACTCGCCCTCCCCGGTAATCGCCGCCGTCACCAGACCGGAAAAAGCGACGACCGTACTTAACCCGAGCAACGGTAAACCGCCGGGGGCAGAGCTTCCGGACGGTTCGGCCAGAAGAAACCAGTTCAACTTAATGTAATAGATGGCCGTGGCCAGACCGAGGAAGAGCAATACGTACCGAACCCAATCCCCTCCCCCGGCCTGAACTAACACGTTCTTGCTGAAGTAACCGCTAAACGGTGGAATAGCCATTATAGAAAGGGAACCGACGACCAACCCTACCTTGCTCGCCCGAGGGAGCACCGCGCTTATGGTCCCGTAGACATCACCACCCACGATTCCGGCGTGGCCGAGCGAGAGGAAGAGAAGCCCTTTGAAAAGTCCGTGAAAAAATAGATGCAGAGAGGCCCCGGTAACTCCCAGCGCCGCCCCGGTCCCGACACCGATGAGAACGTAACCCACCTGAGACATGGTCGAATAAGCCAAAATTCTCTTCGGTCGCCGCCCAAGAATCGCAAAAACTGCGCCGGCCAGCCCCGTGAGGGAGCCGGAGACCAGCAACAAAGGTCCCAGTTTTCCAAGCTGAGCAAGGCGAATTATCCCGATGAGCCCGAATTTTGTAGCAATTCCGGAGAGAACGACGGCAGCGACGGTACCGCTATAGGAGTACGCATCCGGCAGCCACATGCTGAAGAGGAAGATCCCGCCTTTGACGGCCAGCCCGACCAGCATCAAACCGAGACCGAGGGAAACAGTAAAACCCGGATTATCCCCGAGAACCGCCCCCAGTTGTTCTATGCCAAGATACCCCGCCTCCCGATAAACCAGCCCCAGACCAATTAGGTAAAGGCTCATCGCCAGCGAGGAGATAAGCAGGTACTTTATCCCGGCGTATATCTGATACCCCTTACGCCCGTAGCCGATTAACAGAATCGAGAGCAACGACATCAGCTCTATCGTAACGTAAAGGTTGAATAAGTCGTGCGAAAAGGCAACCGAGAACGAGGTCGCAAAAAGAAAGTTGTAAATACAGTAGAAGTAAGAATCCTTGTTACCCCGGAGGTACCAGAGCGTGAAGAAATTGAGAATAACGGCCAGGGAAGCGAAAAGCAACGTGGTCTCGTCCAGCTTTATCTCTATCCCCAGAGCCCCCCAGCTTCCGAGCGTTCTAACGAGGGGGCCGGACCGTACATACCTGGCAACTGCCAGCGCAGTTCCGGCCAGCGCCCCGAACCAGCCAATCAGACTGGCACGGAAGCGAAAACGGGAGTAAAGAAAGCTCAGAACTCCCGCCGACAAGTAAGAAAAAACTCCGGCCAGCAGGGGTGTCACGAACCCTCCTCCTCGAACTCTCTCTTGACGAAATTCTCAATTTTCCTCAAGTCCAGGGTATGGTAACGCTTCACCAGCACCATCGTAAACAGGAGGGAAAGCGCCAGAACGCCGAAGTTGATGACGATCGAAGTGAGGACCAGGGCCTGTGGTAACGGATCGGCAAACTGTATCCCGGCACCCGGAGTTCCTATTGGTGCTCGGTCGCCCGGTCTATAGACGACCAGAACGAAAAACAGAATCGTCGCGGTGTTCACGATGTTCAAGCTCAGCAGCTTCATAAGCAGGTTTCTTTTCAGAATTAACCCCGCCACGCCGACACAGACGATAATTACCGAAATTGCTGATACCAGGTTACTCATACTTCCCCTCTATGCTTGACGAAGAAATGCAGGATGGCCCATGTGCCGATGAAGACTTTGGTCGCAATAGAGATATTCACGATATTTATCACCGCCAACCCGGCCCCGTCACCGTAAACTTTCGTCGAAAAGAAGGCCCCAAGAACTGCTATCAGTAAAGCGAGAAAAAGGACAAAATATTCAATCCGCTTCATCGAATCCTCACGAAACTTGCGCCCCGTTTCCTCGGCCCCTCTGGCAAGCGCCAGGAGCAAGATACCCGTCCCCCCGATCACTCCCCCGGCAAATCCTCCCCCGGGACCCAGGTGAGCGCTAAAAGCTAGATAAAGTCCGAAAATGACGATGACCGGGTAAAGGAAAGAGGCAGAGGTCGTGACTACATGCGATTCGACGGTTCCCCCCGATCCCGACGAGGAGCCGACTTCCAGGTCGGAGAATATCGTGATACCCAGCACCGCCGTGGAAAAAATCAATAGCTCGAATAGCGTATCGTAAAACCTGTATATCCCGTATACCCCGAAAACTGCGTTGGAGATATTTGGAAATTCCAGTCCATTTGCAAGATAGTCCCGTCCTATTCGCGAAGCTCCGGCACCTCCACCGACAAACAACCCCCCGATTGTAAAGGCACCGAAAACAACAATTAAGCCAATTACGTAAAGGGTCTTAAACGAAATGAAATATTTTCTCATTATATCACCGAAAGTGCTCCGACAGGAGATCATCCAGTTTTCCCCGGCGGGCCAGCTCCCCGAGGTAACTATTTAGCTGCTCCAGGAGTTCCTCTTCCCCGGCCGATACGGCAAACCTGTATTCCACTTCTCCGAGCGTGGATATCTCGCTTTCTTCTCTCAGAGGTGTATTGAGCCTGTATAAAGACGAAGACATCCGACCCGAGTCGGCGACAAATCCCCAAATCTGGCCGGCGTCGTACGCTTTGACCATTTCCTCGAGGGATTCAAAGCGGACGAGGTCCCGCCCGCTTTCGTCCTGGATTTCTGGAATTTCGGTTTCTGCCAGAACTCCAATATCCCCTTTTTCTTCTTTCGATCGACGTATTCGGGCCAGCTGCCCGCGATGATAGCTTCGGGAATCATTCAAACCCTCGGGGGACAGGTAACCGGAAAAGTAGGCTCCCGCAATCATGTCCACCCGCCTGCCCCCGATCAGGGACGTCAGCTCGCCGTGACCGACAAATTCGACTTCCAGTTCCATATTAATTTCTTCCGCAAAGCCGCGCAGTACTTTCAGCTCGGCTCCTCGAAGTTCTCCCTGTTCCTGATAAAGAAAGGCCGGCACTTCTTCCGCTATGACGTGCAATTTACCCTGGTCACTCAAAGCCAGAACGTAGATAAACGTTACAAAAGCCACGCCAATGGCCCCTTCAGTTACGGCTACGTCCGGGGCTCCGATCAGAAAATAGACAACTGAACTCAAAAGGCTAAAGACTCCCAGCAGGATAACCGCGTTTAACAACCTCTCCTGCAGCAAAACGGCGACGGAAAGACCGAGCAGCAGAACGAGAAAAAGTATCAGCATAGCTTATTCGACTTCATCACCGTCTCTTGATCCGGATGGCTCGATCTTCGAAAGAAAGGCCGATTTGGCAATGGAATGAGTCACTATCGGTCCAGTAACGAAGAAAAATAATACCAGCAAACCGAGAAAGGAATCGGAGAACCTGAAGCCATTTCGAAGGAGAAAACCCAGTAAAATCAAAATAACCCCCACCGTATCCGAGGCCCCGCTGGCCTGCAACCTCGAGTAAATATCGGGTAAGCGAGCAATTCCTACGGAACCGATCAACATCGCCACGAGCCCGAGATAGATTAAAATCAAGGAAAATATGTTCATACTTCTCGCTCTATGTACCTCGCAATAATCACGATTCCGAGGAAGCTCAGAACCCCGTAGATCAGAGCCAGATTTATAAAAACGGGCCTACCTCCCATAATACCTTCAACGGCGAGCAGAATAACTATCTTGCCGGTAACCGAACTATACCCCAGGAGCCGATCGAGGACGCTTGGCCCGTGAAAAAGCCGAAATAGAGTGAGGGCCAGACTTACACCGACGATCGCGTCAATCGAAATTCTGATCATGGATGGATCATCCAAGGAGTTCGAGAAGTGGTTCCTCGAAGGTGGAACGGATCCTCTCTACCATATCTTTATAGGCATCCCGGTCTTCCAGCTCCAGGTGGTGAATATATACCAGGTTTTTCTCCGACAGAATTCCAATCGTGATTGGCGTCAGCGTAATAGAATTTAGAAGAAGCAGTCTTCCCGAACCCGACTCCAGCTCAGTGTCGTAAGCAACTATCTTTCCCCGGACGTTTCCCTTCAAGATAAGATAACAGGTCCTGACGGTGGACTTTGCTATTTCCAGGACCAATAAAGAAAAAAACCGGGCCCAGACCAGGGGGCGGGCCAGAGAACGTAAAGGCACGTCGATTGTCAGATCGAAAATATAGTAAAGGAAAACCACCATCCCGCTCGCAAATAGGCCACTCGCCAGAATAACGGGTCCGAAGTCCCGAAACAATACAAGCCAGAGAAGAAAAAGAAACACCCAGCCCAGAAAGGTTCCGATAAAATTCCTGTTGAACTTATTCATGCTCTTATTATAGGAAGAATTATTCTACTATTCGAACCGGGAAGCAGCAAAGGAAAAAATTCACAAGATTCTGGCCCCTTAGTCGGCGGAAAAACCACGGCCGGACGGGGGACTCATTCTGCCGGCAAATTGGGTCCAGCCGCGGGCTAAAAATTGTCATCTTAATGAAGCAACTTTCGCTTATCGGGCAGGCAGAGTATTCCGCGTTTTCAGGAAAGAAAACCTCCTGCAAGATTTCCGGCCCGCCTAACGATCCATTCTGCCCGGAAGGGCTTTCCCTGATCCTTGTGCATTAACGACGGGCAGGGGGTTTTTCCGCGGACTACGACTAACATATATGAATAGGTAGGTGTATATATTGCATAGTTGACGAACTCTTGGCTCTTCGTTATAATAATTTTGAAACGTTTCAAGACGTACTCGGGAGCGCGGTATGATAACAATGACCCCGAACAAACAGAAGAAAGAAAACGTCACGATAAAGGACGTCGCCAAGAAAGCAGGGGTTGCCCCTTCCACCGCATCCATGGCATTAAACAACAAGCCCGAAATAAGTTCCGAAACGAAAAAGATAGTTCTCCAGGCCGCACAGGATCTCGGTTATCACCCGACTGCGGCTGCACGGGCTCTCGTGGACGGGAAGCCGAGTAACCTGGGGCTGTTGATTCCCGTTAAGGTCGACAACCTGTTCTTTTCTACCGGTTTCTTCCAGAAGCTAATCTCCGGGATGAGCAAAGCAGCAAAGGAAGGTGACAATACCCTCACTTTGCAGGTAGTCGAGACCCGGGAAGAAACGGCGGAGCAAATAACCAAAGCCTTCCGGACCAAAAACGTCAGCGGCTCCATCGTCACCCACCCCACTATGGAAATGCCTTACCTGGACGTGATAGAGAAGTTCGACTACCCCGTGGTATTTCTGGGCAAGCCGCCCCGGAACTTCCCTTACGTGGACAACGATAACCCTGAAGTCGCCCGAATTGCCACGGAACACCTGATAAAGCACGGCCACGAGCGGATCGGCTTCCTCGGCGGGCCCACGGACCTGATCGCTTCCCAGACCAGAAAAGAAGGATACAGAGCGGCCCTGAAAGAAGCAGGAGTCACAATCGACCCCGAACTCATCTGGCACTCTCAACATACGGAACAGAGCGCTTACAGAGAAGTGGTAAAGCAGAGCAAAGAACTTAACTTTTCTGCAATCTGTATTTCAGTTGAAGAGCAGATGGCGGGAGTCTACCGCGCCCTGAGGGATCTGGAGCTTGAAATTCCGGAGGACGTGGCACTAGTAACTATCGGCGACTCCCAGCTCGCCAGGCATATCAATCCCAGCATGACCGTGCTTGACCTGCATACGGAAAAGCTGGGCTATCTTGCAGCAAAGAAGTTAAGTCGTCTCATCGAAGGAAAGGACGAAAAAAGAGAGCAAATTGTCGAATCGAATCTGATCCGACGGTGTTCCTGCGGCTGCAAGCAATCCCAGGGGGGTGATACAGCTGGAGAGAAACTGAACTGCGACAAGACTTAACTGCATCAGAAGTTCTTACCACACAACACAACACAATAAGGAGGGTATGAAATGAAAAACAATAAATTATCTTCTGTGCTAATTCTGACCTTCGTACTGAGTCTGGGTCTGGTACTTTCCGGTACGGTTACCGCGTTCGGCCAGGAAAAAGTGACTTTCGCGACCAGCTTTGGTGGAGCCGAACTCGACGTATTTAAGAGCTTGATGAAACAGTTCGAAGAAGACACAGGAATCAAGGTAGAGGTTCAGCCCGTTAGCCGTAACATGAAGACCGCCCTGGGATCAAGAGTAGCCGGAGGGAACCCGCCCGACATGGCCAACGTGCCGAACCCCGGTCTGATGAATAACTTCGCTCGCCAGGGCGACCTCGCCTCGCTGGACTGGTTCAAGGAAACCGAACTCGCGGACAAAATGGCAGGCGGATTTATCGGATCCGGCTCTTACAAGGATACTCTCTACGGAATGATTCCGGCGGCGAGTGTCAAGAGCCTGGTCTGGTACAACAAGAACGTATTCGAGGAAGAAGGTTACGAAATCCCGGAAACGGTCGGAGAACTGCTTAAGCTCCAGAACGAGATGCTCTCCGACGGGTACACCCCATGGGCATTCGGTCTGGAAAGTGGCGCAGCTACCGGCTGGCCCGGCACGGACTGGCTGGAAGACATTATGCTCAGATCCGCCGGTACCGACGTCTACGACAAATGGGTAAACCACGACATTCCGTGGACGGACCCCAGAGTTGCCCAGGCGTTCAGAATCTTTGACCTGTTCATAAACGGGGACACGGTCATGGGAGGCCGCAAGGCTGCATTAACCATCAACTTTGGTGACTCCGCTCAATACATATTACCCGGCGAAGGACAGGAAAAACCCAGAGCGCTAATGCACCGCCAGGCGACGTTTATCCAGGACTTCATCAAGGACGCTCGGCCGGATGCGAAGGTCGGCGAGGATTACGATACGTTCATCTTCCCGTCCTTCGGCAAAGGCTCACCACCGATTCTCTTTGCCGGTGACCTGTTCATCGCATTCAACGACAAACCGGAAGTCCGTGAACTGATCAAGTACTTCGCTTCTGCCGACATCCAGCAGAAGTGGGTCGAGGAGAACCCCGGACGACTCGCGGTCAACGTGGACGTTCCGCTTTCCGCTTACCCGAACGATACGCTCAGACAGGCCGCTCAGGCCCTGAAAGAGGCGGATACGGCCAGGTTCGACGGTTCGGATTCGATGAACTCGGCCGTCGGTTCGGGTAGCTTCTGGACCGGAGTTGTAAACTACGTCCAGGGTTCAAAGACGCTCGATCAGGTATTGAAAAACATAGAGAAGAGCGCTGACGACGCTTACGAATCCGGAGAAGCAACCGACTAAATCACTCAGAACAGATCAGGGAAGGCGGGGAGGTCCCCGCCTTCCTTTTCCTTTCGGGAGGATCCACAATGAGAGATCGCAAATTTGTTTCCTGGCTGTTTGTCGGACCTGCTTTACTGGTAGTGGGCTTCTTTTTATTTTATCCTACAGTCATAACCACCTATACTAGCTTCCTCGGCGACGTCGATATGAAGGGGGCTTTTCCCACCGGCAATTTCGTCGGGGTTGAGAACTACATAAACGTTTTGACGTCCACCGAGACCCTGGTTGCCTTCCGTAATACGATGCTCTGGCTGGTAGTAATGACCGCCTTTACAGTTGGTTTCGGCCTGATCCTGGCGGTACTCCTGGACAGGGTCAATTACGAATCGATCGCGAAATCGGTCATCTTCATGCCCATGGCAGTTTCTTTTACGGCCGCTTCAATAATCTGGAAGTTCGTTTACGCTTATCGGCCACCGGGCTTCACCCAGATAGGCCTGTTGAACTCGCTGCTGGGCGCTATAGGGAGCTTTGCCTCCCGCCCCGGGGTCAACACCGCCCTGAATATCATGTTCGCCATCTTCGGGATAACCGCGGCTGTCTTCGCTTTGCTGGCTCTGGGTAAGGGTCTCTGGAAATCGATAACCGTCTGGAAAGAAGAGGATCGCGTAACCTGGATAGCGGGTGCGGTCATTGCGGGACTGGTGCTAATCGCTGCCTGGTGGATCCTGGGGTTTATCGGCATCGGACAGGGCACAACTCCTGTCGGTATTGCGGGACAGGTTTTGATGATACTCGGCCTGGTTAGCCTGGGGGTTGCGGCAATCCGTGACAACGCCTTCGGGCCACCGCTAATGGGTTCTTTAATGTTACTCGGGATTGTGGACTTCATGCTGAGCCAGATAGGCTTTACCCCCACCACCTGGCTGCTGGAGCGCCCCTGGACGAATAACCTGGCGCTGATCGTCATGGGAATCTGGGTCTGGACGGGTTTTGCAATGGTAATGCTATCCGCGGCTTACAAAGGCATTCCCAGGTCGATGCTCGAGGCCGCGCGGGTCGACGGCGCAAACGAGCTACAGGTATTCTGGAACGTGACGATACCCTATATGAAAACGACGATAATCGCGACAACGACGACCATCGTCATATTTGTCCTGAAGATCTTCGACTTCGTCTGGGTAACGACAAACGGTGAGTACGGCACGGACGTCCTGGCAAGCCTGATGATTCGCAAGATGTACAGCTTCTACAACTACGAGGCGGCAAGTGCCATTGCGGTCGTACTGTTCGTCCTAATCTTTCCTTTCGTGATCATAAACATCCGCAGATTTCAAAGCAGGGAGGCAATACGATGATCCGAAAAGCAATAAACCTATTTTCACGGGTTCCGCTGCACGTAGTTATTATCATCCTCTGCATAGTCTGGCTTCTGCCGACTCTGGGAATATTTGTCAGTTCCTTCCGGACCTCCAGCGACATAATGAGTTCGGGCTGGTGGAGTGTCTTTCTGGATCCGGCGGATCCGCAAAATTACACCATAGCAAACTATACGAAAGTACTATTTGGAAATAACATCTGGCGATCCTTCCTGAACAGTTTCATAATTTCCATTCCAGCGACATTGATTTCGCTATTTTTTGCAGCCCTGGCGGGATACGCCTTCGCCTGGCTTAAATTTCCGGGGAGGAACCTTTTATTCCTGACGATAGTCGGCCTGATAGTGGTTCCGCTGCAGATGACCTTTATCCCGATTATTAAGATATATTCCTCCACGGGACTATACGGTAGTTACGTTGGAATCTGGCTGGCCCATGCCGGTTACGGGATGCCCTTGATGATCTACATGATGCGGAACTTCATGGGTGGATTGCCCAAGGAGCTCTTCGAGTCCGCTTTCATTGACGGTGCTTCGGTCTGGACGGCATTCACCAGGCTGGTAATTCCGCTGTCACTACCTGTTATAGCTTCTCTGGCCATTTTCCAGTTCCTCTGGATCTGGAACGACCTGATAGTTTCTTTGATTTACATGCCCGACCCGTCCAAAGCCCCGATAACTCTGAAAATCGCGAATCTGGTCGGCTCTCAGGGACAATCCTGGCACCTCCTGCTACCGGCAGCCTTTATATCGATGGTAGTACCGTTGATAGTATTCTTCTCGCTGCAGAAGTACTTCGTCCGCGGTCTGACCGCAGGCGCGGTAAAGGGTTAATCAGAAAAATACTAAGAGGAGTAAAAAATTGTTTATAAGTTTTCTCAACCCCCAGGGTAACTTCGATCCCGAGGATAGCTACTGGATGGAGCATCCCGATTTCGGCGGTCAGCTGGTCTACGTCAAGGAAACTGCGCTGGCTCTGGTCGAACTGGGGCACAGGGTGGACATAGTAACGCGCCAAATTAAAGACTCGGATTGGCCGGAGTTCTCGGGGCGGATCGATAGTTATTCCGAATCCGAGAGGGTACGAATTGTCAGAATTCCCTGCGGACCGGACGAGTTTTTGCCCAAGGAGGAACTCTGGCCCTACCTGGGGACCGACTGGCTTGAGGGAATAATTGATTTCTACGAAGAGGATGGGGCTTTTCCGGACGTTACCACCGCGCATTACGGGGACGGGGGGCTGGTAGGGGCCCTGCTCAAGCAAAACGCGGGAATAAACTACACTTTCACCGGTCATTCCCTGGGGGCGCAGAAGATGGACCGCTTCGACGCTTCGCCGGAAAATCTCCCGGAGCTGGACGGAAGATTTAATTTCTCGCGGCGAATTTTCGCGGAACGGACGGCCATGAACCACGCCAACCGGGTGATCACCAGCACCAAACAGGAAAGGTTTAACCAGTACGGTCATCCGGCCTACAGAAATGCCGTTGCTGTGGAAGACGATGACAAATTTGCGGTAATCCCGCCGGGTGTAAACAGAAGGCTTTTCCACCCGGAAGGGGGCGAGCTGGACGAGTCAATAGGGAAGCGGGTTCAGGCAGCAATAAAGAGAGACATTCCCTGCGGAAGGCGTGATTTACCCCTGGTAATCTGCTCCAGTCGCCTTGATCGGAAGAAAAACCATCTCGGACTGGTAAAAGCCTTCCGGGATTCGGACCGACTAAGAAAAAAAGCCAACCTTGCCCTGGTGGTAAGGGGAGCGGAAAATCCGCTCGAGCAAAGGGAGGAATACGAAGGGGAATCGCGAGAGATATTGAACGAAATCGCAGAGATCCTTGATAAAGGGGATCTCTGGGGTGCCGTCACGTCTTTTCCGCTGGAGAACCAGAAAGAACTCGCAGCCGCATATCGCCAGGTCCGCGATAGAGGTTCGGTCTTTGCCCTGACCGCACTCTACGAACCCTTCGGTCTGGCGCCACTGGAAGCCATGAGCTGCGGCCTTCCCGCGGTCGTGACAAATCAGGGCGGCCCCACGGAAAGCATGCGGGACGGAGAAACGGGAGAGAAATACGGTGTACTCGTCGAGCCGGAAGATCCGGAGGACATCGCCGACGGTCTCCTGCGCCTCCTCGCTTCCGAAGGAACCTGGAAGGAATTTAGCCGGGCCGGCAAGAAGAGGGTTATATCTCGTTATACCTGGGAGGAAACGGCGAAAAGCTACCTGACAGTCCTAAAGGAAATAAAGGACGAGCCGGCAGATGAGGCGGAAAATATTCCGGTACCGAATTACTTTACCTCACCATCAGCCGAGACGGACATCGAACTGGAGGAGCTAAAGAAAGTATACTTTAACTGAAATTTCTCTCACGCAATGAACCGACAAAACGAAAACAGGAGCTGGTAAAAGTGCTTGGAGACGAACTGGTAATCGAGGAGTACCACACGGAAAGAGCCGGCGAGATAATCGAGATTTTGCAAAACAGGCATGGAAAGGAGGAAAAAATCACGGTAACTATTGCCGGGGAATCCGGTTCCGGCAAGTCGGAGCTGGCCTCGGAAATCGCGAGGCTCAATAACGAAAACGACTGGCCAACCGGGGTACTGCAGCAGGACGATTACTTCGTCTTTCCGCCGGAAACCAATCACGAAATGAGACGAAAAAACCCGGATCAGGTAGGAACGTACGAAGTAAAGCTTGACTTTCTCGATGCCAACCTGCGATCGTTCAGGAACGGAGCCGACACAATTTACAAACCTCTGGTGGACTACGACGCGGACGAGATAACCACGGAAGTAAAAGAAGTCGGGAATTACCGGGTGCTGATAGCGGAAGGAACTTATACTTCCGCGCTCCAGTTCGCCGATTTCCGGGTCTTTATAGATAGAGATTACAGGCAGACGTACGAGGATCGAAAACGTCGGGGCCGGGACAAACTTGAACCTTTCGTGGAAGACGTTTTAAAAAGGGAGCACGAGATAATCTCTTCTCACCGCGAACTTGCCGACCTGCTGATAACTTCGGATTACGAGAACATTAGACTTCAGGCCTGAAGCCCCCTTCTTACTTTCCGTTCTCTCCAAATTAGCTGAAGAAATGACGGTAATTTTCCGCGGGAAAATAGAAAAGCGGCGAGGGTAAAAAGCCTCGCCGCTTCAGCGAATTTTCGCTACTGGACTAAAATTCTATTCCTCTAGTACCATACGGGGTTGGTACCCGCGAGATCTCCATCTGCTTCAGTGACTTTTAGCGCGTACCAGCCGTCGCCTTCGACCTGTCTCGAGTAACCAATGACGTAGTAGTTACCGGCCAGATCAAAGGTCTTGACCGCCTTGCCGTTCTTGATCAGCGTTGCCTTTTTCAGACCATCGGTACTTTTCAGGGTAGCCCTGATAGTCACCGTGTCTTCTTTCAGCCTGGAGCCGGGGACCTTCCCGTTTGCTTCCATATAAACTAGCGGCCCGTAAGACCAGAATGCTTTCTGCTCGTTCAGAGCCTTTACGTACTTGTCGACGGTGAGTTCTCCTTCGACGTACGCGTAGGTCCTCTGCGCACCGGAACCGCCCCAGGACTGCCAGACGTTGTGAGTATCAGAGTTGGCCACTATCGTATATTTTTTACCTCTGTTCCAGAACTCGTACGTTTCCTGCAGAGTCTTTTTGTCGCCCTCGTCCCAGGCACCATTTAGCTCTATCCCATCGTAACTTCCAACGTAGTCCTGGCTAAGCTTTAACCCGTCCTCTTTAAGCGTTACCGTTCGGTCGAAGTAACTTCCGTTGGTATTCGGGTGGTTGACCTGAATGAAACTAGCACCTTTATCCCGGGCATCCTGGAAGAACTTATCCGGAGTACCCTTGTAAATCGGGTTCTGACCAAGTTCAAGAGGATAGGCGTTAAAGTGACCCCAGGACTGCGTCGTGATCTCGACGCTCGGAATAAATGGTATCCCGTACTTCTTCGATAGAGTATTTATCTTCTCGTGGCTTGCTACCTCGTTATGATCGCTGACGAAGGTCAGGTCCAGGCCGGAAGCCAGAAAAGAATTTACGAGGTCTCTGGGGGGCGTGGTACCGTCAAGTATATCCGAATGGTGGTGCAGGTCCGAAGCGTAATAGTTCTCGTCGTTCGGATGGTAAACTTTCTCGAAAGTGACGCTTACAGTCTCCGTTTTCCCCGGATCCAGGCTTACGTCCCTTGATTCCTCGAAGGCGGTGAAGCTATCGTCGTAAATTAAATCAAATGTATAGTCACCCGGAGGCAGAGTCATCGAGGCTTTACCGTCAAACCCGGTATAGAGCGTTTCTCGGAATTTCCCGTCGCTATTAACTAATACCTGTGCGGGTTTTTCACCTTTCTCCGCCAGAGCAGTTTCAAATTTGACGGTAGCCGGAACTTTTACTTTGCCGTAACCTACTTCAGTGGTCTCGTCCGCCTCGACAGAGAATTCCACCGGTTCATTCTGAGAATAACTCTTCAGACCACCGTCGACCGTATACTTGCCAGCGGCCAGTGGAAGTTCAACGACGCCCTTTTCGTTCCCCTGAACGGTGACTATGTTTTCTCCTTTCTGTTTGATGTTTACGTACGGGCTGGGCACGACGTCTCCGGCGGAATCTTTAATCTTTGTCCGGAAAGTTCCTGTAGCTATGTCATTCAATTTGTAGTAAGTGGCCAGGGGCCTGGAAACGTCTTTCTCTTCCCAGATG
Source organism: uncultured Thermotogae bacterium (assembly GCA_964513485.1). GTDB lineage: Bacteria > Bipolaricaulota > Bipolaricaulia > M55B111 > M55B111 > JAGXLP01. The sequence continues at coordinate 1,944 of CAZENJ010000019.1, read as the reverse complement.
TAGAAGTCCGCTTCCTCGATAACCTTTTCCCCGGGTTTCAGATTTATCTTTTTAAACGGGTCGACCCAGGTATCTGAAGCGGTAAAGTGGGTCATCTCTTCGAAGAAGAAGCCGTAAGTCCCCTTATTTACGTTGTATCCCCCAACCCACTTAAGGGGAAGCGTATCGGCTTTGTGCAAACTGTACATTCCCGAATCAACGGCACCGTAGCCGGGCAGGTAAGTCTGCATACCGCTCATCGATACGCCGTAACCGGATACCATTTCGTACGCTTTTTCCCCTACGTTTTCCACGGTTGTGTAGATGTTAATGTGTCTTTCTCCCGCCCTCAGGGTGTACCAGGTGTTGATTTTTACGTTCTCATGATCCTGCCAGTGACCTTTGGCTGCCACAGTGACTGCTTCGGCAGTGTTCGTGGTGACTTCGATATCAGTGTAATTCACCCAGGCACCGAAGTTGTTGGCCACGAAACCGAGAGTAGCTACCATATCTCCGGTCTTTTTGTTCCCGGCATCGACGATTACCCCGGGAGGCATACCGTAAGCTCCCCCGGTATCGACACCGACCGAGAACTCGATCAAATCGTTTCTTACAGTGATGTCGTTCGGCTTGGTCGCCTTTGCCTCGGACATAGCGGAAGTTCCCCGCAGCACGCGAACCTTACCCTCCTGAGCCGCTACTGGAACCAAAAATCCAACGGTCAAAACTGTCGCCAGTAGAGCTACAAAAATACTACGCTTACTCAACATACTGTCACCTCGATTCTTAAAATTTTAGATTAATCGGGGTCATACCCCATTGGCGTGATTTGAAATGATTCGCTGGTATTGCAAGAACTTATTGAGCAAATTCACAGTTTCTGCTCCCGGCTGAAACATCCTTCTATATTTTATTAATATGGATATATAAGTATCAAGGTTTAACCGTTTAAAGGATATTTTCACCTGTAGGGAATTTTAATGAAAAAATCCGGTGTCCTTTTTCATATGAATCAATAAATTAACGCTAACAGGAACTTTTTCTTCACAAATCAAATATTAGCGCCAACTCCCCCGAAACTCGGGAATGATTAAAGGTCCAGGCTTTTGTTGGATGTAAGCACCGGGTTATAAATCGATTTACTCTACTTTTCGTGCAAATGTCTTGTGTAACTACGGGCAATCTATATAATTTATTGGGATTTTATGGAGAAAACTCAAAACTGTCGGCAAAAGGTCCTAATTTTCGGCCAGGAGGTGTTACAACCAAACCTTCAGCCCGCCCTACATTTACCCGTAGTTGCCATAAAGTTGAAAAAGATTTATCATAAATCAAATGGCGGTTTAAATTTTCGGCTCAAGGAATGTTTTTCAGAATATTTTCCTTGAGTTAATCTAACGTATTAAACCCGGAAGGGTTCTCAGGAGGTATAGCCAATGCGGCTAAACAAAATTAAATTGATGTTTATTCTAGTGCTGGCAGTAGGGCTACTCAGTTTCGGCGCCTTAAGTGCAGAACTGGGAACGAAGAAAAATCCCGTTCAGTGGCTCTTCCCCCCATCGACAAATGCGACGGTCATTCAGGATATCGGCAGACAGATTGCCGCCGATATTCACGAGATGACGGGAATCTACATTGAACCGACGGTCACGGCCGATTACGCGGCTCTGGTGGAGGCAATGAAGGCGGCGGAGGGCGACACGATGGCCACTCCGACCACCGATCAGTACGCCAGGATTTATCAGGAAACGAACGGCAACGTTCATCCCCGCCTGGCTGCCGTCCGTTACGGTACGTCATATTATTTCTCGACGGTGTACGCAATGCGGGACGAGATGGATTTCCACCCGACGCTCGAGGGCGTGTTAGAAGCGATAGAGGGCAAGACGTGGATCTACAGTGACAGAGGAAGTACTTCCGGCTACGTCCTGCCAAACATGATTTTCGACGAACACGACGTAAAGC
>CAZENJ010000018.1:6676-23767 GCA_964513485.1 uncultured Thermotogae bacterium | reverse complement strand
CCCAGTTTGACCATCGATATTAAACTGGGTGCTGGACCGACTCTTGCTGGCAAAATTGGTCCCTGGTCCGTATATTATTTTCAATCCCCAGAAAGAATCGCTGTCTTTGGGTATTAATAAACCATTTCCGCCTCTTTGTCCTTTCTACGAAAACGAAAATTCCAGGGGTTGGACGAGTACTTCTTTTTCGCCAGGGAAACCGCAAAATTCCATTCTTTCCGGGAAATCGATCCCCTAAACGGGGTTTTAGCGAGATCGGCGGCAATTCTATCCGTCAACAGTTCGAGTAGAGCCGGTAGATCCGGCTTACCGTTTATAAAATTGTCCAGACTACCCACCGGGGACGGCTTCGAGGCCAGCTGGGCCTCGAGTTCAGGGTAATCGTCCCTTCCGGCCCTGAGAAACGAATCCTTATTATCCATCAAAGAGCTACGCTTCAGGAGCAACGTGCCGTGGTGCAATAGCCCCCAGCGCCGGGACTGGGCCGTGCCCCCGAGTTTCGTTTCGCCCAAAAAAATACCGTTCCGGCGAACTTCCGGGTCGGGGCCAAGATCTTCAACGGCTCTGGCTACGGGTCGGGACATTCTCAGCGACTCCGCCTCCACGTTTTCCATAGAGGGCGCGGGGAGATAAATTGAATAGTTGAGGTTATCCGGATGATGCAGTACGGTTCCTCCGCCCGTGGGGCGCCTTATTATCGGTACCCCGGCCCTGCGGCAATCCGCCAGGTCCAGTTCAACTTCCGCCTCCTGAGACCGGCCAAGAATCGCGGCGTAAGGGTTCCGCCAGAACCTGACAGTTGGAAGAGAACGGCCTTCCGAGACCTCCCTGGCAATTGCTTCCTCCAGGCCGATATTAACGGCCGGGTCCCTCAAGCCGACGTCACTTATTACTCGAAGGCGATTCGCCTCGATCAGCTGTTCTCTTCGGTCTTTCTCCTGGCTAATTTGAATCAACCTCCGATCTCAAGCGAAATCGATCTCAGTATTTTCAGAAACAGAAAACCAAATATATCCGCAAAACCAATTAACCTTCCCGTGCTGTCAAATAAGTCTCCCTGGCCCGATAAGAACTTCTAACAAAGGGTCCGGACACCACGCCGGAAAACCCCATTTCTTCCCCCCTGCGTTTGAGCTCCTCGAACTCAGATATTTCCCAGAATCTCTCGACAGGTAATTGCTCCTTCGTCGGCCTCAGGTACTGGCCGAGAGTAACTATATCCACTTCGGCGCGGCGGAGATCGTCGAGCGTCTCGATTACTTCTTCTTTCTCCTCTCCCAGTCCAAGCATTATCGAGGACTTTGTAACGAGGTCGGGACCTAGGTCCTTTAACGCCTCCAGAACGAACAGTGATTGGTCGTAACCTGCGCGGCGGTCCCTAACCTCCGGCGTCAACCGTTCCACGGTTTCGACGTTATGTCCCACCACATCGACACCGCTTTCGCATATCTTCTCCAGAGAAGAAAGCTCGCCGGAGAAATCCGGGATCAGGCCTTCCACCAGGGGCGGACTGGAAAGTTGTTTTATCTTTTCTATGGCCGTCCGAAAAACTCCCGCCCCGCCATCTTTCAGATCATCTCTGTCCACGGAAGTCAAAACTACGTAATCCAGTCCGAGCCTTTTTACCCCTCTTTTCAACTGTTCCGGCTCGTTTCTGTTTACCTCACCCGCCGGGTTACCCGTCTCGACGTCGCAAAAGCGGCAGTTCCTGGTACACTTCCTTCCCAGGATCATAAAAGTGGCCGTTCCCTCACTCCAGCATTCCCCCTGATTGGGACAGTCGGCTTCCCGGCAAACCGTATTTAACCCGAGCTCGCTGAGGATTTCCCCGACTTTTACCTCGGGCTCACTCTCCCCCGGCGCTTCAGCTTTGATCCATCCAGGTTTAGAACTCATCCTCTCACCTTTCTAACTTGAAAACTCGGCTTCAAACTCATTCAACAAAACTTCCTTTACCGCGTCATATTCTACATCGGCAAAATCCGCAACGGAAGCGAGCCTGGTATTGCTTATCCCGCACGGTCGGATCAGTCCGGCCTTTTCCGGGTCCAGAAAAACGTTGAAAGCAACTCCGTGCATGGTAATCCACCGCTTGACCCGTAACCCAATGGAGCAGAGTTTCTCTCGTTTTTCTGAAATCCAGAGTCCGATTTCGTCGCCGTCTCGAAACTCCGCCTCCAGGCCGAAACTCTCCGCCGTACTCCTGGTAACCTCTCCCAGCCGTTTGACGAATTCGCGGAGATCTTTACCGAATTGTCTCAAGTCAAAAATCGGGTAAAGAACGACTTGTCCGGGTCCGTGATAGGTAATACCTCCGCCACGTTCGATCTCCACGTAATCCACCCCTTTTTCGTGGAGCACCTCTTTTCCAACCAGCAAATCCCTGCTTTTGCCGGACTTACCCATGGTTATCGTCGGCTCGTGCCTTGTTACCAGCAGCGTATTCTTGCCCTTTCCTTCCAGCCTGCGAAAAAAAAGTTCTTTCTGTAATTCGTAACATTCGGCGTAGGGAGTCAGACCGGGCTCAACTACCTCATACATCCCCGCCGAACGAGTCCGAAACTCGGCAAAAATTAGAGATCTCCTTTTCGAAAAGCCTCATTCAAACCGGTCGATCTTTTCCAGCACGTAATCCAGATCCTCTTTTGTATGGTCCGCGGAGATCTGGAAGCGGATAGATTCGTCTCCCTGCGGTACCACGGGATAGACGATCGCCGTTGCGAGGACCTCGTTTTCCTTCAGGTAATCAACCATATCCCTGGTCTTTTTCGTATCCCTGATCATAAGCGGGACTACCGGATGCGGCCCCTCAATTACCTCGTGGCCGATATCTTTCAGCCCGTCCTCGAAGTAATTGGTCATCTCGCTCAGGTGTTCCAGCATGGAAATTCCCCTTTCGCTATCGAGGATCTCCAGCGATTTTATTGCCGCGTCGGCCTCGGGTGCCGTTATCGGGTTGGAATAGATATAGAACGGCGAAGTCTCTCTCAGATACTGAGTGATGGTCTCCCTGGTGACCACGTAACCTCCGTTAACACCGAGGGCTTTTCCCATAGTGGAGACGATCAAATCGATTCCGTCCTCTCCGGTCACTTCCGTAGTACCCCGGCCGGTTTCACCGTATGCACCGACTCCGTGGGAATCGTCCATCACCGTAAATATTCCGTCCTCAAATTCCGAGTTGTACTTCTTGACCCGGCTCACCAGGTCCGGTAGGTCGGGATAATCCCCCCGCATGCTGAATACGCCGTCGGTCACGACTATGACTCTCTCGTATTCACCTGTGGCGCCTTTCAGTTTTTTCCCCAGGTCATCGTTATCCAGATGGGAATAAATATCCTTGCCCTTTGGTTTGGCCATTCGAATCCCGTTGATTATACAATTATGGTTCAACTCATCGGAAAGAATCAACGTCTCGCTGGACGTCAGCGGTCGCAGGATTCCTGTCATCGTGGCATAAGCAGAAGAATAAATCACACAGGACTCCTTGCCGTGAAAATCCGCCAGCTTCTTTTCCAGTTCCACATGGGGCTTATAAGTCCCGTGAATAAACCTCACCGCCCCCGGCCCGGAACCGTACTTGCTCGAACTCTTCTCCTCGGCCTCTATGACCTCTTCGTTCAGGTGCAACCCGAGGTACGAGTTCGAATTCATCTTCAGGAAGGAACCGGTCTCGCCTTCAAGACGATATCGGGGAGCGCGACCGTCTTCGGACTTTTCTATCCCCGTGATGACAAGTTCCTCACCCTTTAGCGTGCCCTCCTCTTCAAGTTTATCCAATTTCTTCTGGATCGTTTCTTCCATTCTATCAAGCGGCATTTGCCTCACCTCTTGTTTTAATTGTCCAATAAGGATAACGAAGGCAAGAGAAGCGGTCAAATTGATAACCGCGATAATTAGCCTTGCCTGCGGGCCAATTTCTCGCTTCGAGCCGAGCTCGAAAAATGGATAGTTGCCCGCCGGTTTCGTTGTTTCTATAATTATGCAAACCTCACTGGAGGAAGTTACAAGATGTCAAGCGAGATGAACAACATTATGGTTATTGGTGCCACCGGCCAGATAGGTTCTGAACTGACGCCGGCACTCAGGGAAAAGTACGGTAAAGATTCAGTACTAGCTACTTATTATTCGACCGAGCCGGGAGGAGATCTGGGAGAGGGCCCGCTGGAGCGACTGAACCTAATGGACCAGGATGCGATCGCACGCCTGATCGATAAATACGATATAGATTCAGTCTATAATATGGCAGCGATTCTCTCCGCAAAAGGAGAAGAGCAACCGGCTCAAGCGTTTCGAGTGAACGTGATTGGCTTCTTCAAGTTACTTCAACTCGGGCTGGACTACGACCTTAACCGAATAATTATCCCCAGTTCCATCGGGGTATTTGGTCCCGAAGTCCCGAGCAAAAATGCTCCAAATGAAACCGTTCTTCGTCCGACCTCCATGTACGGCGTCACCAAAGTGACGGGCGAGTTGCTGGGTAACTACTATTTCAAAAAGTTCGGCCTCGACGTTCGCGGTCTGCGCCTTCCGGGCATTATCAGTTCAAAAACCCTGCCCGGAGGAGGGACGACTGATTACGCTGTGGAGGTCTTTTACGAAGCAATCCGAGAGGGTCACTACACTTTCTTCGTCCGGGAAGATACTACCCTGCCCCTGATGTACATGCCCGATTGCGTTAAATCTCTAATCGACCTGGCAGAGGCTGACCTGGAGGACCTGGAACATCACTGCGACTTCAACGTTTCCTCCATGAGTTTTACCGCGGGAGAACTGGCCCGAAAGATCGAAGAGCTGATCCCCGAATTTACCTACGATTTTGAACCGGACGAACGCCAGAAAATAGCCGATTCCTGGCCGGACTCGATGGACGATACACCGGCACGCGAGGAGTGGGGCTGGGAGCCGAGATACGATCTGGATTCCATGGCAAAAGATATGGTAGAAAAGCTGCGGGCCAAGTTAAGCTAAAATGCTGCTCGAAGATCCACCCGAGGGCAACGAATTTCGCCTATCACATACAAGAGGGGAAGAAATAGCGAATAGTATATCCCACGGGCTGGGAACCGCTCTAAGCGTCGCGGGGCTAATCCTGATGCTCCTCCGCACCCTGCCCCTGCACGACAAATGGAGGATAACCAGCGTGGTCATTTTTGGGACCACGCTTATCCTGGCCCATCTATCCTCTACTCTGTACCACAGCGTAAAGGAAAAGAGGCTCAAGCGGATATTCCAGTTCGTCGATCACGGGTCAATTTATTTTCTGGTAGCCGGAACCTTTACCCCTCTCCTTCTGGTTACCCTGAGAACGAGGGTCGGCTGGGCGATGTTCGGACTGGTCTGGAGTTTTGCCTTCGGAGGGATCGTATTTAAAACTTTCTGCATTAATAAATACCCGAAGTTCGAAGCCAGTACTTACGTTATCATGGGTTCGCTTTCGATATTTATCATGAAGCAACTGTATCTCGGTCTGCCCCTTGCGGGTTTTGCCTGGGTTTTACTCGGAAGTTTGATTTACCTGCTGGGGTTAATTTTCCTCGGCTGGCACGAACTACCCTACAACCACATGATATGGCATTTGTTCGTCATGGGTGGGAGCGTGAGCCATTTCTACGCGATCTATTTTTACGTGCTCCCCCCAAATTGAACGAAGGAGATTCCCAGAGATGACCTTCAGCCGGTTCCCATCGGTTAAAGAGAGCCCTAATACTTTCGATAAATCCGACCCGGGGTAATGAGCTCGACTTCAAATGGGGGGTCTTCCTCCGCAACTACTTCTTCTTTAATTTCCTCCACGGAATCCTTGTAGCGGGAGGATACGTGAATCCCGAGCAACTTTCTTTCGACTCCCGCTTCCTTTCCGACTTTGATCGCTTCCCGCAGGGTGGCGTGTTTATACATCTTTCTGTCCTCCTCCCGGAGGAAAGTGCAATCGTGGCAGAGGACCTCGGTGCCGGCAACTGTTTTCGGGTCCAGCGGCACCGAATCCCCGCCATAGGTAAAAGTCATCTGTCTGTAATTTTCCATGAGCCCGCCACGCCCCTCCTTTTCCGCGATATCCTTTATCTCGTTCTGGGAGAGATCACGGTATTTCTCCTTTAACCGCTGTCTGACCTCGACGATACTGTAACCGAGCGATTTTTCACTTCTGGAGTGTTCAGTCGGAAAGGCCTTCACGTACCGGGGGTTTCTAGAACCGTCCTCCCCGTAAACCTGAACTTCGTCACCCTCCTGGAGCGGAACCCACTCGAGCGAGTACTGAACGTTACTGTTGGTTCGACTGAGATAGTTTATCAGTTCTGAAACGTGGAAGTTGTTCCGGGGGTAATAAACCGTAAGGGGCTTTTTCTTGTCCCCCATAGCGTTGTTCCTGATGTTAATAAGACTTACCAGCCCCGCGATGTGATCCGTATGTCCATGGGATATAAAAACCCTTTCTATCGCGAAGGATTTATTGCCCATGATACTGCTTACGCTCTCCCCCGCATCGAACAGGAGCCTGTCCGGGCTGTAGTATAGCCAGCTGGAATATAGAGCCTTTGAATAGGAAAGTATCTTCATTTGCTAACCTTTCGTCCGATTATCAGGAGTTGAAACCCTTCAGGAAAGCATCTATATTCTTACCCAGATCATCACCAACGTAGCCACCTTCCAGAACCCCAAACGTCGGAAGCTCCAGGCTCTCAAGCAGTTCACCGATCTCGCGAAAGGCTGAAGTAGATAGCCCGACGGACGCCAGTGGATCCCTTTCATGGCCGTCAAAACCGGCGGATAGCGCTAACTGTTCGAAATCCTCCCCCCGAAGCCGTTCGATCTCTCCGGAGAGCAATTCCAAATATTTTTTATCGCCAATCGTGGCTGAAACGGGGTGATTGATTGCATTTTCGCGCGACTCGTTACCCGTTCCCGGAAAACCGGGGGAACGATGCAGCGACAGGTAGACGACCTGCTCGTCGCCGAGAAAAATATCCTCAGTACCGTTACCGTGATGGGCATCAAAATCGACGATCAGTGTGCGGAGTCCGGATTTCTTCACGGCAATAGCCAGGTTGTTGAAATAACAAAATCCGCCGAGAAAGTCCTTACCGGCGTGATGACCCGGAGGCCGCATCAAAGACAGGCTTTCGCTCTCCTGAGCTTTGATCGCGCCGCCCACGGAAAGGGTCGCATAGTAAAAAAGATCGTCGTACTTCGGACAGTCGGGGTCGGCAAAGTTGCCGTTTCGGACCTTCTGGACGAAATCCTTCGTGTGGACAAGATGGAGATCGTCTACATCCGCCTGAAACGGCTCCCTCGTCTTATAATTGTCTTTGAGATAGGAGTAAGCTTTTTTAACCCGGTCCGGGCTTTCGGGGTGGCCGGCCGAGCGGTACTGTAGAGCCTCTTCTGAAAATACTAAATCCATATTCCTCCTTCACCTTTAAAGGTAAATTAGAAAAACATCATGCAACCTTCAAACTTCTCAAACTCCCAATTCTTCTCGGCACCTCAGTCGGCACCATGCATTTGCTCCTCCATCTCCACGTAATCCCCGTATTCCTCTTCCACTTTTTCCATATGCTGCCGGATTTGCTTATGCCTTTTTTCTAACTCCTCCGGGATTTCTCCCCCGGAAGAATCCAGGTAATCGTAAATCGCCTCCACCAGTCCGTCGGAGGCCAGGTTGGAACAATGCATCTTTACCTTCGGTAGACCGTCGAGTTCTTCTGCAACTTTCTGATTGGATATCTCCAGGGCTTCTTCAATCGTGGCACCTTTGGCCAGATCGGTTATCATCGAAGAAGTGGCAATTGCCGCCGTGCAGCCAAACGTTTCCCAGGAAACATCTTTTATAACTTCTTCTCCCGATTCGTTTTCATCTATCTTAACGTAAAGCCACATCACGTCCCCACAGAGTGCGTTGCCGACTTTTCCTATTCCGTCCGGATCCTCCATCTTTCTCTGGTTATGTGGCTCGTTGAAGTGTTCCATCACTTTCTCAGAGTACATCGAGATCACCTCGTCTCTTCTAATTATGTCAGTTGGATAAAGGGGAAGCCCGCCTGAGGTCCTCTATGACTCCCGGTAAAACGTCAAGTAAATAATCGACATCTGCCTGGCTCGTCTGCCTGCCCAGAGTCAATCGGAGGCTACCATGAGCCATTGTCATCGGCAGGTCTATCGCGAGCAGCACGTGGCTCGGTTCGAGGCTCGGAGAAGAACAGGCGGAACCGGTACTTGCCGCAATATTCTTGTTGTCCAGCTTCATCACTATCGATTCCCCTTCGATCCCCTGGAAGCTAAAGTTGGTATTATTTGCCAGCCTTCCCTCTCGGGGTCCGTTCAGTACGGTATCCGGAATCCGCGAGACTTCCTCAATTATCCTGTCCCTTAACTGTCTCTGGCGCTCCTGTTCCCGGCCCATTTCCTCAAAAGTTAATTCAGTAGCTTTTGCCAGACCAACTACCCCCGGCACGTTCTCAGTACCGCTCCTGAGCCCGCTTTCGTGTCCTCCCCCATGTATCAATGGTTCCAATTTGACCCCGCTCCTGCAGTAAAGCAGGCCGATTCCCTTGGGGCCGTAGATCTTATGACCGGAAGCGGAAAGCATGTCGACGTTTTCCAGCTCGAGCGGAAATTTGCCAAAGGCCTGAACTGCGTCCGTGTGAAACAGGGTTCCATTCTCCCAGGTTATTCGGGCGAGTTCCCCGATCGGTTCAATCGTCCCGATCTCATTATTTGCATACATAATTGAAACGAGAGCCGTATCGTCCCGCAGGGCCTCCCGGAGGTCGTCCGGTTTAACCAGACCGTTTTCGTCCACGTCGAGATAAGTTACTTCGTGCCCCTGATCCTCGAGCCACTCAAAAGAATGTAAGACGGCGTGGTGTTCGATTTCGCTGGTGATAAAGTGGCCGGGTTCTTCCAGCTTCAGGGCCACTCCCTTGATTGCCAGGTTGTCCGACTCCGTGGCACCGGAAGTGAAGACTATTTCCCCTGCATCGACGCCGAGAAGTTCTGCTATCTTCTCCCTGCTCCAGTCCAGACCATCCCTTTTGGCCGTGCTGGCCGGGGAATACAGGCTCGAAGGATTCCCGTACTTGTCTCGGAAGAATTCGGACATCTTTTCCACTACGGACTTGGCGACCGGTGTCGTTGCCGCATTATCCATATAAATAGTTTCTTTCATCTCTACCACCTGTAAAACTATACTAATATGGTCCAGTTTAATCAATACGGACCGGATGCGGAATCCTTCTTTCCGTTTTCCGACTGGATACTTGAGGGCGATCCCGGCTTTGTTTATAATAAATTGTCAACGAGTGGGGATGTAGCTCAGTCGGGAGAGCGCCGCGTTCGCAACGCGGAGGTCGGCGGTTCGAGTCCGCTCATCTCCACCAACAATTAATTCTAGAGCTTTTCGTTAATATCGTCTATTTTTTCTTCCAGATCTTCCAGTTTTTTCTGCAGATCCTGAATGGATTTGAGGAGTTGTGGATCGGGACCGGAACGTCCTCCCATTCCACCACCCATTCCACCCATCTGGCTCATTATCTGACCTAATCCACCCATTCCACCGCCTCCCATTCCACCTGAGAGGTCTTCCATGGCTGACTCGAGATCCTTTTCTTCTGATTCTTCACCTTTTGCTCTTTCTTCTCTATCTTTGCTTTCTTCGTTTTCTTCGTTCATCTTTTTACCTCCAAATTATTGATGTTATATTGTCTGAATTGTGCGATTCGCTCAACTTGCAGTCAAAGTTTGGCGCGCAGGATCAAAATAATGCCGAGCTTTACTAATTTTTTCCCTTACCGGGAGGTATAGGTCTGATCAGTAAAACCGGCAGTTTACGTTCATAACGAAGGGCGCTTAATCTAAGACATATTTTAAGAGTACGGGTTCCGAATAACGGGGTTAAAAATAGACTAAAACATAAAATAATTCCGCGCTACACTTATTCTAAGATGAGAAAACCGCCCAACTCAGTTCATTTAAAGTTAAGAGACAAAGACCTATCAATGCAACAGGAAGCCCTTCCAAGGTCCTAGGCCTCCCACCCTGCCCCTTCGCCGGGAAGCGGACAGGAAGAGTTCAAAGCGGTCTCCGCAATATTATTCCCGTATTCTTTTACCCTGTCGATGCTGTCAGAGACGATACCGAGAAGCTGGGCAGTCTGAGGGTCGAGTTTTCTCAATGATTTGTCCAAGCTCAACAGGTTTTCTTCTATTTCTTCCCCCTGAGACAGAGCTTCGTTTGCAAGTTCGATGTCCCGCTCGGTCAGAGAATGCACGGATTTGTCGACTATCGAAAGGGCTTCCACGGCCGTCTTGTTGAAGGACTCGCTTACCTTGTCCGGTAAATCTTCATCAAGCGCGGGGGATATGCTGGCTATTTTCTTTGCATGGTCGGCAATCCGTTCGAGTTGCTTGGCAGCCGTTTGATAGTCGAAGTAACGGGCTCTGTTGACCTCTTTCCCGTTCCGTTCTACTATCGTATATAGCATAACCCTGAACCTGCGGGAGAGCGCGAGGAATAACCTATCGACGTCGTCGTCCCTATCCTCGACGTCCCTGGCGAGCTCGTGATCACCCTCAAGCATTGCGTGAACGGTATCCTCGAACATTGTTCTGGAAATCTGATAGATCCGAGAAAGCGTTTCGTTGATGGAAAGCTCAGATAGGTCGGAGAGGTTGCGAATGATGATCTGGTTTGATGATTCCTCGACGATTTCCGGCCCGATGAGTGACTGAGTTGTTTTGCGGATAGTTCCTCTCTGGCTGGACGATATCTGTTCGCCTTCTATCTTAATGACCTCGTAACCGGCTATATAAAGAGAGATAATGCTCCTGGTCAGTACGGCCCCTTGCTTATCATCTATCTCAAGCTTTCCTACTTTGTCTTCTTCTTCAAGCTGTGTCTGGGGCTGCATAACCATCGTATTCGGCTTGATACTCACCATGTTGACTTCCGTTCCCGGCTCCAACCCGATACCTTCAGCCCAGGCTTTTGGCAGAGTTACCATAAAAGTCGATCCACCAGTTATCTGAACCTTTCTGCTGTACATAATTTCACCTCTTAAGTACCTTAGTAGGAAAGAATAAAAATACCTATTCCACCTATTTTTGCATATTTATATAGAAAAATTATACTGATATGCACAATCTATTACCAGGGGAGAAACTCGGTCAATCCAGGCCAAAAAACGGGATCTTTATAAAGAACTCTCGATATTAAAAACTATGTACCCCATAAGCGGTGCACGGGACATAATTTGGAACTATCTTACGCATGTCCACAACTCCACAACCAGGAGGAGCAATAAGAATCGTGTCCCGGACCGTGGTGAAAGGAGCCACCGGAAACGCGTCGGTGCTGGTAGCCGGGTTGCCACATACCACATTTGACCGAACCTCTCGATTTTTTCCGGAAATAATTCGTTTTTAGCTTGATTAAAAGTCCCGTTTTTCTGTAAACTACAAGGAGAATAGATTCTCAGAATTATTCGTAGAGAAAAGCAGGGGTAAATTCATTTCGTTGCCGGGACTAAGGATCTTTATATAGAATATTATTTCCGGCCGGTTTTAAGAATTACGGGGGATAAATGGTGAACTATATCTTGTCTTTCGACCGTGGAAAAAAGTTTTTGCTGGTTGGTTTGCTTATTCTCGTCTTTCTTCCGATAAATCGGGTCCAGGCGCAGGACCATCTCGTCGTAGAAGGAAGATACGATAACGACCCTCTAACCTCTACAATTAGCTTCTTTCAGGGAATAATTCCAGCAAATGATTTCTATAACTACTATCAGAACTCCCCCAACACTGGCTTTGAACAGCCAAAGACCTGTGTCGTAATTCCCTACAAATCCCCGGAAGGAAAGCTCAGCCTGATCTTGCTGTTGGGCGACAAGTCTTCTGTCGGAGGGGAGGCCGGGCTCAGAATAACCGGTCTGGGTCCCACTTCTACGGTTACACTATTCGACGATCCGACCGGCGAGGACCCCGGAGATAACTACTCGCTGAGCCGGACTACGGGTAATTTTCGCTGGTCCTGGAGTTCCACCGGTGCCGATGGAGCAATTATCACGAATCTACCGACCAATCTGGACTTAAGTTTATCTTTTGGGTCCACCAAAAACCTGGAGAACCTGCATGTTCTCTCCGGCGAACCCGGCTCACCGGAAAAATTAAAACTCGACCCGGACAGCAGTATTAGGTTGCGAGGCCAGCCCGTCGTGCAAGAGATTCGGCCGGAATGTAACGCCCCGGAGTTCGCCATAGTTGGTAGACAGGTTACTTTCACCGGCGCGGGTACAGGGAACCCTGCCGGAGAAATCGCTCAATACGAATGGGATTTCGACAACGACGGATTTTTTTCCTACGTCTCACAAAAACCCGTGGCTCATCACACCTTCCACGAAACCGGCAGACATACGTTCGCGCTGCGAGTGCTTGATGAACAGGGGAAAAAAGCCACCCTGGAGAGAACGATCGACGTCGTAAAAAAACCACTAAGGGCCGAGAGAAGCCTATCCGCGGAAAAAATTACCCCTGGCAACACGATCGAGGTATCGCTGAAGCTCAGCGCGAACGCGAAAGTGTCGGGCGTAGGTATTGAAGAACATATACCTCCCGGCTGGCGGGTAATTTCCGTGATCGAGAACGACTTTGTTTACAATCGATCCGAAGATCAGTGGCTCCTGCAATCAAGCATTCAATCGGGGGCGACAAAGAGACTCAATTATAAAATCAAGGCCCCGTCCCAGTCCGAACTGGAAGAAGAGGGCGTCGATAATCAAATAGAACTATCCGGAGAAGTAAGCAGCGCCAGCCCGGAATTGTCATGCACAATTGCCGGGGATTCTCAACTATCCGTAGTCCGATCAATTGATCCTCTGGTCGCTCTGGCTCATTACGATTTCGACGAGGGAACACTTGACTTCAGCCTACCGGGCAGGATAACCGAAGGTCAAATTAAAGAGGCCATCCGGGTCTGGCAGAACGGGGGTCTTGTCCCGGGCCTGGATGATAGAAGGATTAGCTTTCAGCTGATAAAAGAGGCTTTACTGTATCACCAAAAGGGGGCTAAGGCAGGAACTGAGTTAAGCAAGCCAAAGAGCCCTGATCTACAGACCTATCGCAGAATTTCTACCAAACTCCCGGACGATTTATTGTACGTGGAACCAAACAGCCCCCTCGCAGTCGAGGAAGGGGCGGTTGAATTTACAGTTGACGTTTTTATCAAGCCCGGAGACAGAACTATAATGGGGGTAGGACTTCAGGACGAATTACCACCGGATTGGCAGGTGATACCGGAAGAAAGCGGGGAGGTATTTCACAAGGAATCAACGAACCAATGGGTCCTGATTGAACCGATCCTTCCCGGGGAAAAGTTCTCTCTCCGCTATAAGGTAAGGGTTCCGTATTACTCCGACCTGGGCTATCACCGGATCTCCGGCGCGGTTAGTGAGAGTTGGTCCGGGACCTCAATAGCAGTTAAGGGGGACGTCGGACTGGAACTAGTCAACAGACTTCCAATCAAACTTGTTATCTCGCGCTGGAACCTTGAAACCGGAAGCATTGACCTCGCGCTGGACAACTTTATCTCCATCGGCCAGGCAAAACACGCTATAAGGCTATGGGTAAACGATAAGACAGTACCTTACACGGGTGGGACGGAGTTAAAGTTTGCCACCGTGAAAGAGATTATGGCCTATCAGCTGGAAGGAATATCCGTCAGAGAGAGGCTCTGATCGATTTTTTACGCCCCTCCGCTTAGTTCCTCCCGGGTGGGTATGTCGGATTTCTTCCAGAGCTTCTCGAAATATATCAGGAACGGCTGGGTCACCTCCGGATGGTCCTTGACGAGCAGGTCCGCTTCCAGGTTCTTATCCAGGGAATAGTAGGACCAGTTGGTCGAGCCAAGCAGGACTGACTCATCGTCCACGAGCAATATTTTGCTATGGGTAGTAGTTTCTCGCGTGTCAAATTTGACTTTTTCTATGCCCTGACCGAGCAACCAAAGCGCGGTTTCACGGTTCGACTGATTAATTTCTTCGGACCAGTTATTGACGTCGAGAATCATCCTTACCTCTACCCCCCGATCGGCCGCTTCAACAAGTTTTTCCGTCAGGGTGTTCGACTTACTGCTTCCAAAACCCGAGTAACGCGTCACCTTGAAAATGACCAGCTCAATCGATTCTTCGGCGCCGGAGATCAGGCGTTCGGCAAATTTATAATAAAGTCTGTCCTTACCCGAGCTCAGTAAGGGAACGAGCGCCGGGCCTTCCGGATAGGCTGGTGGTTTAACTTTTTCATACCTTTCCTTTTTCCACAGGGAATCGAAGACGTTCCCGAAAAACGAGGCAACTTCCGGGCTGACAAGCTTCACGTTGGACTGGTATGTCTCCGTATAGGTTGGATAGTTCCAGTTACTAGAACCAAGAAAAACGACCCTTTCATCGACGACGATTACCTTGGCATGCGTGGTCACTTCCGGATCGTCAAATTTAACCGCGAGACCCCTATCCCTGAGATAGCTGGCGGTTTGTTCATTCGTCTTCGTAATGTCCCGGGACCAGTCACTCCTGTCGAAAATTAACATTACCTCTACCCCTCTGGTTTCCGCACTGATGAGAGCATCGTAAAGGTCGTCCTGTGGACCTTTGGGGTGATCGGGGTAAAAATCAGCCGTTGCCATCAATACTTTAATCGAATTCTCGGCCCTCCGGACCGACTCAAGTAAATGGTTGTAATAGACCCGGTTTTTCGGCGTGTCCAGCAGAGGAGTCAGGCGAAGCTCGTCCGCCAGGAGGGTCGGGGCCGAAACGACACAAGAGAAGAATAGAACTGCCCCAAAAATAGCGATACAGGTATGCCGCTTGATCCTGTTCATTAACGTTTATTTTCACGAGGAGGCCGCTCAGTTGCAAGCCACTCCGGCGAGAAGTCGCTTACAGCGACTGCGGGGCGGGGCCTGCGGGAAACCTCCGAATTAAGGGCCATAATTAAAAAGCGAGGCAGGGTGCCAACATCTGACAAAATACGAACCCAATTGAAGAAAGATATCGGGTAAGCTATTCTTTTTAACTGATATGATAAAAGCTTTAACGATACTTGGGACGAGGCCGGAAGCAATTAAACTCGCGCCTCTGGTTAAAGAGTTGAACGAAAGAAAGGAATTTGATTCTCGACTCTGCTCCTCGGGACAGCACCTGGAAATGCTGGAGGGCGCTCTCGGTGTGTTTGATCTCGAGGTCGACCACGATCTGGATTTAATGGAAGAGTCGCAGAGTCTCTCCGGCTTAACAAGCAGAGCGCTAACGGGGATAAGTGAAGTTCTGATAGAAGAAAAGCCCGATCTAGTCCTTGTCCAGGGAGATACCACGACGGCCTTTGTCGGAGCCCTCGCCGCTTTTTATCACAGAGTCCCGGTCGGTCACGTGGAAGCCGGCCTGCGCAGCGGAGACAAATTCAACCCGTTCCCGGAAGAAATCAACCGCCGACTCGCCGACGATCTCTCGGATATATACTTTGCTCCGACGGACGAATCCCGAAAAAATCTTCTGCAAGAAGGCTACCGGAAGGAAGCCGTATACGTCACCGGAAATACCGTCGTCGACGCTTTGCTCAGGATTGAGAACGCAATTGAGCGAGGAAAGTTAAAACCGGATTTTCCGGTCGACATAAGCGCCTTCGAAGAAAATCATAAGAAATTGGTCCTTGTTACAGCCCACAGGCGGGAAAGTCAGGACGGCGGGATTGCTCGAATATGTCAGGGATTAAAGCGGCTAACGGAAGAAATGGCCGACCTTGAGGTCGTCTTTCCGGTTCATTTGAACCCAAAAGTAAGGGAGCCAGTCAGGGAGATTCTTGCGGACGCGAGGAAAGTTAACCTGGTCGAACCGGTCGATTATCTGACCTTTATCGGCTTAATGCGGATTTCCGATTTAATTATCACGGATTCCGGCGGGATCCAGGAAGAGGCACCGAGCCTCGGAGTCCCCGTCCTGGTGGCAAGGGAAAAAACTGAGAGGCCGGAGGCAATAGAGGCCGGAACGGCGGCCCTGGTTGGGACGGATCCCGACCGAATCTTCGAGGAAGCCAGAAATCTGCTCACGGACAGGGAGAAGTACGAAACAATAGCGGGCAGAGTAAACCCTTTCGGAGAAGGTAATGCAGCGAGAAAAATCGCGGACGGGATCTTGAATCACTTTAACGCACCATAGTCATCGGAACTTATCGGGCAAGGATGAGCCGAGAGATTGAAACGGAACTCAAGCGGGGATGCATCCCGGGGCAAGCTGGAGCAAGTTCTCTCTGCCCTTCAACTGGCAAAAAATTCAAATACTCTTTCCGCCACTTTATCCGGTATGCCGGAAACCGACTGCAGCTCGCCGAGAGAAGCCTGGCTTATCCTTTCCACTGAATTGAACTTTGAAAGCAAGATTTTCTTACGCTTCGGGCCAACACCCTGAATGGAATCAAGTGAGGACCTGACCGTCCGTTTCTGTCTTAGCCTCCGGTGATAGTCGACGGCGAACCTGTGTGCTTCGTCACGGACTCGCTGGAGCAGCTTCAGCCCGTCCGAGTCGCGAGGGAAATCAACAGGGGTCTTTTTTCCGGGGCGGTACACTTCCTCGAATTCCTTTGCGAGTCCAATTACCGGTATATTCGCCATACTCAGTTCTTCCATGACACCAACAACTGCATTTAGCTGCCCCTTGCCTCCATCGATGAGGATCAAGTCGGGAAAGGTAGAAAAGCTATCGTCGTTGCCTGACTCGCCCTCATCTCCGTGCAGGAAGCGCCTGCGGAGAACCTCCCGCATCATTCCGTAATCGTCGGGCCCGGCTTCCTTTTTAATTTTAAACCTGCGATAATCCCGGTTCTTCGACCGGCCGTCCTCGAATACTACCATGGAACCCACCGCGTCGGATCCGGATATATTTGAGATATCGTAACCTTCGATCCTTCTGGGCGAGGTCGACAAGTCCAGTAAGCGCCGCAAATCGCTGAGACCGGTCTCAGCGGGTTCTGTCTCGGCTGTTTTCGGCTTCGCCTCTCCGTCCCTGTTGTACCTGGCGTTCCGTCTGGCCATTTCCAGTATCTTTCT
>CAZENJ010000018.1:0-6665 GCA_964513485.1 uncultured Thermotogae bacterium | reverse complement strand
CATCGTCCGGTTTTTCCTCCGCGTAAATTTCCGCCGGAATCACCCTCCGGTTCGAATAGAATTTTTTGATAAAGCCCGCGAGGACGGAAGATTTTTCTTCTCCGGTCGGAATATTTATTTCCAGGCTATCCTGGCCGCTGATCCTCCCCGTTCTGACGAAGAATATCTGTATCTTGCCGTTTTGCCCCCTGCCTTCGGAATCCGAGGATTTTTTCAAGTTCAGCGCGATAAAATCGCGGTCCAGCTCGTCACTTAGCCGAACGTTCTGATCCCGCGTAATCTTTTCCAGCGCCTTCAGTTTGTCCCGCCACTCCGCCGCTTTCTCGTAGTCCTGATTCTCCGAGGCGAGATCCATTTTTTGCTTTAATTTTTCCGCAACGTCACCTATCTTTCCCTTCAACAGCGCTCTGATCTGATCTATCGACTCCATGTACTCGTCCCTGTCTGCCTTACCCGCACAGGGAGCCGGACACAGGTCAATATGGTATCGCAAACAGGGTCGGCAATAACCGTCACTGGGTTTCCAGCTGCAGTCCCTTATCGGAAAAATCTTTTCTATAGTGTCGAGCGTCTTTCGCATTGCGCCCGAATCGATATAGGGACCAAACAGGTCCCCGGATTCGTCCCCGCGGTTCCGGGAAACTTCAAGCTGGGGGAATTTTTCTTCGGTGAGTTTAAGATACGGATAACGTTTGTTGTCCTTCAGAAGAACGTTGTACTTCGGGCGGTGCTCCTTGATCAGGTTTTCTTCAAGGACCAGAGCCTCCACCTCGGAATCCGTTACTATATAGTCCACCTCGTCGGCTTCTTCCCGCAAACTCCTCGTTTTGACCGAAGTGGCGCTTCCCTCGTTAAAGTAACTCTTAACCCTGTGCCGCAGGGAAGCGGACTTGCCCACGTAAATAACCTTTCCCCCGGAACGTATGATATAGACGCCGGGCTCTTCCGGAAAGTCCTGCACCTGTTGCTTCAAACTCATTTCGTCAGCAGTTCCTGCCTCTTATCGGAGAATATACCTTCCAGTACGTCCCCCGTAAAGGACTTATCGGACTTGCTGATATCCTCGGGAGTTCCTTCCGCAATTAACTCTCCCCCGTGTTTACCGCCCCGGGGTCCGAGGTCAATTATCCAATCCGCAGTCTTGATAACGTGGGGGTTGTGTTCGATTACGACGACCGTATTTTCCTCATCCACCAGCCGATGGAGAACTTCCAGAAGCTTCCTGATATCCTCCGCGTGGAGACCGGTAGTCGGTTCGTCGAACAAGTAAAGCGTATGACCCTGTCGTCGTCGGGAAAGTTCTTTCGCCAGTTTGATCCGCTGGGCCTCGCCGCCGGATAGGGTAGTCGAGGGCTGACCCAGCTTCATATAACCGAGGCCAATATCCATTAGCGTTTCCAGCTTGTTCTTGATCTTCGAATGGTTGGCAAAGAAGTGAAGCGCCTCTTCCACTGTCATTTCCAGAACGTCCGCGATCGTCTTCCCTTTGTAAGTAATCTGAAGCGTCTCTCTGTTATAGCGCTTACCCTCACAGTCCTCGCAGGGCACGGTTACATCGGGCAGAAAATGCATCTCTATCTCTTTGACCCCCCGGCCTTTGCATTTTTCACACCTTCCGCCTTTTCTGTTGAAAGAAAACCGGCCTTTTTCGTAACCCCTGGTCCTCGCTTCCGGCGTCTCGGCAAAGAGCTCTCTGATATAGCGAAAGACTTTTATATAGGTGGCCGGATTGGAGCGCGGCGTCCTCCCGATTGGGGACTGGTCGATTTCAATAACCTTATCCAGCTTATCGATCCCGCTTATTTCATCGTGAGCGCCCGGCTTTGCCCCGCTGTTGTGAAGTTCTCGCTCCAGTTGCCGGTAAAGAATATCGTTTATCAAAGTGGATTTGCCGGAGCCCGATACTCCCGTAACGCAATTAAACAGCCCGAGGGGGATTCCGACGTCGATATCCTGCAGGTTGTGTTCCCGCGCCCCGTGAATCCAGAGCTTTCCTCCGGACGAGTGGCGCCGTTTCCTCGGTATCGGTATCTCCTTGTCCCCGCGCAGATACTGACCTGTCAGTGAATCGGGATCCTGCAAAAGTCCTTCGGGGGGACCTTCGTGAATTACTTCTCCCCCGTTTACACCGGCCTTTGGCCCCAGTTCTACAACCCAGTCCGATTCCATTATGGTCTGCCGGTCGTGTTCGACCACGATCACGGTATTGTCCATGTCTCTAAGGTCCTTCAGAGTGTCCAGCAGACGGCTGACGTCTTCCTGGTGCAATCCGACTGTCGGCTCGTCCAGGATATAGAGTACTCCCGTCAAGCCGGAGCCGATCTGTGTCGCCAGCTTAATCCGGTGTGCCTCGCCGCCGGAGAGAGTCCCGGCTTCCCGGTCGAGTGTGAGGTAATCCAGCCCGACGTCCAGAAGGAATCCGAGCCGGGCCTTTATTTCATCAAGGATTTCACCCGCTATTAACCTGTCGTTTTCACTCAACTCCAGGGAATTGAAGAAATCATAAGCGTCGTCGATTGACAAGCTCGTTACTTCCTGGATATTTTTACCGTCCACCGTAACGGCCAGGCTCTTCTGGTTTAACCTTCCCCCGCCGCATTTCGGACAGGGAAGCTTGGCCATGTATTCCTCTATCCTCTTCCTGCTGCTGTTAGAACTCGAGTCCCTGTATTTCTTTTCCAGCTCCGGGACGACACCTTTGAATTTTCTCCTGTGGCGTTTTGTCTGGCCCTTTCGATTCGTGTAGAGAAAGCTGACTTTCTCCTCGTCCCCGTAAAGCAAAAGATCTATCTCTTCCTCGGAGAGGTTACCGAGGGGCACCTCCTTCGGAATGCTGTGTTTTTTACAAAAGGCGGAAAGTATAGCCTTTCGCCACTTACCCGGGTTTTTCCGCCAGGGGAGTATTCCTCCTTCCTCGATTGATAAGCTCTTATCCAGGACGAGATCCGGGTCGACCTCGGCCTTTTTTCCCAGACCATCGCACTCCTGACAGGCTCCATAAGGGCTGTTGAAGGAAAACATCCTCGGGGTCAGTTCCGGTACGCTGATGCCACAATCCGGACAGGCCTGTTCCTCGCTGAAAGTCAGCTCGGCCCCGTTTTTAACCTTGACAATCAGGTTTCCTTCCGCCAGCTCGAGCGCCGTCTCCACCGAATCGGCAACCCGGGATCGGACGTCTTCCTTAACTATCAACCTATCGACAACCACTTCAATATCGTGTTTGACGTACTTCTCGAGCTCTATTTCTTCCTCAAGCTCCCGTATCCTGCCATCTACCCTTACCCTCAAGTACCCCTGATTCGCCAGCTGGTCGAGCAGGTCCCGATATTCCCCCTTGCGCCCCCTAACAACCGGGGCCAGGACGTAAATTTTCGAACCTTCCTCCAGATCCATAACCTGATCGATGATCCTCTCCGGGGTCTGCTCGGATAGCTCCTTGCCACAGCTGGGGCAATGGGGAACTCCGATATGGGCGTAGAGTAAACGGAGGTAGTCGTAGACTTCAGTTGCCGTACCTACGGTGGACCTGGGGTTCTGGCTCGTAGTCTTCTGGTCTATGGATATTGACGGCGATAGACCCTCGATAAAGTCCACGTCAGGCTTTTCCATCTGCCCGAGAAAACGCCTGGCATAAGCGGAAAGGGATTCAAGATACCTGCGTCTTCCCTCGGCATAAATTGTGTCGAAGGCCAGGGAAGACTTGCCGGAACCGCTCAAACCGGAGATAACTACGAGATTATCCCGGGGAATCTCCAGGTCTATATCTTTGAGGTTGTGCTCGCCTGCACCTTTTATGGATATTTTCTTCATATTCAACCACAAATTATACTTGAGTAATTTCGACGGTGAAAGCCCCACCGGTCCCGATCAAAGCGGGATAGGCTAAGGAGCCAGCCTAACCGGAAGGTCTTCATTCGTAACCGAGACATCCCCGTCTTCGTTTAATACCATTTTTACGGCAAAGAGCCCGACACCTGCCTTCCTCGCTCGCCGAAGCGCTTCCCCGATCTCCGGTTGTATCACGTAATTGGGCCTAAAACCGTCGCACTCAGGATGGGTTACGATGAAAACTATAAAGGCCGGGGCCCCGTCACGGGAAAGTTTTTCCATCAGTTCAACGTGTTCCAGACCTCGCTCCGAAGGAGCATCGGGGTAGCTGGCCCAGCCATCTTCACAGGTAACGGCGGACTTCATTTCTATGAAACCCAGGTTTCCTTCCACTTCAAAACTGAAGTCCAGCCTTTTACCCGCCCGAGATACCTGACTGTTGACCGAACCAGAATCCGGTATCAGCCAGCTCAGCCTCCCGGCCCGGAATGTACTCGCGAAATATTTTTCCTGAACGTAAGTATCCAGCAAGACGTAATATTCCCCATCCTCTGCTCCTATTACCCGGGCATCGGTCTTTCCCGTTTTCTTTCTCACGCAGAGCAGGGTCGCACCGGGATAAATTAAATCATTTAACCTTCCCGTATTGCGAAGGTGTGCCCGGAATTTCTCTTCCCCCCGACCAGCAATCACGGTCACCCGGCTATCGCGTTCTATTACGTCGGCTTTCCACAAGTTGAACTCCGGGGTGTCCATATTAACCTTCACCTGGTTTACGGTTTGTGGGGGTAATGGGCAGTTTCATCGTCAAGCCTGAGGCCACTGTTCCGTAACTATTCTTTAATTTCCAGCGAGATACTGGATAACTCTCCATCGACCCCTTTGAGGGAACGCAGCATACCTTTAACTCCGCCCTTTACGAACTCCGCCGGAAAGTTTTCCAGAGGAACTTTCTTTCCATCCACTTCCAGCTCCACAGTTTTTTCCTCCCTTACCTGACAATCTTCCAGCTTTTTACCTTTTTCCCTGATCGCGCGGGCGAGCTCCCGGCAGCTTTCGTAGCCACACCTTCCACAATCCAGTCCGGGCAGTTCGTTTTCGATTTCCACGATCTCGATTTCAGCCCGGATTGTTTCCTTAAGCGTGTCCAGGTCGCCGTCGAATTCGTGTATCGTGCCATTTCCCGGCTCAATATCTCCGATCGATACTTTGGGAACTTCAGCGTCCTTATAACCTTCAGCAATAACGAGCCCACAGGAGGCAAAATTACTCAGGACCTCAATGATTTCCTTCGGTTCTAGCTCCTCGGGCAGGAGAAAATCAGTCTCCGTCTTCGTCGAGAAGACGGTTAACCGAGCCCCTGCCTCACGATGTCTCCACGTATCCTTGCCTTTTTGATCCAGACTTATCTCTCCCGGGCTATGCTTGATCGTACACACCCCCAGCCCCTCTTCGATAAAGTCCTCGACGAGTCTAGAAACTAGTTCCGTCTTTCCCGAATCAGAATTACCGTATATTGCCACAATCGGCGGTACTGACATGTTATACCCCCTATTTTGAAGTAACTGGTATTCTCCTCTCCGAATTTTAACCCGCGAAGCCACAAAACAACAGCCCCGGCAACCAGGGAGGGCACCTCCCTCCTGCTTAACGATCGTCAGGGGTTGTATTCTTTTAACCCCGTCCACAAGTTGTTATAATCAAGAAATCGAGGTGATAACCTTGAAGGGAGTTTTCCTCTGTGCCGGGAAGGGCACTAGAATGCGGCCGATAAGCTATTCTACACCAAAACACCTTATCCCGGTAGCGAACAAGCCCATACTGCAGTACAACATCGAGAAAGTTATCGAAGCCGGTATTAAAGAAGTCGGTCTCGTCGTCTCTCCGGAAATGGAATCACTCTACCGCGAACATCTGGGAACCTCAAAGTGGGGAGCCTCAATTACGTACATCCATCAGGAGAACCCCAGAGGCTTGGCTCACGCGGTCGACTGTGCCCGGGATTTCGTCGGGCAGGAACCTTTCCTGGTTTATCTGGGGGATAACCTGCTCCACTCGGGGCTTACAGAGATGGTGGCTGATTTTCAGGAAAAGAGGCCGGCGGGTTCGATCCTCCTTGCCCCCGTCGAGGACCCGAAAAGGTTCGGAGTCGCGGACATCGAGGACGGGAAGATAGTCGATCTGGTAGAGAAACCGGACGATCCGCCGAGCGACCTCGCGATAGTCGGCGCTTATCTTTTCCGGAGCGAGATCTTCTCTGCAATCGAGAGGATAGAACCCTCGGACCGGGGGGAACTGGAAATCACGGACGCTATTGCTCAACTTATCGCCGAGGGGAAGCAAGTTACTCCTTCGGAACTCGAAGGTTGGTGGCTCGACGTCGGTCGCCCTTCTGACGCGTTACGGGCAAACCGCGTTCTACTGGGCGAAATTCAAAGTGATCTCTCGGGCAGTATTCGGGAGACGGAAATAACCAACCGGGAAAAAACCAGCGTGGCCGGAAGTAGCAGCGTCGAAGGGAGTAAGCTGGAGGGGCCGATTCACGTGGGGAAAAACGCTAAAGTAGTAAACTCCAGCCTGGGACCGAACGTCTCAATCGGCGAAGGCGTAGAATTGCGGGACGTGGAAACAGAAAACTCCATTATCATGCGGAAAGCAAAAGTCCGAGAAGCGGAAATATCTCGATCCATAATTGGGGCAAAGGCCGGAGTGAAGCTGGACGGTCAAGGGATTGAAACCACCGTGGGCAATCAGGCAAAAATAAAAATTGAATAGTTTGAACTCTGGTGGAGCCGACGGGATTCGAACCCGTGACCTCGTGGATGCCGACCACGCGC
>CAZENJ010000017.1:0-24086 GCA_964513485.1 uncultured Thermotogae bacterium | reverse complement strand
ACTTTCACCATAAATACCCGGAATACGGCCCAAACCTCTTTCGGTTCGAAGAAAGCGGGCTGATTCGCAACATGATGGAATCCCAGCTAGGTTATATAAATCTCCGCGCCCACATGTTCGAACTGCCTTATATAGTCAATTTCCAGAAGGGTTTTGACGAAGCGATAGTCAAGCCGACCCAGGACGTTAAGTACGCGAACGCGACGCAGACGAGAATATACAAGAAAGGCTACATGGTACTTCGCACCCTGGAAGGGATAATCGGCGACGAGACTATGGACGAATTCGTAAGAGAAATTTACGGGGAATACTACGACGCCGTAGTCGACGTCGACCTCCTGGCCGGGAAAGCGAGGGAAGTTTCCGAGAAGGAAATCCCCGAAAACTTCTTCCATGGCTGGCTCAGGACCCCGGAATATCTCGATTACGGGGTGAAGAGCCTGAATCGAAAAGAACTGGAGTCGGGCGGTTACTCGAACGAAATAGTGGTGACGAAGGCCGGCTCTCTCCCGGCACCGGTAGAGATACAGGCTTTGCTGGAAACGGAGGAAAAGGTAAAGCAAACGATCCGGCTAAACGGCGAAGAAAAGACAATAAGGCTGGAAACCCCCGCCAGGGTCAAGCGGGTCACTGTGGACCCGAATAATTACGTAATGGATAAAAACAGGCTCAACAACCATTACCCGCGAAAAGTCGAAATCTCGCTGGGGAAAAACCGCCTCCCGCTGGACGCCCACTTTCTCATGGTCGGCGCCGGCACCGTCACCGGACGCACCCCCAACAGGCTCATCTGGTCCCTGGGGCCGGGTATAGCTCAGGGGAGGCTGAATCTTAACAGAAACGTCTCCCTGTCCGGAGGAGCAACGATAAAGGGCAAGAATTTTTCTAGCCTCAATTTCAATGGCTGGCTGGGTGCCAGGGTAGATCTCTGGTCCAACCCGGAAACCGGCTCCGCCAGCCAGTACTGGCTTCAGAACAGGTCGCTCGACCTTCGTCTGGAAAGAGTTACGGGAGAAGAAGGCCGAACTTATAACCTGTTCAGCTCTCAATTAACTCTTTCGCAGAGCGTCTCGGACAGCTGGCGGCTCGGTATAGGTTCGACCGTCAGCCTAAAAGGCGCCAGCAGGTTCAATCTAAGAGCAGAAGAAACCCAGAGGCTCTTCCCGAACACCCACCTGAACTTGACCGCCTCGGTCGGATTGAGTCCGGGAGAACTGCCGCCGCTCATGAAATTCAAACTCTCCGAACTCAATAGCTACGGAGAATGGAAGGGCGGGATCTCGGGCGGGATCGGCTGGAAGAAAGACACCTTTCCGGGCAACTACAAGTTCTTTTCCAGAGCTTCACTCGGCTTCCCGATTCTGCAAAACGAGAAGTACTATCTCGGCAACCTGGCCCTGATTCATGAAGTCAGACAGGACCTGTATCTGTCGATCGGCGACACCTGGAATTCTCTGGACGAGCTGAGTCTGGAAGATCTCAAATTCGAAGGCGGACTCGAGCTATCGCTCGCCGGCAAGACCCTCGGAGGGCTATTTCCCTTTGATTTAACCTTTGGCTATGCTTATCATGGTCAGGATAGGGGAAGGCCTTACTTTAGCTTTTCCCTGAGTATTTGAGAGAGAACAAAAGGTTTTAAAACTTTGCCGGGCGAGCGAAATTTGCATCAAACAGGTGGGCCCGACAGAACGTTCCTCTCGGTAGCCAGAATGGTTGATTTATGCAGGAGTTTCGGTTGCTCGATTAAAAGTGTCGACGCGTCTTATGTTTAAATACTCATTTAGGCAGGAGGAGAAATGGAAGTATCTTACCGCTGGTTAGCAGATTATCTGGACCTGACTATTTCAAAAGAGGCAGTAGAAGACGCCGCTAAACGGCTGACAATGGCCGGAGCGGAAGTCGAGGAGGTCAAGCGTGTGGCGAGTCCGACGGAGATAACCGTCGGGGCGGTCAGAAATCTATCACTCCACCCCGAAGCGGAGAACTTATTTCTGGCCGAAGTGGAAACGGAAGAGAAACGGTTATCCACCATTACCGCAGCGGGAAACCTATTCGAGGGAGCTCTGGTCCCGGTTATAACCGCTCCGGGAAAGCTCCCCGGCGGGAAAAGGATAGAGGCCCGTGAATTCAGGGGAGAAAAATCCGAAGGGATGCTCTGCTCGAAGGAAGAACTCGGGCTGGAAGAGAAGTCCTCCGGCATCTGGATCCTGGACGAATCTCGTCACGGGATCGGCGACGACCTGAGGCATGAGCTCGAGTACGACGACTACGTTCTCAGCTTCGAGATCACGTCCAACAGACCGGATCTTCTGAGCGTCCTGGGTATAGCACGGGAACTTTCGGTATTAACGGGAAAACCGCTGCAGGTTCCGGAACCGCAGTTTGAAGCAGATTTCGAGTCCGAGGTAGAAATAGAGATCGAAGATCCCGATGACACGCCAAGATACACGGCAAGGACGCTGAAAGACGTGGAGATCGGCCCCTCGCCCCTGAAAATACAGCACAGACTGGCCAAGATAGGTTTAAGGCCCCGGAACAACGTCGTGGACGCGACCAATTACGCGATGATGGAGCTCGGTCACCCCCTGCACCCCTTTGATCTGGAGAGAATAAGCGGGGACACGATCAACATCCGGCTGGCAGAAGACGGTGAAAGGTTGCGCACCCTCGACGGCGAAGCGCGGAGACTGACCGGGGATAATCTGGTGATTGCCGACGAAAATAACCCCATCGCCCTGGCCGGAATAATGGGCGGACAGGCCAGCGAAGTAACTTCGAACACCAGAAACGTGCTGCTCGAAGGAGCCTGCTTCGACAGGGCCCGGATCAGAAAATCTGCCCAGACCGTCGGCATGACCACGGATGCTTCCAGGAGGTTCGAAAAGGGGCTCGACCCCGGCGGGACTGCAGAAGCAATAGATAGAGTAACTGAATTGCTAAAGGGCGAAGAGGTGTTCGAGGCGGGATCCAGTCTGGCCGACAACTACCCCGCACCGCCGGAACCGAAAGAGCTCAAGCTCCGGCGCAACAGGGCGGAACAGTTGATCGGGATCGATCTCGAACCGGAAGAAATTGAACGAATTCTGACCGGCCTGGGAATCGAAATAATCGAGAAGAGCGATAAAGAATTTCTGACCCGCCCGCCGGCGGGAAGGGTCGATCTGAACCGAGAAATCGATCTCGTGGAAGAGGTGGCTCGGATACACGGGTACGACAGGATACCGGAAACTCCACCGGAGTCCGGCAAGGTAAATCTCTTCTCCTCCCGGGAGGAAAGAGTTATTGAGAAGTCAAAGACTATCCTTACCGGACTGGGGCTTTACGAAACGATCAGTCCGGGTTTTGCACTCGGTGACCGGTTCAGCGAGGAGGAAGAAGCTTTGGAGCTAAAAAACCCCATGGGAGAGAAACGGAGTTCTCTCCGACCGGACATTGCTTCCAGCCTGATCCGCCACGCGGAAAGGAACTCAAAGGAAGGCGTGGATTCGATCCGCCTGTTTGAAATAGGCAAGGTTTTTCGCACCGTGGAAGGCGAACCCGACGAAGGGAACAGACTGGGCGTCTTTCTCGCCGGCAGGAGATATGAAGGAGTGGACGGGCGAGCCAAGTTTAATTTCTGGGATTTAAAGGGAGTCCTGGAGGATTACTTCGCCGGATTGTCGATATCCTCCCTGCGCTTCGAGAGCGGCGGGCCGGAATTGCTCCACCCGGGCCGGAAGGCGAAGCTCTACCTGGGAGAGGATTCCCTGGGTTTCGCCGGCGAACTCCACCCGGATAGGGCGGAAAACTACGACTTACCGGACAGAACATACCTGGCAGAACTTTCCTTCCCGTTAATCGTGGATGCAACTGAGTTCGAAGGCCAACACGAGGCATTGCCGAAATTTCCGGCCTCTTCCCGGGATCTATCGTTAACGGTGCCGGAGAACCTCGAGGAAGGGGAAATCAGGGAAACCATCCTGGCCGGGCCGGCCGTAGAAAGGGTCTATCTCTACGACACCTACCAGGGGGACCAGATAGAATCGGGCAAAAAGAGTCTGACCTACGAAATTACCTTTCGTCATAGCGAAAAAACTCTCAGCGACGAAGAAGTGGACGAAATGGTCGATGGGATCCGGGCAGATCTCGATCGAAAAGGCATCACGCTCCGGGAGTAAGATTTGCAAGAATACATTACCAGGGGTCCCGAGGAAACCGAGGAGGCCGGAGAAAAGTTAATCCGGCAGTTTGGCACGCAGGGATTATTTTGTCTTTACGGCCCCCTTGCTGCCGGCAAGACTACCCTGGTTAAGGGGCTGGCAAGGGCGATGGGAATCGGCGAGACGATCGTATCCCCGTCCTACGTTTTGCTCCGGCAGTACGAAGGGGACAGCACGCTGTTTCACCTTGACCTGTTTCGGATCGGCTCCGAAGAGGAGTTCGTCGAGGCGGGGCTGGACGAATACCTGATACAGCCCCCGGGGGTCGTGGCGATAGAGTGGGCCGGTAGAATAAAAGATATCCTGCCCCGAAACAGGGTGGACGTGAAGTTTGAATTGATTGGCGAAAAGGAGCGACTTATAAGAATAGAAGCGCTAACTTGATTGAGGCCGGCCGTTTAAATATAATTTTTTGCCGATTAGCCGAGGTGGCGGAATTGGCAGACGCGCATGGTTCAGGTCCATGTGGACATTTTACCGTCCGTGCGGGTTCAAGTCCCGCCCTCGGCACCAGAATTATTTTTGCCAGATGTGCTTTCTGACGTCTTCATAAATATTATCCCGCACGAGCGTACGACTTTCTCATAGGAGGTAAGGTTGACGAAGCCAATAGTTCTGGACAATTCCGTGATAGTTGCCGGACATCCCCGCAGCGGCACCTCCCTGGCCTGTCAGCTCGTCGAGAGCGCTGGAGTATCCTTTCCAAACGACTTCGAAGGAGACGAATACAATCAGGCGGGTTACTACGAGATGGCCTTGAGCAAAGAGGTGTCAAAGCTCCTGCTAAAGGAGGCGATGACCGAAGAGAATACGGAAAAGATGAACGAGGTAATATCACGTCTCAACGATCAATCGGGCTGGAGCGGTTTAAAACTGGTCCGGGTACCGGCAATCTTCTTCTACCGCCACGTGGCGGATCAACTTAAGATGGTGGGGGTTTTCCGTCAGCCCGCCAACGTGAAAGCCAGCCTCTTCAAACGGGGCATCGGCGAATTTCCGCTCTCCTGGAAGAAAAACGCAAACGCCCTTATAGCAGCTTACGAAAACCTGGAAGATAGCATTCTCATAAGTTACGAGTCGCTCCTGGAAAAAGAGCCGCACGTCCAGGAAGGGTTCGAGAAAATTGGCCTGGATATCGATACCTCCCTGATCGATTCCGACCAGCAGACCCAGGCGGACAGCAGAGTGCTGATCACGGAGGACGAACGCAGGCTCTACGAGCGCTTAAAAGAAATGGAGCGGGAGAGCTGCTCGAAGACGGGCTCCCGCTGGCATAGTTTCAGATAAGGTCAACCAGGGTCAATCAAGCCGGGCAGAAACTCTGAGCCACTTTCTCGGCACGTATAGATCTCCGTTCTCGTCTTCCACTCCGTATTTCTCCAGAGCCGGGGCGACGGACTGCTTTAAAGCCTTCTGGGCTTCCTCGACGGGATACCCGTGAAGTGCCCCGAGCGCGTAGTTTTTAAATCCGCTGATGTACTCCCAGGCTTCCTGATAGAGCGGCGCCGTCAGTTCCTCCATTTCGTGAACTTTCAGCCCGGCACCCTGAACCAGGTCGCGGTAATGCTCCGCGGGGTGAAATTTGCTGGCTTCAGCTCTTTCTTTCCCTCTCTCCCGTTCGACGCCTTTTTCTCTGAGGTACTGAACGGCCTTCTTTACTTTGTAACGGTAAAATGACCTGGTTCCCTCCGGCCTGGCGCCTTCGTAAAAAGCCGAGTTGAAGAAAAACCAGCCACCGGCTTCCAGACTCTTTGCAATCCGGCTCACCGCTTCGGCCTGATCCCTCTCGGACAGGTTATGGATACCGTTGCCCCAGAGGACCACGTTCATCTTTTTTTTCGGGATTTCCATCGACTGTATCGGGGCGTGAATCGAACTCAACGATTTTACCACCGCTTCCAGCTTCCCCCGGGCGACTTCGAGGGCTCCTTCCGATTTATCCAGACAAATCACTTCCGGCTCTTCCCAATCATCCGGTATTTCTTCCACAAACAACTGGACCATTGTTCCTATGCCGGTAGCTATATCAAGCAACCTGGAAACTCTCTTCGCCCCGGAATCGACCATGGAAGCAATCCAGGATACGATAATCTTTCTATTTATCTTTCGATATTCTCGAGTATTCGCAAAGGGTTCGAAATTATAGTCCGTCTCGGACATTTTACCACCACGATGGGTTATCTTTTATCAGTTAAGACGCAACCAGGCGGTTCCACAAAACTATTAATTACTTCAGGGCTAACCGAATTTCCTCAAGGGATCTTTTCCGAAATTGACGGAATACGGGTGAAGTCCAAAAAACGAGCCAAACTATTCATAAATCACTCCCCCTTGCCTTCGGAAGGAAAGCAAGGGGAAAGGATATAACAGTAGAAAAATTCTCTTCGAGATAGTCAATAAAAAATGTAACGAGAACTTCCTGTCCGGAAAGGCCAAAAATTACTAACTTACTTCAATTGCGTCTACCGGACACTGCTCCATACCTTCTTCCGCACAATCAACCAGATCGTCCGGAACTTCACCTGTTCTTTCGTCATCGGTTCTGTAATCCTCTACCAGACGAGAATTTCCGTCCTCGTCCGATTCGTAAACGTCGGGGCAAGTATCGTAACAAATTCCACATGCTATACATACGTCTTGATCAATTTTAACGTCTGCTGACATTACAAACCCTCCAGAGTTTTGTATTATCAACAAAGTATAGTTTAAGCAGGAAGTTTTTCAAACTTCAACTGGCGGAGCGAAAAAATTTTCCCGCACCGGCCGAGCGAGGAGTCTTTCAGAGGAATAACTGTAGTCACTCGAGTTGATCCAGGTAGAGTTCTCTGGTTTCCTCAAAAAAATCGATATAGTCCTGCGACCTGTAATCAGGGTAAGTCCAGGGCAACGGTTCAAATCCCCCCTTCCTGTACCGCAGGGTGACTTCGGCAAATATTCCGTCCCGCAGGTATATTCGATGGGAATAGTTCTTCGTCGTCGCCAGGACGAGCTTCGAAAGGCCGATGTAGCCGGGATCAATATTTACCGGTCGGGGGAGATCGATATCGAGCTCACGGGAAAAGCAAACCTCTAGTTCGTTCGTCTCCAGCTTTATCTCCGGGAGTCTTCCCGGGTCAACCAGCTCTTCGAAGGCAAGAAACTCTCTCTTTATCCCCTCCCCGGTCTCCTCGTCGTAATAATCCGTGTAATCAAAGGGGATGAGAGGGCTTCTCCTCTCTATTTTTCCGTAACGAGCCGACAGCTCTGCCTCAACTTCTTCCAGTACTTCCGGGGTGCTGGTCAGTAAACCCGTAAATAACTTCACCGGTTTCGGTTTGGTCGGTTCACCCATTTAACTCACCAGATCGGATAGAGCTTCCTCCAGTTCGGGAAAGCGGAACTCGAACCCCAAATCCTTCAGCCGGGCAGGCTCGACCCTCTGCCCCTGCAAGACCATAATGGCAGCCTCGCCCAGCAGGGCACGGATCAAGAACCCCGGAACCCGGAAGAAAGACGGGCGGCCGAGTACCTTCCCCAATTGCCTGGCAAATGCCCGATTGCTGCGAGGGTTCGGCGCGGTCAGGTTAAACGGTCCGCCGGCCCCTTCGGACTCGAGCAAGAATCGGATCGCCCGGACCTCGTCTTTCACGTGTATCCAGGAATACGGCTGTTTTCCGCTTCCCAGAGGTCCACCGAGAAAGAACCTGTGAGGCAGAAGCAGGCGCGGCAGAACTCCCCCTTCCGGGCTGAGCACCACACCCGTTCTGATCACGACCCGCCTGACTCCAAGGTCTTCCAGAGGCAGGCTAACATCTTCCCACTCTTCCGCGATTCCGGCCAGAAAATCCGTGCCGACAGAGGCTTCTTCCGTGAAAAGGCGGTCCTCGCTCGTTCCATAATATCCGACGGCGGAAGCCTGGATAACCACGTCCGGAGGGCTATCGGCGGCCTCAACCGCTTCGTTGACAGCTCGACCGGCCTTTAATCGGCTATCCAGAATCCTCCTTTTCTTATTCTCCGTCCACCTGTCGGGCAGCAAGCCGGAGCCGGCAATGTTTTCCCCTGCCAGGTTAACTATGGCCTCGGACCTCTCGACCTCGGTAATCCAGCCCTTCGCCGACTCGGCGTCCCATTTTACCATCTCGACCTCTCCGGGAACTTCTTTTTTCGCCGGATTGCGGGAAAGTACCACAACACTGTGTCCGTGGTCGTTCAGCTCCCGGACCAGTTCTCTGCCGATCAGCCCCGTACCTCCTGTTACTATTACTCGCACTTTACCACCTCGGGGTATTGCAGTCCCCGGGTCCGACCGGAGTATCAAATGCCTGGTTTATCTCCAACCAAAACAAGCTAGCCCTCTGTTCTGAACGCGGATCTAACGTTCGCTCCGCCGTCGACGTGAACTACTTCGCCTGTAACCATATCCGACTCTTCCGACAGGAGCCAGGCACAGGTATCGGCCACGTACTCCTGGGAGTCGCTGCTATCCCAGGCCAGAGGCGCCATATCTTCGTACTCTTCCGCCATGCTAGAAAACCCCGGAATACCTCGCGCTGAAAGTGTTTTCATCGTCCCGGCGGAGATCGCGTTCGCCCTGATTCCTTCTTCCCCCAGCCTCAGGGCAATCATTTTCGTGAAGTACTCCAGCGCGACCTTAAAGAAATTCATCCAGCCGTAAGGGGGCCAGATTTTCTCCGTGTCAAAGCTGAGAGATACTATACTTCCTCCCTCATTCATCAGCGGATAGAACTCTTCCGCGAGGGTGAAGAGCGAGAAACTGGATACGTTGAACCCGTGCATTATCTGCTCTCTGTCGGCCTTAAAGAAGTCGGGGTCGATGCATTCCCGATCCGCGTAAGCGATCGAGTGGACCAGCCCGTCCAGCTCGCCCCATTTTTCCCGGAGAGCCTTCTTCGCCTTACGAATAGTCTCCGGTTTCGTTACGTCCAGTTCCAGGACTGAAGGAGTCCGGGATAGCCTGCCGGCAGCCCTCTCGGTCCTCTCGACGTCAGGAGATGTCAGAATTACCTCGCCACCTTCCCCCAGAACTTTCTCCGTGATCGCGAAAGCGGCCGAGCGCTTATTCCTAACACCGGTTATCAGAATTTTCTTTCCCTTTAACATGTTATCCCCCTTCTAATAATGATACTTTACTATAGTACCTGAACGAGTATTATTAAAGAAGCAAAGCAGAACGCAGGGGCCGATGAACAGCAAATTCTTCAATAAAGGGAGGAAGACCGAATGCAAAATTTTACCTTTCAAAATAGAACGAAGATAATTTTTGGCAGGGGAACGGAGGAAAAAACCGGAGAAGAAGTAGCTAAATACTCGGACAAAATTCTAATGGTCTACGGCGGCGGCAGCATCAAGGAATACGGGATTTACGAAAAAGTTATGAGTTCGCTGGAAGCTGCCGGAGTTGAAGCCGTGGAGCTGGGCGGAGTGAAACCTAATCCCAGACTCAAGCTGGTCCACGAAGGAGTGGAGATCTGTCGGGAGGAAAATATCGACTTTATACTCGCCGTCGGTGGCGGAAGCGTAATCGATACTGCCAAGGCAATCTCGATCGGCGTGCCTTACGAGGGTGACGTCTGGGACTTCTATGGCGGGGATAAAGAAATCAGAGACACTCTACCAATCGGAACCGTCCTGACGATACCCGCAGCGGGAAGCGAATCGAGTCCCGGTTCCGTCATCACCAAGCAGGAAGGCGGTTACAAGCGTGACGCCGTAGACGACGAACTGAGACCGGAATTTTCAATTCTGAACCCCGAGTTTACCTATACACTACCGGACTACCAGACCGCGTCCGGCGCGGCGGATATCATGGCGCACGTCATGGAGCGATACTTTACCCATGAGCCAAACGTCGACTTCACCGATAGACTCTGCGAAGCAACTTTGAGAACGGTAATAGAGAATACCCCTATCGCCCTCGAAGAACCGGAAAACTACGGCGTCCGGGCCCAGATAATGTGGGCGAGTACGATAGCCCATAACGATCTGCTTGGAACGGGGCGAGAGGAAGACTGGGCTTCTCACCCGATCGAACACGAACTTAGCGGGATGTACGATATCACCCACGGTGCCGGACTGGCGATCATTTTTCCGGCCTGGATGGAATACGTCCACCAGAAAAACCTCGAAAAGTTCGCCCAGTTCGCGGCCCGGGTCTGGAACGAAGAGGTGGACTTTGCTTCTCTGGAAAGAACCGCACTGAAAGGCATAGAAGATCTAAGGCAATTCTTTCGGAGGGTTGGCCTTCCGACCCGATTGAGCGACCTGGAGGTTGAAATAAGCGAGGCCGATCTGGAAGAAATGGCGGATAAATGCACCGAAGACGGTCCGGTGGGAAATTTCGTCGAACTCGACCGAGACGACGTACTTGAGATTTACAATCTGGCCCGCTAACCGGAATATCCTCATTGCCCCTGATTGCCTTTCATCGGCAATCAGGGGGGAGGTTCAGGCTAAGACGCTGGTGGCTACAAGGTACCCAACTACGGAAACAATCGCGGACAGAACCCCTCCCCAGGCCAGATCAACCAGGGTCAAGGAGAGCGGCCAGTCGGCCAGCGTGGCCAGGTTCGTCAGATCGTAGGTCGCATAAGTGATTAACCCGAAGAGGAATCCAAACCCGATACTCCTGGCCAGAGAGCCCTTTTCCACCGCCGGATTTACGACGAATATCAACACTCCAACCACGAACAGGAGATAAAAGATAATGGCCGCCGTCCAGTTCGTCGATTCGGCCATCCAGGTCTCTAGCTGTTTCCGGTAGAACTCCCTGGCAACTATCCCGAGCCAGAATAGGTCAACCAGCAAAAAAGTGCCAAGACAGATCAGATAAAGATAAATTTGCTGAATAATTTCCACCAACCTCCCTGGAAAGTCAATTCCATAAAAATCTACTGCAAGTCAGAGTACAGCCAGCGAGTGGGGAGCTCAAATTACCTGTCCGTTGCTTTTATCGAGCGCTTCCAGAACTATCCGAACTATGATCAAACCCCAGCCGAGCAACACGATAAACCAGATAATCTTCTGTGCCGCCTTGAGCGCCCCGAAGACGATCAACGACGCGGTCAGGATTCCCAGGTAACCGAGCGGCTGCTGTAATTCCGAGACGTCGACCCCGGCTATCGTATCCACGAGCATGACGAGACCTTTACCGATGATCTCAGCCGCGCTATGGATGAAAGTTAGCAGCTGATCAATGATGCTATCGGTTACCCTGTCCCGAACTTCGTTCTGGTTTCCGAGGACGCCGGGAGATAGACTCCCCACGAGCAGGAGCACCATAATAAAGGACCCGATTACGGGGATAAGTCTTTTTCCGGCCATATTTACCTCCTACCAATTCGCCCAGAAGGGCCAGTCAGCACTAACTTCTCGCCCCGAGAACCTCGATCGGAAAACAAAAGGAAGTTTAAGTCCGCCAGCTTCCGTTCTTAATAATTTATATCCTCCCTTGCAGGAAAATACAAACCCGGCCGGAGATTTTTCTCTATTATCGAAGCATACCAGGTGCAGGTCCGATGATATAAGGAGTTCTGGGAGGCTTCGCCACTCGACCTGAAAAAACCTCCAGCTTATGCTATAGTCATTAACCCGACAATCTGCGGGGCAAGACCACAAACTTTGCTGCGAAAGATTTTGACGGAATATAAATCAGGTTTTCCCCATAAAATGAAAAGAGGAGGGCCATGGGAGAAAGAAACTTTAGAGAAGAACGGGGAGCTGTAAACGAGTTAATTGAAAGGCGCCGGTCGAAAAGAGCTATCTCGGAGGAAAGCCTGGAAGAAGGGACAGCGGAAACGCTGGTCCGGGCGGCCCATCTCGCCCCTTCATGTTTTAACAACCAACCATGGAGGTTCGTCCTGGTCGAAGATCGGGAGAAACTTAAGCCGATCAAAGATGCCCTGCCGGGCGGAAATTACTGGGCCAAGAAGGCACCACTTATAATAGCCGTCCTGTCCCGGTCCGATCTGGACTGTGAGCTCTCGCAGGGGAGGATTTATTATAAATTCGACTCCGGGCTCGCAGTGGAGAATCTCTTGCTCCAGGCAACCGATCTGGGTCTTGTCGCCCATCCCATAGCCGGTTTCGACCCAGAAGTCACCAGGGAAGTACTGAATATTCCGGAAGATTTTGAGCTGATCACACTAATTATCGTAGGGAAGCCGGACGATCCGGAGGAACTGAGAGAAAAACACCAGAAAAGTGAGAACAGCGGCAGGGAAAGGAAGCCACTGGACAAGGTGCTGGCTAAAAACACCTTCGACTCTAGCTAGGTAAAGGGTGCAGCGATACGGAGGAATCACGGATAAGTATTTTTAGCGGCTGGTAAATCAATCCCCAGGAGATTTCCAAAAATTGCCCAGGAAGCCCTCCAGCACTTAGTTTGCTATAGATTAACAAAATGTCCAGGAAACCTACAAGTTAAATCTTAGCTGTAAATTAGTTTCTATCTTGTCCCCAATAGCAAACTAAGTGCTGGAGACCTGGGGGGTTCTTGACGGGGGCAATGAATTCTATCAGGTACAGTTTTCATTGAGGGATGGATTAAAACTGAGCTTCGCCCCACCCAAGGTCGGAACGGGTGAGGCGAGGTTCTATCGGGATTGTATTATTCTCGCTAAGTACCGAGATCAGCGCTCAAACCATCAGGGGCTGATTACCCTTTTTCAGGGCAGCAAAACCGACAAAATTATTT
This sequence comes from uncultured Thermotogae bacterium, assembly GCA_964513485.1. GTDB lineage: Bacteria > Bipolaricaulota > Bipolaricaulia > M55B111 > M55B111 > JAGXLP01. Next base: position 11,192 of record CAZENJ010000017.1, on the reverse strand, counting down.
CGTGATTAACTTTTCGTTATATTTACCGATCAGTCTACTCTCTCCAGCGACACTAATTTGGATTAAAAAGACCCATAGCGGTTATTTAACCGGACTTTTCAATCAAGTTTACAAGTTTAATTTGATAGATCACCTGGAGCTCCACCCTCCGAGCCGACCAAATCTGCTCGTTTCGCGCTCTAACTTATTTGCACATCAACCGATCCGGTAGCTCTTCTACCTGAACTACTGAACTCAACCAGGTAAACGCGTTAACGTTTTATGTGGCCCCGCTTTCTCTGTAACTTAGGATTTCTTTTAACTTCTTTCACCAGCCAGACGTAGTAAAGAGTTTCATCCAGCTCCTCTGCCAGCTTCCAATCCGGTTTATCCATCCTGCTTCGGATATATTCGACCTTCTGGGTCTTTTGAGAGGTCTTAATATTATCGCCTCCCCAAAATAACGAGGTTAAGAGGGAAAACCAGAAACCGTGAGGTCCCAAGAAGTCTTCCTGTAGATAAACAAAATGTATAAGACCAAATTATCGCGCTGCAAAAATCAGCTATTATATAATAAGTATATCACATTAGCCACTATTTTTAAAATTCTGCCGGTTCAAGAAAAGTACCGATAGCTGACGCCCATTCGTTCCTTTTTCCCACCTTGAACCAATCGCGCCAGTTTGAAAGGCGGGTTCAGTGGGTTACGTCAGCCCAACAGCCAGGACGCCAGGCCCAGGAGAAAGAAAAAACCGGCGACATCCGTCACGGTCGTCATCCAGATATTCGCCGATAGAGCCGGGTCCAGGCCGATTCGTTTTAACCCGAGCGGTATTGCGACGCCGGCGACGCCGGCAACTATCATGCTCAACACCATGGAGACCCCGACGATCAAAGCGATTTCGAGGGATCCATTCCAGAAGTAAGCAATCAAGCCGACTATAACCCCGATGGACAGGCCGTGCAAAGCTCCCAGCAGGGCCTCCTTGGCGAGCGCTCGGGTTCCCTGACCCCTATTAATCTCACCGAGCGCAATCCCCCGGATCAACAGGGTAACTGTCTGAGAACCAGAATTTCCACCCTGACCCGCTATAACTGGCATAAAAACGGCGAGTACGGCAAACCTGGCGATCGTCCCCTCGAAGACACTGACGACAACCGCGGCCAGCAGGGCAGTGCCGAGATTGACCACCAGCCAGGGTAGCCGGTGGCTCATTGATACTTTCCAGGGCGTCCGGATGGACTCCTCTTTCGCTCCGCTTATCCCGACCATTTCCAGCATGTCTTCGGTATTTTCCTGCCTGAGAACGTCTATGACGTCGTCTACGGTGATAACGCCGAGCAGACAGCCTTCCTCGTCGACCACCGGGAGGGCCAGGTAATCGTACCGATCAAAGATTCGCGCGACCTTTTCCCTGTCGAACTCGGGCAGAACGGTCTTTACGTCTTCCTTCATCACCTGACTTAACTCGAGCTCGGGGTCGCGGAAGGCGATGTCCCGAAGCGGCAGGACGCCTCTCAAATTACCAGCCTCGTTCGTCACGTAAACGTAGTTTTTCTCTTCCAGCTGTTTCTCCATCCGGCGCAACTCTTCCGTGGCCGCTCCCACGGACATGCTTTCCGGTAGGCTAATTACTTCGGGGGACATCGTCCCGCCGGCGGTATCCTCCGGGTATTCCAGCAGACCGGTAAGACGCTTTTTCGTCAGCTCGCTGACGAGTTCGAGGGCTGACTCTCTTTCCCCGGCAGAAATCTCCTGAAGCAGGTCTACGGAGTCATCCGGATGCATTCGCTCCAGCAACCTGGCCCTGGTCTCGTCCGGCAATTGCAGAAATATCCCGGAAGACTGCCAGGGGTCGAGCGCTTCCAGAGTTTCGGCCGCGAAATCCGGATCGAGATCCCGAATAAGCTCGGCCGCGCTTTCTTCGCTGAGCTCCAGTAACTCCCGACTGGCTTCAGCCGGGTGCAGTTCGGAAAGGGCCTCTTCAGTCATGGTTTCAGGCGGAAGTCAATTACCCCGCACCGAAGTACGGGGCCTTTGACACCACCTTATCCCGGGAACTTCGATGGTGGTTTAAACCGGCGACAAAAATATATTCCCCAGCTGGGACCGGTAAGTTATTTCACGGGGACACCCTTAACGGCTCGGGCTTCTAGGAACTCGTATCGGACAGCTTTTTCGAATTACTCTGAACTTCTTCCTCCAGCCCGGAAATCTCGCTCCGGAGGTTTTCCATACCCGCGTTGAGTTTCTCCTCCAGATTTATCTGCTTACCGGAAATTGACGAAAGCTGCGTCCGCATAGTGCTGATTTCCGCATTTATCGCTTCGAGCTGCTTTGCGAAGTCCTCGTCCGCCGAAGCAAGCGAATTGAGCTCGGTATTTATGCTGCCAAGCTCCCTCTTCAGCTCGTCTAGCTGGCCCATGAGTGACTCGTTCCGTTTTTCCTGACGCTCAAAGAGTGAATCCACCCGCTCGCTCAGATCCTGAAGATCTTTCACTGTCGCGTTCAGTTCGCCGGCCATTTCTTCGATTGTTTCTTTCAGGGTTGCAAGAGTCTCGTCCTGCTCCGTTTGAGCTTGCTCCACGTCGCTCAGGCTATTTTCCATGGCGCTTTCGATACCGTTAACCTTCTTCTCCAGGTCACCGTAGGCGGTCTTCCATTCCTGAACCAGATCCGTAACGGATTTATGTTTCTCCTCCAGCTCATTTCCCAGTCCGGATACTGTCCCGGAAAGGTCTTCTATTTTCTTATTCAAACTGGATTCCAGGGAAGAAATGGCTTCTTCTCGATTTGATTCGACCTGATTGAGCTTTTCGGAAAGGCTACTGACCGTGGATTCCAGCTCGTCTACCGTTTCTTTCTTCACCCTGGAGTTTATCTTTCCGTTGTAGCTAATTCCAACGAATAGCAAACCACCGATCAAAACCAGCAAAAGCGCGTAAATCGTAAATTTAGAAAAATTTGACATAACTAACTACCTCCCTTTATGAAAAATTTCCATTAAACCTTATATTAAAGTCTATATGGCCAATTCAACTAATTCAAACTTACGATGAAGGACGAAACCCGTAGCCGGTGCATCGAGCTGAAATACGGGAAGATAACAGCAGTTGAACAGAAGCGGGATGAGAATTATAATCCAATCCAATCGGTTTTTAAGCTACAATCACCAAAAATCGAGGTAATTATGAAAAAATTTAAACTGGTCGTGGCGGCGATCATCGTTATTCTCCTCGCCGTTATTATTTTTCAGAACCGGGAACCCGTTTCGACCCGGTTGCTTTTTGCCACGGTAAAGATGTCCCGGGCCGCGCTGATATTTATCTCCGCTGCCGGGGGTTTCGTCCTCGGGCTTGTAGGCCGTTTTACCTATTTTAAGAAGAAATAAGCCATATGCCCCTGACTGAATTCCCATTCAATCTTGACCGCCTTCTGGAGGAGATCTCCGACTGCAACAGAGTTCTAGTTTACGGCGGGATGGATACCGGCAAAACCACTCTGGTAAAAACTCTATTCAAACGGCTGGGGGGGAAAGTCCTGGACTCCGACCTGGGTCAGCCCGAGATAGGTCCTCCGGGATTGATATCTCTCGGCACTTACGATCAGGGGATGGAGGAGGCTTATTTCGTCGGGGATTTTACCCCTCGAGGCAATCTGGTCCAGGTAATGACCGGGGTATCGCTCCTGGCCAATCGGGCCAGTTCTTCCTGCCTGATCGACACCGATGGCTGGGTGAAAGGCGAAGCCGCCCGGGTCTACAAAGGGGAAATGATCAATCTGATAGGGCCGGACAGACTGCTGCTGCTGCAGGAGGAGGATGAACTGGAGCAGTTTACTACTTTTCTCTCCGAGGAAAAGATTATCCGGCTCGACTCCCGCTATAGCGGTAGTAAATCCCCGGGAGATCGGGCCACGAACAGGCAGAGAAAGTTAAACCGTTACTTCTACAGGCTGGCGGAGTCAAAACACCCCTGGGAGCGAATTCGGGTCGCCGGGACACTCCTGGGTCGGGGAGAAGAACTCCCATCAGAGGGGCTAAAAGAACGTCTACCCGGAAACGTTCTGGCCGCCTGGCAAAAGGACAACGGATTAACGCTCATTTCCGACCAACCTATCGAGTTCGGCCCCGATAACCTGAGGAACATCGACGTAAATGAAATAGAAAGCTACTCCCAAAAAGAGCTTCGGTACAGACTGGTAGGCTGCTACCAGGATCTATCATTTCGAGGAATGGGAACGATTACCGGGATCTCCGGGGATGGACTGGAAATCCTTGGGCCGGACGAGGGGTTTGAAACCATAAAACTGGGAAAGAAACGAGTAAAACCGGACGGAAGGACGCTTCCCGATTAACCGAGAATCTCGTCCAGCCGGCAGTTTTCCTCGATCATATCAGCTACTGCTTCGTAAGGTGAATCCGGGGCGTTCCGTCGCTCCGGCCGCTCCTTGCCGGCAAGTTCGAAGAGGTTTTCGACGAACTTCTCTCTCGGTTCTCGGTTCTCGAACAGCCCGTGGAGATAGGTCCCCAGGACCCGTTCAGTGGCCGCGCTTTCTTCGCCGAGCGGTTTGGCTACGTCTCCGGTCACTGTGGACCCTCCCATGTGGATTTCGTATCCGTTTACCTCACCCAGGAATCCGGATAGCGGACCGAAACCTCGAACTGTCTTCGTTACTTCCTTTACCCGTTTCTCACGTGAAAACTCCGTATCCACAGGCAACAACCCAATTCCGGTAACTTCATCCAGTTCTCCGTTCACGCTTTCAATTCCCGCGTTCCTGACCAGTTCCCCGATCATCTGATAGCCGCCACAGATCCCCACCACGTAACCTTCGAAATCCCGTAAATTATCGCTAAACCCTTCTTTGTTCAGGGCCAGCAGATCGTCCACGGTATTCTTTGTCCCGGGGATAATGACCGCGTCCGCAAAATCCGGATCCGCGTCCAGCCGAGTAAAGACCACCCTGACTCCGGGCTCACGGGCAAGCGGCTCCAGATCGGTAAAGTTAGACATTCTCGGCAATCTCGGGACCGCAACCCGGACCGTTTCTTCCTCCGCAACTTCGTCAGCCTCGCCCCAGACCATTCGTTCTCCGACGGCGGGAAGAGAAACGCTATCCTCGGACGGCAATCTTACTTCTCCGTAGGGAACTATTCCGACTACCTTCACTCCCGTCCTGGCCTCTATTTCGCGAATTCCCGGCTCCAGCAGGCTCCTGTCCCCGCGAAACTTATTAATTATCGCTCCTGCCACCATTTCCTTTATCTCCGGGGGCAATAACTCTATCGTGCCGTACAAGCTGGCAAAAGCCCCGCCCCGCTCTATATCAACCACCAGCAGGACCCGCGGTTCGGCTATCCTTGCCGTTTCAATATTTGCCAGATCCCTTTCCTGAAGGTTTATCTCCGCTATACTACCAGCTCCCTCGGCAACTATCGCTTCGTATTCTTCTTCCAGTCTCTTATAGGACTCAACGACCGCTTCCCGGGCCTCGTTCCAGTGGTCGTCGTAGTAGCTGCCGGCCCGAAAATGGCCGACCGCCCGACCCTGAATTACCAGCTGGCTTTCCCCGTTCCCGCGGGGCTTGAGCAGGACAGGATTCATGTCGGTATTTGGCCTGGTTTTCGCCGCGCGGGCCTGGACGTACTGGGAAACACCTATCTCACCCCAGCCGCCGTCCGGAGAGACGACGGCGCGGGCATTATTGCTCATATTCTGCCCCTTAAACGGAGCAACCGAAATACCGCGCCTTGCGAAGAGCCGAGCCAGTCCGGCAGCAATGGTACTCTTGCCGGAATGGCTGGCAGTCCCGGCAACGAGAATTGACTCAGTCATGGTACCTCCAGTTATTAAAACTCGCTAAAACCATTAAGAACCTCCTCGTGACAAAACCCGGGGTAACTTCGACCTCAATCACCGATAGTATGCAAGAAAGCAGAAAACGCCCCGCTCTCGCCGTGAAAATGTGTGTAAGTCCCGAGAGAATTCCGATACATCAGACCGTCGTGCCCTCCGTCTATTCCGCTTCCCCGGCTGACTTCAAACGCGTAACTCGGATCCCCATCAATTTCCATCCGGGAGTAGTGAAATTCGTGCCCGCGGAGTTCCTTACCTGTTTTCGCTACCGGCGAATCGACGCTCGCTTCCAGTTCCGTATAACCGAGGCCCTGAAGTTTTTCCACCATCCGGACTTCCGGAGACAGGATGCCGACCATCTCATAACGGTCACCCTCCGCCGTCCTCATGGCCTCGCACATAACCATCATCCCGCCACACTCGCCGAAGACCGGCAGTCCGCTTTCCGCTTTCACCTGGAGTTCCTTCAGCGTCGGACTTCCTTCCAGCTCCTCCGGGTAAAGTTCCGGGTAACCGCCGGGAAGGTAGATCCCGTCAGCGTCAGGAACCTCGTCCCCTGCCAGGGGAGAAAAAGTAACCAGCTCCCCGGCCTCGAGGACCTCTCTCGTATTCGGGTAGACGAAATTGAAAGCTCTGTCGTAGGCCATCCCCACCCTGGCACCTTTTGTTTCCGCAAAATCAGCTCCGCGATCAGGGGAGTTCCGTCTCGGCCGCTCGGCCAGATCAGCCAGGCCCGCGGCGTCAATACAGCCGGCCGCCCGATCGAGCTTTTCCCCCGCCAGTCGGGCTTCTTCTCCCATGTAAAGACCGAGATGCCTTTCCGGTATCTCGAGCTCTTCCATCTGCGGGATCCTCCCGAAATACTCCAGCTCCTCCGGCAAGGCGTCGATTATTCCCCGTTCGTGCTTTCCGCCTCCGGTCTGCTGGGCGATCAGTCCGGCTACTTCGATATCTATCCCCTGATACTTGGCGAATTCCCGGAAACCCAGGGCAGTGGCGGCCACGCTCTCCATTCCCGCGCTACCATCCACCACGAGCACGACGGGCAAGCCCAGAATCTCAGCTACCATGGCGGTGCTGGAAAGTTTTCCGTCGTACAGGCCCATAACCCCCTCCGCCACGCAGATACTGCCGCTACCACGGTGATAATTCGCGACCAGCCCCTCTTCCCCTTCCAGCCAGAGGTCGAGAGTACGTGACGGTTTACCCGTCAGGGCCTCGTGATGGCTGGGATCGATGAAGTCGGGGCCGATCTTGGCCGGCTGCGGCTCCTCGCCGAGCTTATCCAGGGCACGGAGGACGGCAAGCGTCGCCACCGTCTTGCCCGCACCAGAATTCGTACCCGCTATTACGAGTCCTTTCATTTTCCTCCCGCAAGGCTTGATTCGTGTTAACATTGCAAGCAGAATCACTATTTAAACCACTCGCCGCGCACAGTTTCTCCGGGCGAACACCGAGCATGTCAAACTACCAGCAGTAAACCGAAAAGCAAGAAAACGTAGAAACCGGTCGCTCTTCCCGCAAGGCCTACCGCTTTTCTCAGGTCCTCGGGCTCCGGTAGGCCGTAACTCGCCCCCAGAGTATAAGTACCTCTCTTGACCAGCCTAACTTTCAGAGCACCCGCCGCCGCGGCCATCGGCCAGCCGCTATTCGGGCTGGGAGCGGCGTCCCATTCCCTGTACGCCGTGACTGCGGGCCGGGGCGAAAAAGCAGCCAGAGCTATAAACCAGACCGCAAACCGGGAAGGCAGCCAGTTCGCTAAATCGTCAAGCCGAGCCCCGAAAAAACCAAAGTCAAGGAGTGCTCCTTCCCTGTACCCAAGCATAGAATCGACGGTATTTACCCCTTTGTAGGCAACGGCGAGAGCCACGCCCAGGCCAAAATCAAAAAGAGCCCCCAGGAAAAAGTAAAATAAGGGGGTGATAACCGAATCAACCAGGTTTTCGAAGAGAGACTCTATCGTCGCGGACCGCATCTCCGCCCGGGAAAGGTCTGTTCGATCACGCCCAACGAGGGCAATTAGCTTCTCCCGCGCGTATTCGGGGTCGGACTCGATCTTCTCGCCAATATTCCGGACCACTCTCAGCAGACTCTTGATCGATATAGTCGACTTCATCAGGTAAATTCCCGCCAATAGCGCCAGCGGTTTCCAGACAACTGTGATGAATTCGAGCAGCAGGTAGATCAGCCCACCCGAACCGAACGCTATAGTTAAGGCCACCAGACTCCCGGTCACCCTCCGGTTATCAAACTGAACGAATCTCTCTTTCAGAAAATCAATCAGTCGCCCCATCCATACAACCGGATGGAAGAACTCTGGTGGCTCCCCGAGCAGGAGGTCCAGAATGAGACTTCCAAGCAATACTACCAGGCTGGCCGGAATCCCTAACTCAAATAAATACACTACCGATCCTTAACCCTCATCGTGAATTTTTTCATAATGTAATTAAGATACCTCTTTACCCCTTATTGTTTTCAGAAGCAAAAGCCCTTTCCAAAGGCTATCACTCCCCATCGGCAAAATCAGATCAATGCGCACATGGAGAAAGCACTGTCCCGAAAAAGCTAAATATCCGTTCTAGAGCCCTTCCTCCAGATTGCATCTCCCTATGGCAAGATAAGGGCAGAGGGCCGAGAAAATTCCAGCGACGCGGCGCATATGTCTGACCGACCAGCACCTAGATTGCTATGGATAAACAAAATCTGAAAAAATCTACAAGTTAAATCTCAGCTGTAAATCGAAAACCATTTTGACGTCGATAGCAATCTAGGTGCTGGTGAGGGATATTACCATAACCAATTAAGTCCAAATGTTTAAGAATGATATTTTTTATAGTAAAACCCACTACCATGAAGGCCGCCGTTTGAGCACGCGAGTCGGAAATTTCTCGGCCCGGAAAGCCCGAGCGTCGGTTAAAAAAGCTTATTTCCCAAAAGGTGGAGCCATATCCTTCCGGTTTTCCATAACTTCCTATAACCGAAAAGCAAAGATTCATAATACCTCACCAGCATTTATTTTAAGGTTTTTTCAGGCAACTGCTTCCGCTAGAGCCCGAACCAATTTCTCGTTATCCTCCCGCTTTTTTACCGCCACCCGGACGTGCCATTCGTCCACCCCGTAAAACGAATCCGCGTTTCGAACAAGCACGTTATAATCCAGACACCGGTCGACGATTTCCGCTGCCGTCAGGCCAGTTTCTTTCGTTCGAAAGAGAAGGTAATTCGTGGAGCTCGGATAAAGCTGGAACCCCAGCTCTTCTATCTTCTCCCGTAGCCATTCCCTTTCCCCCTCCAGGTATTCTCTTGCCTCGCTTAATAGATCCTTTTCCTCCTCCAGAAAACGAGTTCCCACGTAAGCGGCGAGGTAATTCAGGTTCCACGGTGGCCGAAGTTTCTCCATTCTATCGGAAAGCTCGCCCGACGCGACCCCGTATCCAATCCGCAACCCCGGAATTGTAAAGGCTTTTGTCAGTGATCGAACGACTACCAGGTTGGGGAAACTGTTTACGAACCCCACCAAACTCTCTGCCGGGCGGGACAGCTCGTTGAAGGCTTCGTCCAGGACAAGAAAAGTCCCGCCGGCCTTACATCTCTCGAGAAAATCAACCAGGGTTTCCTTTCCCCGCAGAGTCCCCGTCGGGTTGTTCGGATTACAGAGAAAAACAGCGTCGTAATCGCTTAACTGTACCGGGTCGGAGCCCAGTACTTCCTGGTATCTTTTGCGCTCTACTGCCAAACCAAATAGCCTGGCCTGCAGACTGTATTCGCTAAAAGTCGGAAACGGGACCAGCACCCTGGCGGCTCCCGCGGCGGCAACCGTTCGCAAGAACAGCCTGAATAACTCGACGGAACCGTTGCCCGGAACGACGTTTTCCCGCGCGAGCTCCGCGCCGGTATCCTCTTTCAAAAAATCAAGAACGGCATCTCGGAACCCGCCGTACCTGTCATCCGGGTATAATTCCAGCGACGGCAGGGAATTCACCAGGTAAGTCTCCAGGCTATCGGGAGGAGCCAGAGGATTCATGTTGGCGCTGAAGTCAATTAACTCCCCGGGTTCGAGACCGCGCTCCTCGGCTACGGCCTCCACTCGTCCCCCGTGACGGGGTAACTCGATATCGTCCAGATAAGAATTACCGATCAAACTAGCTTCCTCCCGGAGACACACCAGCTTCCGCAAAAGTATACATCTCGTTTAAGACGGCGACGCCGGATTCGACGAGGTGAACGGCAAGAGCAGCGCCCGTCCCCTCTCCCAATCGGAGGCCCAAATCAAGCAGGGGTTCCAGCCCCAGCTTCTCGTAAGCGGCTCTATGTCCCTTTTCCACGGAATTATGTGACGCGATCATGTAGTTGGTTACTTCCGGTTCCAGGCCCTGGGCTATCAGGGCCCCGGCCGACGTGATAAAGCCGTCCAGCAACAGGGGCACCCCATTGGCCGCTCCAGCCAGATACGCCCCGGCTATTGCGCCAATTTCGTAACCACCGACTTTGCTCAATACGTCCAGTGGGTCACTCGGATCAGGCTGATTGACCTCCAGACCCTTCTCCACGACAGCTACCTTCAGTTTCAGGGCCTCTTCGTCTATCCCGGTTCCTTTTCCGGTCACTTCTTCGGGGCTGCACCCGGTCATGATCGCAGTAATTGCGCTGCTCGGCGTCGTGTTGCCGATACCCATGTCCCCGGCAAGCAACAAATCCAGACCTGATTCAGCAGCTTCGTTTACTATCCTGTACCCAACCCGGACCGCGGCCAGCGCGTCCTCCCTGGACATCGCCGGCCCGTTAACGAAATTATCGGTACCGTAGTTTATTTTCTCGTCGATCACGGACGACGGAATCCCGTCCGACCCGACACCGACATCGACCACTACCACTTCCGAACCGACTTTATTCCCCAGAACGTTTATCGCCGCCCCTTCATGGATAAAGTTCGCCAGCATCTGAGCGGTCACTTCCTGAGGATAGGCACTGACCCCCTCGGAGACGACTCCGTGGTCCCCGGCAAAGATGAAAGCGTACTTATCCGCAAGGGAAGGGTTCATCTCACCCCTGATGCCCGCAACCTTTATCGCCAGATCTTCCAGCCGACCGAGGCTTCCCCGGGGCTTCGTCAGGCTGTCCATTCTTTCCCTTGCTTCTTTCTTGACCCTTTCGTCCGTTCCCTCTATCCTATTCGTCATTTCCGAAATTTTCTTCAATTTCACACCTCACTTCAGTCTCAACTTAAATCCGGCTACCATAAGATAGACTTCGTCCGCAATCTCCCCGACGACCTGATTCGCCCTTCCCAGTGCGTCCCTGAACCTCCTTCCAGCGGCCGATCCGGGAATAACGCCCATGCCGACCTCGTTGGA
>CAZENJ010000016.1:0-24295 GCA_964513485.1 uncultured Thermotogae bacterium | reverse complement strand
ATGGCAATTATAACTTCCCGCCTGATTTCCAATCAAGAGAGGATAGACTCCACCTGTAGTCAGGTTTTTTAAAGGGAAGAACCGATAAAATAAAAATGCGCGTCAGGATTGCCGATTGATATATCTACCTGATTGCGTATAATGTTGCCAATCCAGAGTCATCAGGGTTTGGCTTGCTCTGCTCAGAGGAGCAACTTTTTAGTAATCAGCTCAATGTTTGGCTGAGATTTTAGCTTTTTGTCGGTTTCATTACCCTGGACGAAGGGGCCACGGTAACTTGGTTAAAATACCTGATCCCTCGGAGATTTCGAGAGTAAACGTGAAACGTTGATCATTTTTATTCGGCCCGGGACAGTTATCTCGGGCTTGGAAAAGTATAAACCCCAGAAAAACGTGAAGAAGAATAACTGAGTTAAACCGATAATTAGAATTAACCAAGGATTGATAATTATGACCAGAAAGAGTTACGCCACTCAACTAGAAGAGCTACGCGAGGACGTGCTGGAGATGGGTTTGCAGGTCAAGGATAGGCTTGGAAACGCTTTGGAGGCGATGGTTGAAGGGGACAGGGAGAGGGCTGACAGGATCGGTAGCGGTGACGACCAGATAGACGATACGTACGTAAAGATCGAAAGGAAATGTTCCGATTTGCTTGCGCTGCAGCAGCCGGTAGCAAGTGATTTACGCCTGATAACCGCCTCTTTTAAGATCATTACTGACATAGAGAGGATCGGCGACAAGGTAGTAAACCTGACCGATTATACAAAACTGTCGCGAGACGACAGGATAATGGACGAAGAGGATATCCTGCAGCTCGGTAAGTTTGCGGGAAACATGTTTGAAGACGCTCTGGGATACTACGAAAAAGAGAACCTGGAAGCGGCCAGGGAGCTCGTGGAGAGGGACGATGAAATGGATGAAATGTGTGAGAAGAGCACGAACAAGATTCTCGGGCATTTGATTGAAAGTGAGAGCCGGACACTATCCACGGAAGAGGCTACAAGGCTGGGAGAACAGGTGTCCACGGAACTTCTTACCATCCGTGATCTCGAACGAGTTGCGGACCACGCAACCAATATCGCTGCGAGAACGATCTATTTGATCAGTTCTACCAGGGAGTTGATCTAACACAGAGGGGTTAAGTTTGCCAAATATCGCTGGCAAACTTAACCTCGTCGACATTCCTTTGGACTAGCTTCGGGTTTTTAGGACTCTTTTTTGCAGGAACCGTAAAAGTTTAGCTCCACCCGGGACGCTTTGACAGGGCTATCCTTCATTAACTGCCGCAGTTTCTCATTTATTTCTGGGTCGTCTATATCCCGGACTTCTCCAGTTTCTTCGCAGATATAGTGCGGGTGAATTTTCGGAGATAGATCGTATCTCGTTTCGGCACCCTCCTGTATGGGGATCAATTCTCCCATATCTTCCAGAAGGTCGAGAGTGCCGTAAATCGTCGAAGGGCTAATCATCGGATAGCGGTCCTCTATATGTTCCTGAATTTCCTTCGCGGTTGGGTGATCCAGCTCCATGAGTGCACCGACTACCTCGATCCTCTGAGGCGTTACTTTGTAATTTCCCTCTTTTAATTTTTCCCTGATTTCGTCAATTTTTTCTTCTCGCGATTTGCTGTTTTCGTTCATAATTAACACCTTGTTTTAATTGGTAGCCCAGTTTGCCGTAAAGGGTAACTGGGCTACCTGAAGTTTTCCAACTAATCTTCGAGTTTTTTGTGGCACAGCCACCAGTCGTAACACTCGTACTTTTCCAGGTTTTCTTTTGCCTGTTCTTCCGTGCTTGCGGGTTCCACGATGACTTCGTCGCCAATTATATCGTTGTCCGGCCAGTCCGCGGGAATGGCTACGTGCCCTTTTCCCCCCGCTGCACTGGAGTCTGAAGTCTGAAGGCCTTCGACCACTCGCAGTATTTCGTCCATGTTGCGCCCGAGTTCCTGAGGGTAATAGAGGATAGTCCTCACTACACCTTTGTCATCCACTACGAATACGGCCCGAACTGTATTGGATCCTTTGCCCGGATGGATCATTCCCAGCTTTTCTGCCACGTTTCCCGTATTGTCGGCAATAATCGGAAAAGGTATTTCCACTTCAAGCTCTTCCTCGATCCATTCCGTCCACTTTAAATGAGAGAATACCTGGTCGATCGAAAGCCCGATCAGGTCACATTCCTTTTCCTGGAACTGATCGTACCTCTTGGCGAAAGAAACGAATTCAGTCGTACAGACCGGAGTGAAGTCTCCCGGGTGACTGAAGAGAACGAACCACCGACCGTTATAGTCGTCGGGAAGGCTGATCTCGCCCTGGGTCGTTTGGACTTCCATCTCCGGAAATTTGTCACCAATTAAGGGAAAACTCCCATGCTGTTCTTCTTCGCTAGACATAATAAGTTTCACCTCAAAATGGATTTTAATTAATATTAAACTATTTTTAGGATTTTTCAAGGTGCATCGGTTATTTTCTTTTTCAATTGAACTGGGGTGTTAAATGGAATTTAACCTTCCACTGCTCTATGAAATATAAATAGGTATTTACTACAATTGATAGTCAAACAATTACGGATCAATTAACTTTCGCACGGACGGATTAATAAATATGGTTTCTGCTTGACTCAATGAGGGGGAGAAAATGGACATCGTTACCTATCCCGAAGAAGTTCTGAGGCAGGAAGCCGAAGAAATTACTGAAATAACCGAAGACATACGAGATCTGGCGGATAAGATGACCGAAGTCATGTTCCGGCAGGAAGGCGTAGGGCTTGCTGCCCCCCAGGTCGGTGTGGGGAAGAAGTTGATTGTAGTCAACCCGGAGGACGATTTTCACATTCTGCTTAATCCGAAGATAATCGAACGGAGCAGCGAAGAAGAATCAATGGATGAAGGCTGTCTCTCGGTTCCGGGACCGGAAGCACCGGTCAGTCGAGCGCAAAAAGTAGTAGTCGAAGGGACTGATCTCGACGGCAATGACGTGAGGTTGACCCGTGAGGGTCTTGCCGCTCGTGTCTTCCAGCACGAAGTGGATCACGTGAATGGAAAGCTTTACATAGATCATCTATCGGACGTAGAGCGATCAATTGTCCTGCGCGAATACAGGAAAGCCGGGGAAGAACGGAAAGAGGACGGGGAAAAGAACTCAGGTCCGTAATCCACGTATTGCCAGGTCATGACGCCCGTTCCACATGAACTTACTTAATTATTACTGTATCCAGGAGGGAGGTCGATGGTTGATATTGCGAAGAGATTTACAGATATCAGGGATTCGCTTCCTGAAGACGTGAAACTGGTTGCTGCCACTAAATCCAGAAGCGTCGAAGAAGTGAGGCAGGTAATCCGGGCCGGAGCGGAATACGTCGGTGAGAATTACACATACCCGGAAGCGGTGGAAAAATACGAAAAGCTGGGCGAGCTGAGGGAGAAGGTCAGCTGGGAGCTCATCGGACACCTGCAGAAGAACGATATCAACAAAGCCCTGCCGCTCTTCGATAGAATCCAGACGGTGGAATCGATTTCCAAGGCAAAACATATCGATAAGCGGGTGGAGAAAGCCGGTAAGGAGGTAGTACCGGTTTTGATAGAAGTAAATAGCGGCAAGGAAGAGAACAAGTACGGCATCGACCCCAATGAAGGAGCCCTGAGGCAGTTAATCGGGGGAATGAACGACCTGCCCCACCTGAGACTGGAGGGTCTGATGACTATGGGTCCCTACAGCGGAGACCCGGAGGATGCCCGGCCTTACTTTGAAGTCACCAGACAGCTATTTGAAATCGGGAAGGATTACGTCGACGGGGAGGATAGGATGGAGATTCTCTCCATGGGGATGTCCAATTCTTACGAAGTGGCCGTGGAAGAAGGAGCAAATATGGTAAGGATCGGGACGGGAATCTTTGGCCCCCGATAGTCCCTCTTTGCCAGCTGCCGGGAGGCTTTTCTTGATTGTAACCTCTTTGTTGAATACAATCTATGTCCGATAATCTGTTCCCAAAAGAGAATAGGCTACTGAGAGAAAGGGATTTTTCCCGAGTCTACGAGGAAGGCCGGCGGTTTTCCGGGGAGTATTTCGTTTTTTACCTCCTGGAAAAAGAGGCGACGAAGCCCAGGATCGGTATAGTGACCCCAAAATCCGTCGGCAAGGCAGTAACGCGAAACCGAATAAAGCGAATAATCAGAGAGAGTTTCAGGAAAAACAAGGAAAAGTTCGAAGACTACGATTTCATAGTCAGGCCGAAAGAGAGGGTTGACGAATTGAGTAATTCCGCACTCGCGGAGAAATTCTTGAGCGATTTTGCCTCGCAGTGAAAGGTGGTAAACAATGGCGACCAAAGAAGAAAAAGAGACTTTCTTTTTGACAAAAGAGGGCCACGAGGCCAAAGTGGAAAAGTTGAAAGAGCTCAGACACGAGCTTTACGAAGAACTTCCCGAAAAGCTGAAAGAAGCAAAGGAGCATGAAGGAGATCTGAGGGAAAACAAGGAATTCATGTTCCTGAGAGAAAAACAGGACAGGCTCCAGGCAGAAGTTAAAAGACTTGAGAACATGCTGGACAAGGCCGAGGTAATAGATAGGTCGGAAATCCGGTCGGATATGGTATCGATTGGAACCAAGGTCATACTTCAGCCGAAGGAGGGAAACGGCCCCGAAACGTATACTCTGGTCAGCCCGGCGGAGGTTGACCTGGAAAAGAATAAGATATCGATGGATAGCCCGATCGGTGAGGCCCTGATGGGGCATCAGCAGGGAGAAGAAATCGTGGCCGAAACACCGAGCGGGAACAGAAGATATAAGATTCTCGGCATCGGAGAGTGAAAATTTGCCAAACCAAGACAATTCACCGGAAGAATCCAACGTTCTGCGCGAGGAGCGGAAGAACAAACTGGCGGATCTGCGAAAAAAGGGGGTAAATCCCTACCCGTATTCTTACGATCGGTCTCACGAAGTGAACGAAATAGAAGCCAGGTACGAAGGCGAAGTCGAGGCCGGCGACGAAACGGATGACAGGGTCAGGCTAGCCGGGAGGATAGTCGGTTTTCGGGATATGGGAAAAGCCTGTTTCCTGGATCTTAAAGACGGTACGGGAGAACTCCAGGGCTATACGAACGTCGATCTGCTCGGCGAGGAGAGTTACGAGCTCCTGACCGATCTCGACATCGGCGATTTTCTCGGAATGGAAGGCGTAGTATTTGCTACGAACCGGGGAGAGTTATCCGTAAAAATCGACGGCTTCCAGCTCCTCAGCAAATCACTGAGGCCGCTGCCGGAAAAATGGCACGGCCTCAAGGACGTGGAGAAACGCTACCGGCAGCGCTATCTTGACCTGATATCAAACGAGGAGAGCAGGGAAACGTTCGTGGCCAGAAGCAAGTTGATTAGCTCCTTCAGGAGACAGCTGGATGAAGAGGGGTTCCTCGAGGTGGAGACACCGTTAATGCAGCCCGCCGCCGGGGGAGCTACTGCGGAGCCCTTTGTTACCCATCACAACGCGCTGGACCAGGATCTATATCTTCGTATAGCTCCGGAACTTTACCTTAAGCGGTTGATCATCGGGGGCATGGAGAGGGTCTACGAATTAGGCAAAAACTTCCGCAACGAGGGTGTTTCGACGACTCATAACCCTGAGTTCACCACGATAGAGATATACCAGGCCTACGCGGATTACGAGGACGCCATGGAATTGACGGAGCGGCTAATAGTGGATAGCGCCAGGGCAGCGATAGGAACGATCAGCCCGGAACTCGAGGGAGGAGAGCTTGATCTCACGCCTCCGTGGGAGAGGATATCCATGGTATCGGCCGTCGAGGAGCGGACCGGACTTTCCAGCCTAAAGAACAAATCCGTCGAGGAGCTGATAGAGTTCACCGAGGCCAGGAACCTGGACTTGCCGGAAAAAGAGACGGAACTGGTCTGGGGGGATCTGGTGGAGTTGCTCTTCGAGGAATTCGTCGAAGACGAGCTCTTCCAGCCGACCTTTATCACGGACTTTCCGACCGACATTTCCCCTCTTGCAAAGACCAAAAGAGACGGAGAGAAAGAGTTGACGGAGCGTTTTGAGGTTTTCGTCGGAGGAATAGAAGTAGGCAATGCCTTCACGGAGCTGAACGATCCGCTGGAACAGAGGGAGAGGTTTCGGAAACAGGTGGAAAAAGAGAAAAAGAAGAAGGACGAGGAATTTCTTACAGCCCTGGAGTACGGTATGCCCCCGACTGCCGGAATCGGGATCGGAATCGACAGGCTGTTGATGGCGATTACCGGTGCCGAATCCATCCGGGACGTTATCCTGTTTCCCGCTCTGCGAAGAAAGGAGTAAAGCCATGCTGGCGGAGGAGAAAAGGGGATACTGGAAGCGGTTTATTACCTGGCTTGACGAGTTTGCGCTCTGGCTGGTTAACCGCGATGAACTGGGCCTGGAAGTTGTTAGCGAGAGCTGGGTGACCAGGAGGTTTTCCCGTTACCTGATTGCCGCAACATACTTTGGCGACGGATACCTCTGGGGACTTGCTGGCCTCGTGCTAATCCTTTTTGGCGGGCAGAAGGGCCATGCCTATGTCCTGATCGGTCTGGCCATAAGTATAGTCAACATAGCAATTTTCCGGCTGGTTAAGACGATCATGGAGAGACCCCGCCCGGTGACTCTCCGGTCCAGGCCGTTAAAGTACAGAATGATCGACGATTTTGCCTTTCCTTCCGGTCACGCCACTGTGGCGTTCGGGATTGCTTATCTTATAGCATCCGCTTATCCGGGCCTCTGGTGGGCCTGGTCGAGTGCCTACATTGCGTCCCTGGTAATAAGTTTGTCCCGAATTTTCGTTCGAGAACACTACCCGTCCGACGTAATCGGCGGTGCAATTATCGGTACCCTCGTCTCGGCACTTCTCCTGCCCCTCTTTTCGACTATCGTATTTTAGTTGCTCGCGCAATCTTTCCTAAAGTGTACTCTTTTAGTTGATCTTCCGTGAATCGATTCACGATATTTGCCGAATAGGGCAAACGCGCTTCGGTCGACTGAGAGTGAATAATATTACTTATTGGCCGCTGGTAGGTTCTTTTCGTGTAAAAATATAATAATTTAATTGAGTTTGACAATACTACTTGTAGCTGTATAATAAGAAAGTGTGAAAGGGATTATATTCACGTAATTCATCGACTCTTTTAGCTAACGCACTTGATACCTCCCGAATCAGCTACCTGGGACGCGAGTTCAACCTTTGTTGCTGCAGAGAAGCAAGAAAAAGGACTTAAAAGCTTAAACTAAAATTATAGAGAAAAGTTAGCAGCAAATAGCGTTGAGGTTTAGCTGTAAAGTTAGCGGATGGTTGTCGGTTTTAGGCAATCACTATTTTAGCGTCAACCGCGCAAGGGAGGTATCATGGACCTTTATCGGGCATCGAAAGAGAACTTTCTCACCCTCCTGGGAAATATTGCGGCCGATAGAGACCTGTTTGTTCCGGTCGAATCTCACGGCGAAATCTCCTATCAAAGATGGGACGGGCTGGAAAATTCGACGGTCCAGTTTCCGAAGAACAGGATCACGACGCCGCCAAAAGTTTTCTTCTTTCCGCCAAAAGAGGACGTTGCCAATTTTCCCGCGGATACGATTGAACCGGAAAGAAGAAAGCAGGCTATTTTTGGCCTCAAATCCTGTGACCTAAATTCTCTTCGGGTACTGGACAGCGTTTTTCTCGGCGAAGAAATCATTGATCCTTATTACGCAGTCAGAAGGCACGACACGTTGCTGATTTCCAGCGATTGTTACGAAACCTCCGAATCCTGTTTCTGTAATAAAGTCGATGGCGGGCCCTACCCGGAGGAAGGCTTCGATATCAACGTAACCAGGCTTCCCGGTCTCGACGATCTGCTCGTCGAATTCAACTCCAATTCCCTCAGAGCGGAAAAACTGTACGAAGAAAATTCTGACCTATTCGCGCCGGCCTCTCAAGAACTGCTGGAGGAGCGGACGTCTTTCAGGGTGGCGAGAAAAGAGGAACTCGAAGACCGCAACGGCGATTTCAGTATTCCGGACGATATCGGGGATATACCGGCGGATAATCCAGTCTGGAAGGAGTTTGCTGAGGACTGCGTCGAATGCGGGGCCTGTAACCTGTCCTGTCCCACCTGCCACTGTTTTCAACTCTACGAGCAACGGGAGGACTCCCGGGTGAATCGGAGGAAAGTCTGGGATAGCTGTAACTTCAAAGGGTACAGCCGGGTTGCCGGTGGTGCCAACCCGCTGGAGTCGCTTGAAAGTCGCGTTCGCAACAGGTTTTACGACAAGTTCGATAGAATACCTGAAAATCACGATATCTACGGCTGTACAGGCTGTGGAAGGTGTATTGACGGCTGTATGGGCGATATAGATATGCGGGATGTTTTGAAGGAGGTCTCAAGTGCAAACGCGAGCTAAACTGGAGGAAAAGGATCTGTCGGAGGTAGAAAACCCTTATAGCTCCGTTCCGGCGGAAATAACAAATATCGAAACCGAGTGCCCGAATATAAAGAGCTTCGAGCTTGTTCCGGAGGAGCCGATAGAATTTGCCACCGGCGAATTCGTACAATTGTCGGTTCCCGGTCTGGGCGAGGCCCCTTTTACCCCCTCATCGTCTCCCGAGGTCAAGGAAGAAATGGAAATCACGATCATGGAGGCCGGGGAAGTGACCGGCAAGTTACACCGGATGTCTCCCGGGGAAACTCTGGGGATCCGGGGGCCGTTCGGCAAAGGTTATCCGCTGGACGAGATGAAGGGGCGAGACGTTCTCGTCGTCGGCGGCGGAGTCGGGCTGGCTCCGCTGAGGTCACTGCTGTACGCGTTGATGGCTCGACCGAAACAATTCGGGCGGATAAGCCTGAAATACGGGGCCAGAACCCCGGAGCACTTAATCTATAAGGATCAACTCGACGAGTGGGAGACCGGTTCGGATATTCACCTGGAGCTGACCGTCGATGAGGCCGACGAGGATTGGGAAGGAAACGAAGGCGTCGTGACTACTTTGCTCGAAGAACCGGACGTCGATACCGAAGAAGGGCTGGCCGTGGTCTGTGGTCCCCCGATAATGATGAAGTTTACGGCCCGGGCCCTGCTGGATCACTTCGAAGCGGAAGATATTTACCTCTCGCTGGAAAAGAACATGAGTTGCGGGATCGGAATGTGCGGTCACTGTCAGCTCGGGCCGTACTACGTCTGTAAAGATGGACCGGTATTTACCTATGATCAGGTCAAAGGCATACCTGATCTCTGGGAGTGATCGGAATGAAAACCGAGGCGAAATCGGAAATAAGTCAGGACAGAACTTTATTGCTGGATCTGGATGTCTGTGATTCCGAATGCGAGGAATGTGAAGCGGAATGCAGCAATCCAGCACATCCGGGCAATAACGGAATTCAGCAGCTGAGAGAACAGGCGACCTTTGCTCACTTCTGCAGGGAGTGCGAGGATCAGGCCTGCCTGAGCGCCTGCCCCGTGGACGCTCTGGAGAAGAACGAAGACGGAATGGTCGAGCGGGCGAACCTCCTCTGTATCGGATGCGATTCCTGTGTCATGGCCTGTCCATTCGGCACGATTTATACGGATTTCATCCCTTTCCTCGATTCGAACTGTGATCTCTGCGGGGACAGGGAGGGAGAACCAACCTGTGTTTCCACCTGCCCCTACGGCGGTATTAAGTCCGTTCCCGCGGGACACGAACCGAAAGGAGAAAACTGGCACGAGTTAAGAGATGGGCTCCGGGTTCACGTCAGTAGCTGGCAGCCCGAATTGATCGGCCGAAAAGGGGGTAAGTAATGGTAGGAGGACTGGTATTCGATTTTTTCGTCTTTCCCGGACTGCTCTTCACGCTGTCTGCCGGAGTGGTTGCCTCCTGGCTGGTTAGAAAGGTTTCCGCGCTGGTCCAGTGGAGAGTCGGCCCGCCTCTCTTGCAGCCCGCTTATGACATAGCAAAATTATTCGGAAAGGAAAATATCATCCCGGAAGAGAGCCTGGAATGGAGCTATCTACTCGTTCCACTGCTGGGCCCGGCAGGACTGCTCCTATCGTCGATAATCCTGGTCAAGGCCAACTATCCCGGAACTTCCTTCGTCGGCGATATAATAGTGTTACTCTATTTGCTTGTTTTGCCCGGTCTTGCAGTAGTGCTGGGCGGCATGTCGTCCGGTAATCCCCTTTCCAGTTTGGGTTCCAACCGGGAGCTTAAGTTAATAATCGCTTACGAGCTACCCTTGCTGCTAGCGATTACTGCCGCGATCGTCAACGCTGGCGGGGGGCTGAGACTGGTCGGGTTCACTTCGGAACCCGTCGTGGCAAGTATTTCGGGAGCTCTCGGGTTTATCGCCGCGCTGTTATGTATTCAGGCGGAACTTGGGTTTATACCGTTTGACGCGCCGGAAGCGGAGACCGAGATCATGGGTGGTCCTTTGATTGAATATTCCGGACCGCTTCTCGGACTGTTCAAAATTTCACATCTGATGGCGCTCCTGGTTTTACCGCTTTTCCTGGTTACCGTTTTCCTTGGCGGTTTCAGTACGGGGTGGGGTGCTCTCTGGGGAGCGTTGAAATACGTCCTTGTCCTGGTAGGAATTATTCTCATCAAGAATACCAATCCGAGGTTGAGGTCCGATCAGGCATTAAAGTTCTTCTGGTACGGCGCCGCGCCGCTGGCTCTCTTAGCTTTAGTACTGGCGGTCGTCGGTAATCTTGCCGGAATAGGCTGGCTATAAGTGGGAGGTATTGGTGAAATGAACTGGAAAAGTTGGGGGATAAGCAAGTCTCCCTGGCTCTATCACGTCAATACGGGATCCTGCAACAACTGTGATATAGAAGTAGTCGATTGCCTGACCCCCAAATTCGACGTGGAGCGTATTGGTGGCAAGCTGGTTGGTTCGCCGAGACATGCCGACGTACTGATGGTTACCGGACCGATGACGAGGAAATCCAAACCACGCTTCGAAAGAATTCTGGAGGCTTCCGCCAGACCTTTTATAGTGGCTGCGGTTGGGACCTGCGCCTGTTCGAAAGGTATATTTCACGACGCTTATAACTGCGTCGGTCCGGTGAGAAAAGTCATTGAAGACTTCGACGAAGATGATATTATGGTGGTCAATATTCCGGGCTGTCCTCCGCGCCCGGAAGCGATAATCGAAGGTCTGGACGCCGGACTAAAAGCACTCAAGGAAGTGGAAATATGAACGCTTCTAGCTTTAAAGAAGAACTATCGGGAAGGTTCGGCTGGAAGGTCGGGAAAACGGAGAAAAGCTCTGGCAGGCTTTACGTGAATCCGGAGCCGGAAATTTTCGAAGATATGGTGGAGTTCGTATTTAAAGAGCACGGAGGGCGGCTGGCGACGATCTCCTGTGTCGACGAAGAGGATTTATTCAGACTACTGTATCATTTTTCTCTGGACGATAGGGGACTTATGGTAACGATCAAGTTACCCGTAAAAAAAGACGGGAATCCTTCCACGAAAAGCATTGCCAACGAGATTCCGGGAGCGGAATGGATAGAGCGGGAAATAAGAGAAATGTTCGGGGTCGATTTCGAGGGCCATCCGGCGAAAAAGCGTCTGCTCAAGGCGGACTCAGTCGGGGACGAGGATTTCCCTTTCAGGAAGGATTTTGACGTAGAGAACCTGGAGGTTGACTGATATGGCGACGACGATACCTATAGGGCCGTATCATCCTTTGCAGGAAGAGCCCGAGCATTACCTGCTGACAGTGGAAGAGGAGGAAGTCCTGGATGTGGACGTGCAGATCGGCTATAACCACCGGGGAATCGAGAAGTTGTCGGAGAAAAAGACCTTCAATCAGGTACCCTTCGTCGTAGAGCGAGTTTGTGGTATCTGTTCCCACTCCCATCCTTACGCCTACTGCCTGGCCGTGGAAGACTGCGGCGGAATAGAGGTTCCCGAGAAGGCGAAGTATATAAGGACGTTGATAGGGGAGCTGGAAAGAATTCATTCCCACCTCCTCTGGGCGGGGCTGGCCGGTCACTTCATCGGCTACGATACCGTCTTCATGTGGGCCTGGAGGTACCGCGAGGAAGTACTTGACGTCCTCGAACTACTTACCGGAAATAGAAACGCCTACGCGATGATGAAGCCGGGCGGGGTACAGAGAGATATCCCCCGAGAACATCTGGAGGAAGCTAGGCCGAGCCTGACGACTCTGAAGGAAAAATCGGAGATGCTGTATAACGCCGTTCTCGATGACCCCGTGATGAAAGCCAGGCTGGAAGGAGTCGGGGTACTGGAGGAAGAGGCGGCGCGCGACTACGGAGCCCTGGGGCCGACGGTCCGGGCTTCCGGGATTCCGATCGACGTTAGAGCCGATTATCCCTACGGCGTCTACGACAAGCTTGACTGGGAGGTAATTACCAGAGACGCGGGGGACGTGCTGGCCAGAGTGGAAGTCCGGTTGCTGGAAACGCTGGAAGCAATAAAAATGTCCGAGCAGATCATCGACGAAATGCCCGAGAAAGGACCGATAGATTCCGAACCGGAAAACGTCCCTCCCGGAGAGGGAATAGGCAATTACGAGGCGCCGAGAGGCGAATGTTTTCACTACGTAGGGAGCGACGGATCCAACAGGCCGGTTCGACACAAAATTCGGGCCCCTACTTTTATGAACTTCCCCACCTACAAAGCAACCTGTGTCGGTGAAACGGTCGCGGACGCGACGATAATTCTGGCTTCCGTCGATCCGTGTTATAGCTGTACGGAGCGAGCGATAAGCCTTAAGGGTAGAGAGGGAGTAGACCTGATGGAGATGAGCGTTGAAAGAACGGAGGAGTTGAAACGGGAATTCGGACTGGACGAGAGCCCTCTGGAGGAGGTCCTCAATGAGTGATATCGGTATTTATGGGCTGGCACTGATATTCTTTCCTCTGGCCGCCAGTCCCGTGGCCTGGATCGTGGGTAAACTGGACACGAGATTGAGGAATATTCTGACTTCAGCCGTGACTCTGGGCGTATTTGGGTTTTCGCTGGCGTTTTTTCCCGCCGTTCAATCGGGTAGTCTGGACTTTTTCAGCAAAGAAGTAGGAGGAATTGTAATTTCATTTGGTCTCGGGCCGCTGTCGCTCCTCATGGTAGCTCTGATTTCGCTGCTCTGTTTTCTCGCGGCAGTATTCTCCGGAAAATACCTGAGCCGGTACGGGGAATCCGCAAACGAAAACAAGTACTACGGGCTTCTCCTCGGATTTATGGGCGGAATGATCGGAGCCGTGCTGGCCACGGAGCTGTTCACGATGTTCGTTTTCTGGGAGCTGATGACTCTCGCGGCCTACTTTCTCATTACTTACGAAAGAAATACGACCTCGATCAGGGCCGGCAACAAGTACTTTCTGATGAGTGAGATCGGTGCTCTGTCCATTCTTGCCGGGACCATCCTGGTCTGGACTACTCTGGGAACTACTGGGTTGAGCGGACTCCAGGAGGCCGGGCTGGCCGGTACCGGGTTGAGTACCTCAATTTTAGCCCTGTTTTTGATCGGTTTTGGCGTAAAAGGAGCTTTCTTTCCGATCCACTCCTGGTTGCCGGATGCCCATCCGGAGGCTCCCTCTCCGATTTCAGCTCTGCTCTCCGGGATAATGATAAAAGTTGGTCTCTACTGGATCCTCAGGATTTTCTGGGAACTGTTCGAGGTATCGCCAACCTGGGGTAGCGCCCTGACCGTAATTGGGGCCTTTACGATCGTAATTGGCGGGCTGCTGGCGATCGTTCAGAACGACATCAAGCGGTTAATTGCTTACTCCAGTATCTCTCAGGTCGGTTACATCCTGGCAGGGATTGGCATCGGCACCGGGCTGGGCATCGCCGGTGGAATAATTCATCTGATAAATCACGCTCTCTTCAAAGGCCTGCTGTTCTTTGGTGCGGGGATAGTTGTCTACGTCTCCGGCACGAGGAAGCTGGACGAAATGGGGGGGCTGGGGAAAAAGATGCCCCTGGTGTTCGGCTCCGTCCTGGTGGGCGCGCTTTCACTGGCCGGAGTACCGCCTTTGAACGGGTTCTACTCCAAATGGATACTCTACCAGGCTTCCATCGGTTTCGACCGGGGCTTTGCTCCGTTTGTACTCGTGGCTGCCCTGTTTGGCAGTACCCTGTCGGTTATTTATATTTCAAAATTCCTCTTTTCGGCTTTTCTCGGAGAAAGCGAAGGGGAGCTTGAGAGGAACCCCGATCTGGGGATGAGGATGGCCGTGGTCGTTCCCGCCGTTCTGTGCATCGGGCTCGGTGTTTATCCCCGGTTGTTGCTTGACTCGGTCAAACCGATAATCGGTGGAACCCCCGCATTTACTGGAACCTGGGTAGGATACATGGCGGCCGCTTTCCTGCTCGGAGCTATCGTCGTTGGAGCCGCAGTTTACGCTATTTTTGGCCTGAAGAAGAGGTCAAAGCGCAAGCCCGCGTTCCTGGGGGGCGAGAACGCCGAAACAATAGACGAGGAAAGGTACTTTCCTTACGTGGAAAACCTGGATTTCAGCATCCATCCCTCCGAAATATATAATAGCGTCAAGAATTCCAGGTTAACCAGCTGGCTATACAGGGCCGAAGAAAGGCAATTTATCGATCCCTACGTGGCCACCAGCTGGGTGGGGAAAGCGTTTACAAGAACTTTTCGCCGGGTACACAACGGGTTACTCTCCCGTTATCTGGTCTGGGTGTTCGCCGGTTTAATCGTTATTCTCTGGCTTCTTACAACACAATAACGGGGTTGGTTAGGATGGTCCTTATTCAGGTTTTTCTGGTCTTTACGATTATTGCTGCTTTAATCGCGGTCGAAGCTCCGTCCACGCTATCTTCCATAATTTCGCTCGGAGCTGTGGGGTTTGGTTTGAGTATCGCCTTTCTCTGGCTTGGAGCCCCGGATATAGCTATAACGCAGGTAGTGGTGGAAATTATTACGCTGGTTATTCTGATCAGGGCAACGATCGGCAAAGGGGTGACCGACATCAGGGGCAACGAAAGTAAGCCGATGTTGATAGGAAGCTTGATCCTGTTTGGGCTCGGCTCGGCCTTCTTCGCCAACTATCTCGGCGCTTTTCCCGAATTCGGGAAGACCGCGATGGATACATTTTCCGAGCCGGCAAGTCAATTCTACTTGAAATTTGGACTCGATAAGGTCGGCGGGGCAAATATAGTGAATGATATCCTGCTGGATTTCCGGGCATACGATACGCTGGGTGAAGCTACCGTGCTTTTTGCGGCGATACTGGGTGCGATTACCCTGCTTCAGAAAAAAGTCTTCTTTGAAGGAGAGGGGGAATAAAGATGAATGGAATGAGTAGAATTGTGAAGACGGTCAGTCGCTGGGTAGCTCCTTTTATCATCGCCTTCGGGATTTATATTGCTCTGACGGGACACCTGACGCCGGGCGGTGGATTTCCCGGCGGCGTAATTATTGCCGGTTGTTTTATCCTGCTCACTCTGGCATACGGTAAAGATAGGGTGAAAAAAATAATCGGTGTGGGGTCCGCCGAGATAGTGGATAGTCTGGCTTCACTGTCGTTCCTCTGTATGGGGTTGCTGGGTTACGTATTTGGTGGAAGCTTCCTCAGCAATTTCATTCAGGCAGGCTTCCCGGGAAACCCGTTCGGTCTGTTAAGTGGCGGGAACATGCCGATAATAAACCTCGCTATCGGGTTCAAAGTAGGGGGCTCGCTGTTTGTGGTTTTTGCTTTTCTTGCCCTGTTTCGAGCTATTGAGGAGGATTGAAGATGTTTACGTATTTACTCGCGTTTATCCTGTTCGCCGTCGGGCTCTACAGCGTCATAAACAAGAGGAATTTAATCAAGATAATAATGGGGATCATCATTATGGAGCACGCCGTGAACGCTTTTCTGATCCTGATCGGTTATAGGCTTTCCGGGGAGGCACCGATCATCGAAGAGGGGGCTACAGTGACGGAATTCGTTGCCGCCGCAGTTGATCCCTTGCCCCAGGCGCTGGTCATTACTTCGATAGTCATCGGTCTGGGCGTGGTTGCGTTGATGGTCTCTCTGGCTGTAAGAATATATCAGCACTACGAAACCTTTGATATCACGGAAATTAGGAAATTAAGGGGGTAATAAAGCATGCTCCCACTCTTTGTGGCAATACCGCTGGGTTTGGGTTTCCTGTTACCGTTGCTCGAGGAATTTAGAGAGCGGAGCAAGCTCTACGCCGGAGCGATGATTCTCGAAACCGGCTTCCTGCTTGCTCTGTCCCTGGTCAAGTTCGGCGATAAGGGAATATACAGGATGGGAGGCTGGCCCCCTCCGATTGGGATCAACTACGTACTCGATGGGCTGAGTTCTCTGATAGTCGTCGTTATAAGCGCAATAGCTTTCGTGACGGCGATTTTCTCCCTAACTTACATGAGTGAATACAGAAATTTGGGTAAATTTTACGGGCTGTTTTCGCTCATGCTGGCCGGGATGTACGGAGTTGCACTGACCGGCGACGTATTTAACATGTACGTCTATCTCGAAGTAGCCGCTATAAGTTCTTACGCGCTGGTCGGGTTCAACCGCGGTCCGGAGGAAATCGAAGCGTCTTTCAAGTACCTGGTTATGGGGGCCGTCGGCTCGGTCTTTATCTTGCTGGGAATAGCGATGCTCTACGGATCAGTCGGCTCACTCAATATCGCGGAGATCTCCGTCAGGGTGAGTGAAATGGCCGACAAGTCCTTCATCCTGTTGAGCACTGCACTCTTTATCGTCGGTTTCGGATTGAAGGCCGCGTTCGTTCCGTTTCATTCCTGGTTGCCCGATGCACATTCCTCCGCGCCGACGCCAATTTCGGCCATGCTTTCAGGTGTCCTGATAAAGGTGCTGGGTATTTACGCCCTGTCAAGGTTGCTGTTCAACGGTCTTAACCTGCCCGAACTGGCGCCACAGGTACTGACCTGGATCGGGGCTGGTTCGATGTTTATCGGCGGAATGATAGCACTGGGCCAGAAGGACCTGAAGAGGTTGCTTGCATATTCAAGCGTCTCCCAGATGGGTTATATCACGCTTGGGCTGGGAATGGGGGGAGTCCTGATATCACAGGGTAAACCGGCGATCGCGACCCTGGCCCTGATTGGAGGAATATTTCATCTCGTAAATCATGCGACTTATAAATCCCTGCTTTTTCTGTTCAGTGGCGGGGTGGAGAAGCTTTACGGAACGAGAGATCTCAGCGAGATAAGCGGAATCACGGGCCTTAGCCCGGTTTCCGGAGCCGCTGGAACCGTGGGAACGCTCTCTATTTCGGGAATCCCTCCCTTCAACGGATTCTGGAGCAAACTCGTGATCGTAATAGCGGCTATCTGGGGAGAGATGTATCCCCTGGCCGGCATCGTTCTTTTTACCAGCGCGATAACTCTGGCTTATTATTTGAAAGTACAGAAAGAGCTGTTTCTCGGGGAAGTTGCCGAGAGGGCGGGGCTACCGGGGAAGATTTCTCCCGGGCTTTACCTACCTTTGGTGATACTGGCTATCTGCTGTATTGGACTCGGCTTACTTTACTTGCCCGAATTTCGGGGGGTAGTGCTAAGACCCGCTGCTCTTGCCTTACAGGAAGGCTCCGAATACACGAAACTGGTCCTCGGCTTATAAAAGGGTGATCTCAGTGGAAAAAGCAGAAAGCGAAGCAAAAATCTCTAGAACCCTGTTTGTTTTCTCAGTGACTCTCGGGGTCTGGCTCCTCTTTACCTGGCCTTTTGCTCCCGTCCAATGGCCCATGATTGTTGCCGGGGCGATCGTGGCTCTCCTGTCGGGTCTCCTGCTGGAAGGACTGGCCACGCGTCATCCCGGTAAAGGTTTGAACCTGGTCAGATACTTCTGGGCGGGATGTTACGTTTTCGTCCTGGCCTGGTGGGTGATGATGGCCAATCTCGACGTGGCGTTTCGGGTTTTGCACCCGGATGTTCCGATTAATCCGGGAATAGTAAAGGTAAAGACTAATCTGGAAAGCGAATCGGCAAGGACGGCACTGGCGAATTCGATCACGCTGACTCCGGGAACTATGACGGTGGATATATCCGAGGACGGCCATCTCTACGTCCACTGGATAAACGTTAGTTCTACCGATGTCGAAGAAATGACCCACGAAATAGTGGGCAGGTTCGAACCGTTACTCAGGAGGATATTCGAATGATTGGTTTCGGCCTCAGCTTATTGACCCTGTCGGCGTTTCTCTGTCTTTATCGGATAGGTTCCGGCCCCACGCCTGCCGACAGAATGGTCGGTATCGACATTCTTGGAATCCTTGTCGTCGGCTTTTGTGGGCTATTTGCAATCATTACCGGGAGACCGTTTTATCTGAATATTGCCCTGGCCTGGGGATTGCTCAGTTTCATCGGCACTACCGCTTTAGCAAAACACCTGGAGGGTAAGAAATTCGATGAGTGAACTAGCCGGAAAAGCGATTATAATTATTGGTGCTTTGTTCAATTTATTCGGCTGTATCGGGTTAATCCGTCTTCCCGACGTTTATAACCGACTTCAGGGGGCCACGAAGTGCGTCACGCTGGGTACCTGTTCCATACTGCTGGGAGTTCTGATTAGTTCCGGGGTCGGTCCCACCGGCTTGAAGGCCCTTGCAGCTATTCTGTTTATCGCAATTACCGCACCGACCGCCGCCCACGCGCTTTCCCGGGGAGCTCACAAATCCGGAATTCCCCTCTGGGAAGGTAGCGTGGTGGACAAATACGAGGAGGATAAGTCATGAAAAAGCCGAAAGTTAGGGAGTTGACGGAAGCAGTCAAGGCAGTCTTTTCTCACAGATATACGTCCAGGTTCCCCGCGGAAGAAGCGGAAGTAGCCCCTACTTTCCGGGGAGCGCCGGAATATAACGAGGAAGGTTGTGTCGGCTGCAGCGGCTGCTATAACGTCTGTCCGGCGGACGCCATTCACCTGGAAGATTCCGTGGACGGCACCGGCGGGCAAAGGGAACTCACCGTGCACCTGGAGGAGTGTATTTACTGCGGCCAGTGCGAGAAATTCTGTACGACCGGTGAGGGGATAGAGCTCTCCCGGGAATACGCTCTTTCCTTCAGCGGGGAAGAGGGCCCAAAAACCGACGTTGAAAAGGACCTCGTGGTCTGTGAAGCCTGTGGAGAAGTCGTCGGGACCAGAGATCACCTGCTCTGGCTTTACGACAAACTCGGCAATCTGGCCTACTCCAATCCCGGCGTTTTCCTCACTTATCTTGAAAACCTCGATCTCGCTCGCAGGGACAACTTGAAGGAAAAACCGAGTCACCGCAGCGACAGAATCCGGATTCTCTGTCCGGAGTGTCGACGAGAGTTAACGGTGATTGAAGAGGGAGAAAGCAAATAGTCGGGGTTCAGCAGGGAGCCTGTCGGGATCGGTTTGCCGTCAGCTGATACAGACGTTTGTTCTCCCGGCGGCGACGTACGGACAGGACCTTTTGCTTCAGGTGTTCGGGTAGGTTGATCGGGCGGCGTTCCGGCGATGAGAGAGCTTCTATTGCTGCGTCTAGTCTTTTCTTCGAAGAGGCCATAAAGGGCTGGCGTTCCCGGATTAGTATCTTCTCGGGTGGGTAATAATGAAAAAAAGAGAAATACCCAGGGAGACTATCGATCGACTCCCTCTCTACTTGCGCTGCTTTGAAAGGTTGCTGGAAGAAGGGGAATACACGGTTACTTCTGAGAGGCTTTCCCGAAGGCTGAATTTGAACTCCTATCTCGTCCGGAAGGATTTATCGCGGTTCGGTGACTTCGGCACACGTGGTGTCGGATATAAAACTGAGAAACTAGCGGAGGAACTCAGGGCGATTTTGCATATCAACAGGAAGTGGGAAGTCGCCCTCGCCGGAGTCGGAAACGTCGGCTTTGCTCTTCTTACGTACCGGGGTTTTGATAGGGACGTCTTTGATATTACCCTGGCCTTCGACAGGGATCAGGAGATGATCGGGAAAAGAGTTAACGGCGTCAGGATTGAGGATGGCAGAAATATGAGGGAGAGGGTCGAGGAAGAGGGCGTTGAGCTCGGGATCATCGCCGTTCCCCCCGAGGAGGCACAGGAAGCAGCGGAGGAAATGGTTGCCGGTGGGGTCCGGGGTCTGTTGAACTTTGCGCCGACTCAGTTGAACCTATCGGAGGAAGTCAGGTTGACTCATATGTTCTTTACAAAAGAGCTCGAGACTCTAGTTTATTACCTCTGATTGAAGGTGGCCTCTATCCGAGGCTTCGGTTTTCTTGGAATGGCAGGGTAAAGGTAAGTCTTCTCTTATCTCCAGCTTTTCGGGTAAAGTGCCACCAGAACGGGCATAATTTCCAGTCGGCCCAGCCACATGTTGACTATCAGGATAAGTTTGGAAGCCGGGTTCATTCCCGAAGAGGTGATGCCTACCGACATTCCCACCGTACCTTCCGCCGACGCGACTTCGAAGAGGGAGTTGACCAGGTTGGTCCCCTCGAGCCAGATTATCCCCAGGGTGGAAAGGACCATTATCAGCAGATAAGCCAGAAAAAACGCCGTGATGGATTCGGCTTCTTCCTTGGTCACTTTGAGCTTCCCGAACTGCAGGGGAAGCTTTGCCTCCTTTGGCAGGAGCGTTCGAAAGAAAGCCAGTCTGATCAGGGCCAGCAGGATTAGGAGACGAAAAATCTTGATCCCTCCTGCCGTGGAACCGGTGCCACCCCCGACGACCATCAGGAGTATAGTGACGAACTTATCCCCGGCGGGCAGCTCGCCGGTCGGAACGGTGTTGTAGCCGGTAGTAGTTATGGCGGTGGCAGTTTGAAAAATTCCCGGGGCCAGATTCTGAAGGTTCGCCCCGAAGCTTACGGTAAAGATTATCGTCCCTAGGAGGACCAGGATGATAAGTGCCTGGACCTGGTGATCCTCGAAAAACTCCCTGGTGTTACCTTTGGTTGCAGTGTAGTAAAGGGGAAAGCTAATTGCGCCCATTATCATGAAAAGCGAAACAGTCAGGGAGACGGCGGCGCTATCGTAGTAACCGATGCTTTCGGAATAGAGGGAAAAACCGCCGGTGGGAATGGTCGTAAGGATATGGATCAGGGCATCGTAAAGCCCCATACCGGCAAAGAAAAACGCTACAAAGCCCAGGGCAGTTAGGGAAAGATAGACCTTGATTACCGCCTTTGCGGTGGAAATAACGCTACCCAGGATATTGGTTTCCCCGAACTCCGAAGAATAAAGCTTAAATGCAGTCTTCCCCGGTCTTAGAAGTATAGCCAGCGTGAGAACGATGATGCCCATTCCGCCGAGCCACTGAGAATAGGCCCGGAAAAAGTGCAGCGAGGCGGGCAGTGTGGTTTCGTTCACCATCGTCAGGCCGGTAGTCGTGAAGCCCGACATCGCTTCGAATAATCCATCCAGGAAGGATTTTATCGGGAGAAAGGGGACGGCACCTACCAGGCTGAACAACAGGTAAACCAGAGCAGTGACGATCAGGGCGTCCGTCAGCTTCATTTCCTGGGTGTCGATTATCCCGAGCTTTCGAACCCCGAAGCCGAGCCCGATTGAGCCGAAGGCCAGCCCGCCAAAAATCTCTGAATAGAGGTACTCCTGAAAAATCAACGAGACGGAAAAGGGCACCAGTAGAAGTAGCCCCATCAAACCGAGGGCGCCGAAAAGTTCGTAAATGACGGAATGCCAGTCCGCCGGCCTTATATGCTGGCTAATTTTCATTGACTTTGTCGGGGCGCTGGGAAGTTTGCAGTTCTCCGAATAGGCTTTTTATTTTTTCTTCTTTTTCCTCGTTCTCCGTTATTATTACCAGGATGTCCCGCTCTTTTAACTGGGTATTGCCCCGGGGTATGACCGCGACCCCCTCCCGAAACACGGAAGTAATAAGAGTTCCTTCCGGTAAATCGATTTCGCTTAATTTCTTGCCGGCCAGGTCACCCGGTGAGATCTCCACCAGCCTGGCTCCACCCTGGACAAGCAGGGAGAAGTCCAGGACGTCGTAGCCGTGCAGGAGACTGGTAATCTCCGTGGCCGCGGAGAGCTTGGGAGAGATGACATGATCTACCCCAAGTTCCCGGGCGGTTGTCCGGAGACTCGTCTTGTTTAGTTTCGCAACCACTCTCGGTACGGAGAACTTCTTGCCCAGGACCGCAATTATCATGTTCAGGGCGTCCGACTCCGTTGTGGCGATTAAAGCATCTGCCTCTTTTGCACCGGCACTTTCCAGCAACTCGGGTTCCGTTCCGTCACCGTTAAGCACAAGTGCGTCGAATTCTCCCGAAAGCGTCTCGCACTTCTCCTCGTCTTGATCTACCAGAACTAGCTCAAAGCCTTTCTGGGACGTAAGGTCCTCGGCGAGCTGTGTTCCGACGTCGCCCAGTCCGGCGATAATAACTCTCATATCATTCCCTCCAGTATATCAGAACTAAACAGGATAAAATTGAATACCCGACTTCTAGTCGAAGGCGAGATCGAACGCGGCTTCGACGTGTATTTTGGTGGTATCCAGAACCGGGATCCCGGCCTCCTTTTCAGTCAGGATTAGTGGTAGTTCGGTGCAACCTAGGATTACCGCTTCTATGCCCTCGGCCCGTTCCATTCTTTTCGTTATATCAACCAGTTCTTTTCGCGTGCTATCCAGTATTGTTCCGTTTACCAGTTCGTTCATAATACTATCGTGGACAATTTTTCGGTCTCCTTCTTCCGGTACGACAATTTCTATGTCCTTTTCCGAGAAATCCTTCTCGTAGAAACCACCCGTCATGGTGAAGTCCGTCCCCAGAAGCCCTACTCTCTCATAGCCTCTCCCTTTTGCAGCTTCAGCGGTCGCTTCCACGATGCTCAGCAGGGGGGTGGAAATATCCTCTGTCAACTCCTCGTAATACATGTGCGGCGTATTGGAAGCCATCAGGGCAAAATCGACCCCGGCCCCCTCCAGGTCGGTCAGTTTTTCTCGCAGGAGAGTTCTTACCTCCTTATCTTTACCCTGTGAGACGGGTTTACAGAAGTCCTCGAAGTTCAAATTATATATCACGATCTCGGGGTAGCGACCCTCAGGCAATCTTTCCTGGGAAAGCGAGATGAACTTCCGATAATAATCCAGGGAAGATTCCGGGCTCATTCCCCCCAGCACTCCGATTTTTTTCATCTTTAACCTCCCGGATGTCCTGATCCAGCAGTTGCTTCCTCGGGGATATATCGATAGGGACAGTCGGTTCTATCGCAGCCCACGCACGAAAAAAGGTCCTGAGCCTGTTTGAGCTCCTCTCCCAGTCCGATAACGAAGGAGGTCGACTTTTTCGGAATCATCGTGAATGACGGGGTAAGCTTAACCCCGATCTCCGACGGATTCAAACTCTCGAAGATGAACTCCTGATTGTTGACCTTCCAGTGGCTGGCTCCG
Organism: uncultured Thermotogae bacterium; assembly: GCA_964513485.1. GTDB lineage: Bacteria > Bipolaricaulota > Bipolaricaulia > M55B111 > M55B111 > JAGXLP01. Next base: position 981 of record CAZENJ010000016.1, on the reverse strand, counting down.
GAACCCGGCTGGAAAGCTCGGGTGTTGTTTTGCTCGTTTTCCCGAGAGTAAGCCATAACCTCCTCTCCGAGACGATCCGTGGTCTCGTCGACGGCTGCGGAACCGATCGAGTCCAGGATGTTGCTCAGAGTGTAGTTTCCTTCCTCCATCAACTCGTCCACTTTTTCCTCCAGCTCCTCGCCAATGGTAGAAATTCCAAATACGAGCAACTCCGCTTCTTCTAACGGACCCGGAAAGTTGTATTTGTTAATTAATTTCCGGCCGTTTTTCGCAATTGCGTACGTCGCGCGCGGATCGGCCAGCCGGTTACCCAGCTCCAGACCTTCTTCAATATAATCGTCCAGGGCTCCGCTACCGGTTTTTAAGTAGCGGGATAGTCTGCCCCGTTCGAAGGAAAGATCCAATTCAAAGGAAAGATATTCCGGTCTAACGAGATATTCAACCATATAATCACCGTTCGTTTTCGTTGAATAAAGATAGGAGTTTAGCCTCCCCGTTGCAACTTTTCCCCCGGTAGAATTTGAGCAAGGCTAAAGGTGGTATGCCCTTTTTCCGATTAATTATTGTGGCAAGAAACCCCCGGCTCTCAAAGGAGCGGCCCGAAAAAATGGCTCAAATTTCCTGGCCGGGGTTCGGGGGAGTGGACCAGGAAGTGCGACGGGACAAAAATAATAAGGAGGACCGTCACCCGGCCCTCCGTGTATATTCTTAGTCCAGGGACTTGCCGAGCGATTTTGCCAGTCCGAGTAAAAAGCCGAGTCCCCTCTGTACGTCTTCGTCCATAGTCTGGCGCAAAAGGGCTAAAGTTCCGGTAGAGTTAGGAATGTTTTTCGGATCACCAGCATCTCTGAGGGCACCGAGTAGTTTGTCCAGGTTCTTCACGGTTTTGGGATCCGAAGCCGAGTCGGCAAGTTCTCCGAGCCTTGTCGCGGTACCGACGATTGAAGTAACCATTTCGTCGTCCATTGCTTTCGTTCCGAG
>CAZENJ010000015.1:18486-25801 GCA_964513485.1 uncultured Thermotogae bacterium | reverse complement strand
TGATTCTTAGCTTACCGGCGCGTAACAAGACGCAAAAAGAGCTTCAGCCTGTTTTCAGTCAAGAGCCCCGCAGCAAACTACGGCGCTTGTAAAAAACCAATTAACCACATACTCCGGGGTATTACAAAAGAAGACCCGGCGACCAACAGAAATGGTTCTCATTGAATACCGGGACGAACCAGCGTAAATTCGAAGTCTTTCGAAGGGCCGGGGCCGCTTCAGTTTTTATCAGGAATCTCGCAGATCGACCAGTAGTTATTTACCACGTCAATCGTCTTGACGAATTCGGAGAAATCTATCGGCTTCGTTATGTATCCCGCAGCGCCGGAGTTGTAAGAGCGGGCAATATCCTTGTCTCGCTTTGATACGGTAAGAATTATTACTGGTATCGGGGCAAGATCATCGTCGTCCTTCAGCTCTTTCAGGACCTTCCTGCCGTCCATCTTGGGCAGGTTGAGGTCCAGCAGGATTATGTCCGGGAGGGCGCCACTTTTTTCTTTGGCCATTTTCTTCAATCTTTTCAGAGCTTCTTCTCCTTCTCTGGCTACCTCAAGTTCGCATTTCTTTTCCGCCTGACTGAGGGCTTCCCGGGTAATATCGATATCTTCCTCCCTGTCTTCAATCAGAAAAATTGAAAAAACATCGTTTAAACTTGTCATAATTATATACACCTGTATTTACTTATAGTTAGCCCGACCCTCAGTAAGGATTTTAAGGATATCTTCCTCTTTTTAAAGGTTTATGGTAGATTTCCTGGCCTCGTGAAAGTCAGGTTGCTTTATTTTAAGTTCTTCCCCCTTGTTGAGCACTCTGCGGATCGCGAGCAATGATGCTTCCTGGCAGATGGATTCGATATCCGCGCCCACCAGCCCTTCTGTTTCTTTAGCTAGTTTGCTGAAGTTCACATCGGACGATACGGGCTTGTTCCGCGTATGAACAAGAAATATTTCCTCCCTTGCTTCGGCGTCCGGCTTCGGCAATTCGAGCTGTACGTCAAACCTGCCGGATCTGAGGAGGGCGGGATCTATTATGTCCGGCCGATTCGTGGCTCCGATTACGACCACGCCGTGGAGTTCCTCGGTTCCGTCGAGCTCGACCAGCAGCTGGCTGACCACACGCTCTACGACCTGATTGCCTTCAGCCCCGCCTCTCTCCGGTGTGAGGCTGTCAATTTCGTCAAAAAAGAGCACGCAGGGTGCTGCCTGTCTGGCCTTTTTGAATACTTCTGTTATCTTGTTTTCGGATTCTCCGACCCATTTTGAAATAAAGTTGGAAGCATTGACGGAAATGAAGTTTGCCCGCGACTCGTTCGCCACAGCTTTCGCGAGGAGGGTTTTACCCGTCCCCGGCTCCCCGTACAGAAGTACGCCTTTCGGCGGCTGGGTACCGGCTTCTGCAAAGAGGTCCTCGTGTTCAAACGGCCACTGAATTATTTCGATTAGATTCTGCTTTATTTCTTTCAGCCCGCCGATATCCTCCCAGCTGACTTCCGGTACCTCGCTAAAAATCTCTCGCAGGGCGGAGGGATCAGTTTCCTTGAGCGCCAATTTGAAGTCCTCCTTCGTAACCTTTAGATCACGTAGCGCCGAGTAAGGTACCCCTCCTTCCTCCAGATCTATTTCCGGGAAAATCCGTCTCAGGGAGGCCATAGCGGCTTCTTTTGCCAATGACTCGATATCTGCTCCGACAAAACCGTGAGTTGTTTCGGCCAGTTCGTCCAGGGATACGTCCTGGGATAGCGGCATCGGCCTCGTATGAATCTGGAGAATTTCCTTTCGCGCGCTCCTGTCGGGAACGCCGACTTCGATCTCCCGGTCGAACCTCCCCGGCCGGCGCAGTGCCGGGTCGATGGAGTCCGAAAGGTTTGTGGCACCGATTACTATGACTTCTCCCCGTGATTCGAGGCCGTCCATCAACGAAAGTAACTGAGCTACGACCCTTTTCTCGACCTGTTTTTCTCCGCTGAGCTCGGCCCTTTTCGAAGCTATTGCGTCCAGTTCGTCGATGAATACTATGCTCGGTGCTGCGTCCTCGGCTTCGCTAAATATGTTCCTCAGCTTGGCCTCGCTTTCTCCGTAGTATTTGCCCATGACCTCCGGACCGCTAATGTTGAAAAAGCTCGCCTCGGTTTCGTTGGCAAGTGCCCGGGCCAGCAAAGTCTTGCCCGTTCCCGGCGGGCCGTGCAGCAAGACACCTTTGGGTGGTTCCACTCCGAGTTTCTGGAAGACTTCGGGGAACTTGAGCGGTAGTTCGATCATTTCCCGGAGGCGGCGGGTTTCGTGATCCAGGCCGCCAATATACTCGTAGCTCAATTCCCCCCCGACCTGCTTTTTCATCTCCGTCTCGTTGATTCTCAATTCCGTCGTTTTGTTCAGAATTGCCGGACCCTCCGGGACCAGACTTTCTACGACGAAATCCTGCCTGTCAGAGCCGAAAAGCTCGACTCTGACGATATCCTCCTCCGTGACGGGGTGGTTTGTCAGGGTCGATAAGATGTACTGCCTGTCGTCTTTATCCAAGTTTACCTTGAACAGGGGCTTTAGGGTGACTCTTTTTGCGACGTCTGCCGGGGTTTTCCTCACCTGAACCTTTTCGTCGAGCCCGACCTGGGCATTGCTCCTGGCAAGACCATCAATCGAAATAACTCTTTCGCCCCGCTTTTCGACCTTTTCCGGCAGGGCTTTTACCGGAGTAGAGCTTTCTCCTCTGATCTCTATTACTTCCCCGACGTCTATTCCCAGCTCTTCCATTATCTTCGGATCCAGTCTGGCAATACCCAGACCGACGTCAGTGGGGTCTGCTTTCGTTACGCGTAAATATAACTTATCCTTCTCCGTCACCGTTCATCACCTGTCATATTTCTATATCCGAAACGTCGTCCTCCGCCTGATCCAGAGCTTTATGGGCCTCTTCCCAATCCTGGAACAGGCCGTAATCGAGCATCCTGTCTATTCCGGCAAGCGCCAGTCTTAAATCTATTCCGATAAGCGGTACGTCCGCCAGGGTTATGATTAAATCGCTATTTAGCACGACCCCTTTCTCCAGTATTCGGTCGAGAAGATCTACGACTTCGTCTCGTTCGGGTTCCATGCCGCTGGTCAGGCCTCACTCTCGGGGCCATTTACTTCCGTGAAGGAAAAAGGCGCCCAGGGACCGGTAAACTTGACGTCAAAGCCCTCCCGCTCGTCTATTCTTTCCAGAACTTCTCCCAGTTCTTCGTATTCGCCCCGTGGAACGAGACAGGATAAATTTAGCAGCAACCTGTTCTTGCCCGGCAGCTCCCTTTTCTCTTCCCGTTTGATCTCGGGCACGGTCGGGGCAATCATATCGTAAAATTCGGAAATATAACGTTCTTTTACCTCTTCGATCCTATCCTCCCGCATCTTTTTCAGTTTCTCCCTGTAAAGATATGCCGCCCCCTCTGAGGTCTCGTCTATTTTCTTCTTCAGAGATTTAAATTCTTCCGAGTCCGCCTGAATCGTGTCCTGGAGCCAGTCCGGATCGTAGGCAACACGGACCCCGTATTCTTCTTTGTTTTTCACTTTTTCGAGTTGTTCCTCGAGGGCTTCAGCTTCGCTCTTTAACCAGTATCTGACGTTTTCCGTGGCTGTCCGGTCCTCGCCGGGCTGAAGGATAGTGTCGAAACTGGCGGGAATTACCCCGGAAAACCGTGTCTTTTCCAGTACCCTGTCCAGTACGTTCTGATGACTCCTGACCCATCCTTTGACCTCTTCGCTATCGTCCGAGTCGTACGGTTCGGGTGGGCAATCGTGGACGACGGCAGAGAGTTTTGCCGCCGGGATGGTATATACCAGGTTTCCGCCAAGCCCTATCTCCCCCAGGGAAATTTCGGCGCTCGAATCCGTCACGCAGTAAAGATAGTGCGCTTCTTTTTCAGCCTGTTTATCGGACACAGTAACACCCGGCCAGTAAAAGTTAGTTCTCCTCCGAAGCCGTCCAGCGTTCCGGATTGATTACCTCGTTAACGACCTCGTTTAAACCCTCTCTCGTACTATCGACGGTTTCCGAAATCTCCTGATCGTTTTTTATGTCTTCGATAGCTTCGTCCAGCTGGACCAGCGCGTTCCCGAGTTTCTCAATTTGTTCCTCCGTCAGCCGGTCGTTTTCCATCCTTCTCAGTGCCTGTAATTTTAATGCATCCCTGATTATCTCTACCAGAGCTATCACTAATCCCAGTAGACCATCTTTGAGGTTTTCCGAATCCACGTCGATTTTTTCGCTCATATTGAACCCCTTAGCTGTCGCTAGTTCACGCCTCTATTTCGCCTTCAAGCCCGGATTTTGACCCATCTTCTGACTTTTGTTTTGATCGGGCACTTTCCCAGCCGCACCAGGGGCAACCTTCTTCCAGGAGCGTTTCTTTCAGAACGTCTTTGCCGCACTGAGGACAGGTTTCTTTGCCCTGATAGGCCTCCTGCCAGGCCTGTGTTTCCGTATTGGTTCCGCTTGGAAACTCGAGCCCGTATTCCGCGGCAGTTTCGAACGAGGCAAGTGCCGCTCTGACTTTTATCCCAAGCAATTCTACGTCGGCGACGGAAACCGCTATGTCGGCATTGATTACGAGTCCCTTTTCCAGAATTCTATCAATTGCAGCCGGAAGTCCTCCGTCGGAATCGGTCATTTCTTTCGTTGCCTGTAGGGCCAATTTTAGTTACCTCCTCTGAATTAAAGACTACTCTTCCTGTGACTTGACATGTACGGAAAGTATTCCGTGATTGTAATTGACCTCCGTCTCAGGTCGGGAAAAATCGCCCCCGGTCGTGCTGTAAATGAAGGTTATTTCTCCCCCGCCTTCGAAGACCTCGACACGATCCTTTTCCGTTCCCGGTTTTAAAATCTCCATTCCGGTTCTCGTCAGCCACCAGGAAAAAGTAATTGTTTCTCCGGTTTGCTGGTCTATAGCGCTTGTCCTGAACTCCATGGCCGGCTCGCCGAAAAAGTCCCTGCTCCGGTCGTTAATTACCTCTTCTATTTTCTTTAAGATCTCACTGTGACTCTTTCCGCCGAGGTATTCGGCCAGATCGTTTATATGTGCGAACCGCTGGTTTCCGAGATATCGAAGGATCCTGACGCTTTCCCTGTCCAGCTCGGAAAAGTACTGCGCCGTTGCCGATTTGAAATTCTTGATAACGCCAAGCTCCTTGCCCAGATCCCTGAATTTAAACAGATCGAGGGCGACTATCTTTCTAACCTCCGGAGCGTGATCAAAGGCGACCGATAGAATATTCGGAATATATTTCTTTCCGGGGTCCTGACCCCCCGCCCACTTCTTAACGGCGGGATAGCTGCAGCCAATTTTCTCGGCGAGTTCCTTTTTTGTCCCGAATATTTCGAGCAGTCGTTTTAAAATCTCGCCCAGTGCCCGGGAACTCAGATGTTCGCCAAGCCGTGCAAAACGTTCTTCCGCTTTTACCATCTGTCTCACCAAAAAGAGTTATTTCAGCGGCCCGTTATGCGATAGTTCTATCGTCCGGTCGCTGCCTTTTATCTTCCTCTATAAGATAAGGGATTTATCTTTTAGGTATAAAGGAAATACCCGATAGGATAAAAGAGAAGTATTTCACAAGAAATGACCGAAAAGGATAAGAAAATAGCCGGCACCTTCCGTGTTCCGGCTCGAGCTGAGAAGATTTACAGGTCAATCCAATCCGCGCTTATTCCTGCTGTCTCTCGAAATGAATATCAAATATCCCGTTGTTGAACCGAACTTCGGGATCGGGTTTAACTGGAAAGGGAAGCTCGAGTTCCTCTTCAAAGTCTTTTGCCACGAGGCGCAGTATTTTGTCTTCGAGCTTTAGGTCCAGCTCTTCCTTTTCGTTCACCTCCGGAAACATCGCCACGACCCTGACGCCGCCATCGCTTTCGAATAAATCCACGAGGGGTTTCGGGGCTTCTTGCTTTTTTCTTTTACTTTTTTTGTCCTTCTTTTTCTCCGCGGATTTGAAGGACCAGGACGATCCCGCGTCGCCGTCGCGGCTCGGTCTGGCGCCTCTTTTTGGCCTGCTTCTCTTCCTTGAGCGGCCTTCTAAAGTATCTACGGAAAAGTTATAGTCGAACTTTGGCTTAGCTTTGTCCCACTCCTCCGAATCGAGTTTCTCCCTGATTCTCTTGTTTACCTCATCCAGTCGTTCCCCGAAGACGTCGGATTCTTTGAGTAACTTTACCAGTTCTCCCAGTCCAAGAGAGTTAAGGATACTTTCGGCTGCCTCTTCGTCTTTTTTCTTGTTAATTTTAATTCACCTCATTTGTGGTGTGGGGTTTACTTGCTTCAAGACTAATAATATTTCTCCAGATGACGGTTTTAAAGTGCTTTGGAGGGATAAAGAGCGAGGCGAAAAGGTAGCCGCGGGGGGTTATCGTGGGAGTGGCTTCCCTGGGCTGATCGTATCAAGTAATACTTAAAGTTGCTGGTTTTCCCCTTCGAGCGATTCCAGTGCTTCCAGGATATCCAGTAATTCTTCCTCCCGCCTGTCGTACTCCTCGCTGCTGATTTCGCCCGTTTCCAGACTGACCTGAAGTTTTCTCAGTTCGTTTTGAACTTCTTCCGGGCTGTAGTAATTCCCCAGTTCCTCGTCGACCTGGCTCTGTATTTCCCGCAGCACCTTTTTGGTGATCTTTACCGGGACGTCGACGAAAAGGCCCTTCAGCAGGTTATCTACTACTAACACAAAATCACCTTAACTCCATATCCACGAAATTAAAAGGGGGCCAGGGTCCGTTGTATTTGAAAGTCAGGTAACCGGGCTGAGTCTTTCCCAGGGATTGCATTGCGCTGTCGAAATCATCCTGTGAGGATCGGTCGAGCAGAAATGCCAGGTTGGCCGCCATCCGCTCGTCGAACAGGTCGTTCTCCGTCCATTCAACCGATACGGGAGCAAGATGATCCAGCATATCCTGACGCAGCTCCTTCTTTTTCGTCTCGATCTTATCGTCGATCAGCTCCCCCACCTCTACTGTCGCCTGGTACTGGTCACCGACCTTACCTTTCTTGACCCTTTTCTTCAACTTCTGGACTTCCTTGTCCGTCTCTCCGATTTTTCTGGCAACTTCGTCCGGATCCCAGTAAGCCTTGACGCCGTATTCGACTTTATGAGAGATATCTGTCAGGGTGTCTTTGAGTTTTTCTTCGTGTTCTTCCACCAGGGTTTTCACTGCATCCAGGTCGTCGACTATTGCGCCGAAACTTACCGGAGCCAGCGTTTCCGTCAGCTCCAGTATCTCTCCCAGCGTTTCGGAATGCCCCTGGACGTTTTTTCTGGTAGCCCTCAGTTTGTTGCCAATATCTGCTTCGCTG
>CAZENJ010000015.1:0-18476 GCA_964513485.1 uncultured Thermotogae bacterium | reverse complement strand
TAGTCCCGTAAAGGTAGATTTTCATGCCTGTAGAAAACCTCCAGTCAATTATTCTTCTTCAAAAAATTTTGCAGGTGAAGCCCCGAATCACGCAGGGCAATCAAGCTCAGTTCCCGGGAGATTCGCCGCTTTTTCCACACCGTAAAGACAGCCCGAGGCCCTGACAATGCTCTTAACTGCCGGTATAAACGCCATTCGATATACCCGGACGTCGAATAAGCCCGGAATCTCTCTAACCTAATCTAACCTAAATCGTCCCGGACGGTTCGGTCAAATGATAAGTCAGTTTATGAACGTAAACCAATCCAGTCGGTATGAAGTCATGATAGCTGGGTTCCCCGGGAATAACCCCGATTTACTGCCGTTTTTGTTCAAAGATAAAGCTTAATGCGAATTTATCGGAGACCCAGAGTTAATTTCCCGATTTTACAGTCAGCTCCATATGGCCATATGAAGTAGTTTGGCTCGTTTGTCGACTAAGTTTCTCTCTCGTTTGTTAGCAGGCCTTGGTCCGGTTTTTCAGTTAATGTAAGGACTTTAATTTCCTGCCTCTCAGAACTTCATGGGTGATAAAACTTCACGGGATAGTTATCTGGAGGTTTCGGGTCTACTCCGCCGGATAGTACGTCCTGTCCTCCTTTTTCACCCTACCTTCTTCTACCAGTGTATTGGCCGCCAGAATCAGCTGTCTCCAGTCTACACCGATAATCTCACCAATTTCCGTCAGCTTTACTCCGTTGTCGTTCTCCTCGATTGCCTCGATCACTTCCCGATAGAAGCGTGGTTCTTCCCTTTCTTCTTCCTGAACTTCTTCTTCTACCTCTTCCTCCGGTTCTTCTTCTACCTCTTCCGCTTCTTCAGCTGCTTCTTCCTTGCCTCGCCATGCTTCTCTCGCCGTGGCCCGCTCTTTTTTCCACTGATTTAGCTTTTCCGATATCTCTTCTTTTCGTTCTTCGGAATATTCTTCCAGTTTCTTTCTCAGAGCTTCCGCGGTCTTCTTCCTGGTTGCCTCTATCTCGTCCAAAAATTCTGCGGTCTCCGTAAGGAGATCCGAAGTTGATTCTTTGATTTCTTCTACGTCCTCTTTTCGCCTGGACGCGTCCACCTTAATCTCATCCATGAGGTCCGCAAAAGCCTCTTTCCTCTCTTCGTTGAATTCAGCCAGATCCTGATCTGCCTCTTTCAACAAACTTTCAACTTCTGATTTTATCTCATCCACACGGCCCTTTCGTGCCTCCGATTCCCTGGCCAGCGTCTCCATCAAATCCTTTAGTTCTTCTTTCCTCTCCTGGTTAAACTGATGCAAATCGTTCTCGGTTTCTTCCTTGATTCCGTCCACGAACTCGCTCCTCTCCCGGGCGAATCCGGCCAACTCCTCTTCCAGTTCTTCCTGGTTTTTCTTTCTTTCAGCGGCAAATTTTGCCAGGTCCTGTTTTAATTCCTTTCTTCTTTCTCTCGCCATATCCTTGATCGAAGCGAGCTCGTCGAGCCTTTCCTGTCTTTTTGCCTCAATATCTTCGGCTAATTCTGCCATTTCCGCGCCAAAACTCATCCTTCCACCTCCTAACAGAGAATATTATAGTATCGGATGGGAACCGTTCCGAAACCTCGCGGGGCTCACTCTTCTCTTTCCCAGTTTACTTCGCCCCGGGATCTGGTCTCCATCCTTTCGAATGAAATAACTTCGTCTTCTTCTCCCAGCTTTATCGAGTAGCGCTCGATCATCTGGGGTTTTGCATGTTTTTTTCTGTATTCGTCTACTCGCGATATCTCAAGCTCGCCTTCCCAGCCGTTTTCAACCTTCTCCAGCTTAATTACTTCACCCCTGGTTCCGAAGTTCTCCTCTGCGAAATCCAGGATTATATCTTTTGCTTCCAGAAAACCGGCCATCTTACCCCCCGTTGTTAGTACGTGAGATTATTCCCCTTTTTTCGAGGAGAATTTTTGGATTTAGTTTTCTCTACATCGCCACTTTTTTCGAGGAGGATCTGCATCTGTTCCTGAACCTCACTTAACTTCTTTTCGGCTTTCTCCCTTCTGACTCTTAACCGCTCGAGTTCGTCCTGTAAACGCTTCCTTCTGTTGGATAAACTGTGAAGCTGAAGGTACGTCTGTTTTCTTCTCCGTCCTACTTTTGGACTATTTATCGTCTTTATATCGGTCACGGACTTTCTTCTCGGTCTCATAGTAATTCACCCGTAAATTATAAAGTTTCCTGTATCCTATCCAAAATTTTCTTTCTTCTCTTTTCCCGCTGTCCGTTTTCCGCCGGCTGGCTGAACACGTCGATGCATATAGCTTTGAAGGTCGAGTCCTCGGAACTGGGCTCTGCTTCAATGGACTTTATCGCTTTGCCGATCTTGATGGAAGACCTCAGCGTGTACTGATGGTCTCCGGAAGAGCTGGACTTCCTGAGGTTCCGCGTCAGGGAAACGATCCTTTCAGCTTTTTCTTCAGGAATGCCGGCTTTGCTTGCGGTTATTTTGGTTTCCGTTTCCAGGTCGTAATCCCGCAGGTCTATTGTTATCATTCTATCAAGCAGGGCATCCTGAGTTCCGTAAACACCCGCGTATTCGCTGGGGTTGCTCGTAAATATCGCTTTGAAGTCAGGGTGAACCTCGACATAGCTTTCGTTGCTACTTTTGGTGGTCAAATTCAAGATGCCTTCTTCCAGTACGCTCAAAAGGACGTTGTTTGCTTCCGGCCTGGAACGGGAAAACTCGTCGTAAATTAATATATGCCCCTTTTTGCAGGCTCTGGTAAGCATCTCGGCATTCCATCTCTTGTGAATTCTTTCCTCGGTTTTCAGGACGGAGGGGATGTAGTTATCAACGACCTTTTTCTTGCTGTAAGAATTTTGCTTGCCGGTGAGGTCGGAAGTATTAAGCTCTTCGTCGCCGTGGACCAGCACGGCCGGCTGATCGAACTGAGATGCCAGATGCATTGCCAGTGTTGTCTTTCCCGTGCCGGTGGGGCCGGCGAAATGGACCGGGAAGTCGGATTTGAGGTAGGAGACGCTACGTTCCGTTATTTGCTGTATCTCTTTCGTGGTAACGAAATCCTCACCAGGTTGTGGATAAAACTGCTCTCTCTTCATGACCGATTTCTCCTCTGGAATTACTGGAATAACATTCCTCCACTACGTCGTGTAGTGGTCTGTTTGAGTACAGCTCGCTGGGTATGGGGGCCGGTGAGACCGGCCCCCGACATTGAATACGATTACGCGGCCTCTGCTGCTTCAGCAGTAAGTCCTACGGCTTCAGCGTATCTCAGCCAGGTTTCTACAGAAGCAACGACAACTCTTGCTTCTACGGCCAGCAGCTCAATGCCAACCAGTGATACCGTTGCCCAGGCATCAACTACGAGTCCTTTGTCGAGAATTCGGTCGACGACTTCCGCTAGAGAACCACCTGATGCTGTTTTCTGTACTTCTGCCATATTAAAACCTCCTATGTGTGTTAAGTTCAATCTTATTATGTAATGAACCGGCCGACGTCTAAAGGAACTACGTTTTTACAATCTCCGGACCTTTCTCCGTTAGTTATTGTTACTTACCGGTCTAAAATTTATTACACAGGTAATAAGTCGTCGGGATAGTCGGAGTGGTCTTTATTTGCCGGGAGGGCAAGTAAGGGTTTCTTCGGCGGGAGGCCTTAATTCATGACCGAACAAATTCAATACCGGTGGAAGCAGGGACCATTAGGATTGGAATTATAGCGAAAAGCGGCTGGTGAGTTTTAAGGTGCGGGTACTGTGAAGTAAAAGGTACTACCCTGACCGGGCTCCGATTCAAGGGTAATTTCCCCTTCGTGACTCCGGACTATTCTCTTGCAGAAAGCGAGGCCCGCTCCCATCCCCTTCGTGTCCTGTGCTGGTTCCAGCTGCTCGAACATTTCGAATACCCTATCCTGGTATTCTTCCGGAACCCCGTCGCCGTTGTCCCTGACAAAAATTACTATCTCTCCCTGCTCCTCGCCCTGTTCGAAACCGACTCTGATCCTTTTCGGGGGCGAGTTGTATTTCAAGGCGTTGGAAATTAGGTTTTTTAGCACTACCTTGAGCTGAAATCGATCGAATCTTACCTCGGGGAAACCGGAATCTACCTCTATCTCAGCCCCGGATCCGTTAATGGCGAGTTCACCTTTTATTTCCCGGACCAGCTCGGGTACTTCTATCCTTGTTTGGCTACCGCTCATGGTAATTCTGGTAAGGTTTGATACGTCGTCCATCATTTCCTTTAACTGAGAGGCATTCTGTTTCAGGTTGTCCATCTTCTGCAACACGTCCTCCGGCAAAACCCCCCGGTTCTGAGTAGCCAGCATGTCGCTATAAGTTCCGATGGAGCGCAACGGTTCCTTTAAATCGTGAGAAATGATCTGAATTATTTCTTCGAGTTTCTCGTTTGATTCTTTCAGGCTTTCCGCCCTATTCCTGAGCTCATTTTCCAGCTCAATTCTCTTCGTCATGTCGTGGAAAAGAATGAGGATCGTCTGCCTGCCGCGATATTCGATGAGCGCTGTACTCATAGAAGCCACCAGAGTCGTACCCTTTTTGGTCTCCAGGTTCTGTTCCTCGCGATAGTGGAAACGGCTTTCTTCCAGCTGTGATTTAAGTACCGAAACTTCCCCTGCAACCAAGATATCTCCGAGCTTTTTTCCCAGCAGCTCCTCGGTTTTATAGCCAAGCAGGTTTTCCGCTTCCGGGTTGGCTTCGAAGATTCGGCCGGACTGGAAGCGCGAAAAGAGTATTGCGTCATAGGCGTATTCGAACAGGGTTCTGTACTTTTCCGCCGTTTCTCTGGCTTCTCTGTACTTCTCCAGGAGTGGATTCCCCCCGGTTGTCTCGGAGGTTTCTTCCTTACCGAGACAAACCACCAGACCCTCCTCATCATTCGGGTTCGGCCTGACCACCTCCCAGTAAATATTCTTCTCTTCCCCCTGTTTAGTTTTTACTTTACTTTCTACCAGAGCGTTATTTAGTCCGGAACCCGACAAGAGTCGACGTGGAACCCCTTTCTTTTCGTAGTCTGCCAGAAAATTCTCAAACAGTTCTCCCTGCACATCGGCTGGTGCGTAACCGCACAGCTTTTTGCATCCCGAATTGATGAACAGGATCTCACCGGACGAATTCAGGATAATCACCGGCGTATCCTCCAGAGAATTGAAAAGCCTCTTCAAAAAGGAGATATCACTGTAAGCATTGGCAGTCATAGTAGTCCTTCATCATCAAGATCCAGGGGAAAATTATGGGCGAGCTTTGAAAGCGCATCTTCGTCCTTAACTGCTATCGAGTGGTTATCTGTCTCTATGAACTTCCGATCTTCCAGCTCGGAAAGCACCTGGATGGTGGTTTTATAACTTACCCCCGAGAGGTAGGCAAGTTTTGCCCGGGTGAGCTCCAGCCGAGACTTATTTCCCGCCAGGATAAGGCGACTGATCCTCTGTTTGCTCCCGTAGTAGGAAGATTCTACTAATTTTAACTTATAAGCCATGCACTCGGTGGAAAGCTGTTTTGCGAAGTTAAATAGGAGTGCGGGGTTCTCGTCCATAAATTCGAAGAAGCTGTTTCGCTCCAGAAAACCGACATGTGCTACGTCCGTAATTATTTCGGCCGTGGCAATATGGTTTTCCTTGTTGAAAAGGGTTTCCGTTCCGATGACTTCTCCGGGTCCCGAAAGCTTGAAGATAAGTTTTTTACCCTGAGGGGTAAGGTGATGTTGTTCGATCTCGCCCTCCAGAAGTAAGTACACGCCCAGGCCGGGTGCTCCCTGCTGAAAGAGTGAATTCCCCTCGTTCGTTTTGAACCAGGAGACCATCTTCACCAGATCCTTCAAAACCACCGAGGAAAGACAGTTGAAGATGGGAAAATTTTCTTTGAGTTTACTTAATTCTCTAGAATTATCCGGAGAATCCATTTTTCGACCCGCTGTCTGTTTAGGAAATACTCTCGGGTTTCAACCCTGTAGTTGAGAGAAAAGGTCGTACTGCCTCATAGGCACAGCAAAATATGATTGACACCGAAATCAACCAAAATTGCCCCCAAAAAATTATTTGCTCACCCTGGCAGTACGGCAACCCGGGATACGGGCCCGTTACTTTGCGCCACTGAGTCTCCTCAGTTTTGCCCTTTCAAGGTAGGTTTGCTCGAACTCTTGTAAGCTGAAAAAATACTGTATCAGAAATTATACAAAAAAGTTCTTATATAATACATCAAATTAACCTTAATTCGATAAACAAATGTTAACAACATACTATATGAAGCACTTACCTTTATCAAGCAATTTTCGGATAAAAATTTTCTAGGAATAAACTAAATATTAAAATACTGCTTTGAGAGGACGGACCCGACTCTGCGGAAACGAGCGAACGTGTAAAGGGTTTATATCCCTTCGTATTATTCTTTTAATGCTCCGAATGTTACCTCTTCTTCCTCTATCATGGCGACCAGCGTATCCACCACGTCCGGATCGTATTTTGTTCCCCGACCGGTCGTAATTTCCTCGATTACTTCCTGCTCGGACCTGGCTGCCCGGTACGGCCTCCTTGTACTCATTGCCTCGACGACGTCTACCGCTCCGAGAATTCGCACCTCGGTTGTCAGTTCGTCTTCTGCTAGACCATCCGGGTAACCGGTTCCGTCCAGCCTTTCGTGGTGATGCAGCGTCATTTCCGCGACGGGCCAGGGAAAGTCCGTGTCCTTCAGTATCTGGTTGTAACCGACTTCCGGATGGGATTTTATCATTTTCCATTCGATATCTTTTAGCTGGCCCGGTTTGGTCAGGATCGTCTCCGGTATGGCTATTTTTCCTATATCGTGCAGGATACCACCAAGATATAGACCCAGATTCTGTCCTTCGTCCAGTCCCATCCTCTCCCCGACCTCGCGGGCCAGCGTAGCGACTCTCTGCTCGTGCTGTTGTGTGTACGGATCACGAACCCCGAGAACACGAGAGGTGGTTTCAGCCAGCTGAACGAATGACTGACGGAGTTTCTGTTCCTTGTATTCCAGTTTTTGCTGCGCCTTCTTTCTTTCGCTGATACTGGTAATGAATCCCTGAATATTCTCGAGTTCGCCGTTTTCATCAAAGACACCTCTGCCCTGCTCCCAGACCCACTTTATAATGCCACTTCTTGTATCTATCCTGTATTCGAGCGTAAACTGTCTTTTTTCTTCCAGGCCTTCCTGGACGGTTTCTCGCACCCTTTCCCTGTCCTCCGGAAATATTAGATCGGCGTAGGATATTTCTTTGTTATCGGTTAGTTCCTCCGGCCGGTAACCCGTCAATTCCATACAGCCCTCGCTGACGAATTTCATCGTCCAGTCCCTGTCGTTACTGCATCTGTAGGCCATTCCGGGTAAGTTGCCGAGCAGCACGGATATCTCCCTTTCCCGCTTTTCCAGTTCTCGTTGAGCTTTCTTCCTTTCGGAAATATCGAGCAGCGAGGCCACGCTTTTGTCGGTACCTTCTATAACGTCAATATTGCACAGGACGTCTTTGACCTCTTCTCCGGACTGGAACCGGAATTCGTACTGATTCGGCACGCTGTTGCCGGACGCGCGGCGCTCTTTATGATATTTCCGCATCCTTTCCAGTTCCTCGCTGGTGACGAATTCGGATGCCTTCATCCGTCCTTCGATTTCGTCCCTGCTGTAGCCGCTGAGTTCCTCAAATTGTTCGTTAACCCAGGAAATCGTGCTGTCCCCTTCTATCATCAGTGTTGCTGCTCCGGTGTTTTCGAAGATGGTCTTGTATTTTTTCCGGCTTTTCCGCAACTCCTCTTCCATCCTTTTTCTCTCCGTTATGTCCTCCAGCGAGACGAGCACCAGGGGGTCCCGCTTGTGCTGGAGCAGCGTGGTAGAAATCAGAAAAGTATATTTCTCCGGTTCTTCTCCATCCGACAAAACCGGAAGTTCTGCCTCTATTTGATGGTTGCTTTCCCCCGATTCAAACGTATTCATAATTGTTCTTCTTACCTGACAGTTATCGCATTCCGAACCGAACCCACAACCCCGGGGGTCGTCCAGATGATGAATGCAGCGAAGCACTTCTCCCCCGCGTTTTCCAAGGAGCTCTTCGACAGGAGATCCGACGAAATCACCGACGTAACCGTTGGCTTTCCGTACCTTCCTTTCTCTATCGACCAGCATCATGATCAGCGGCGCGTTCTCGTAAATGGCGGTGAGTTCAGCTTTGCTTTCGGAGAGTTCCTGGTTTGATAATATTTGGGCCCGTCCCAGGGCCAGGTTGTCCGCCGCTTCCTTGAGCAAATCGAGCTCGCGATCCTCCACCTCGACAACTTCGGGATTCAGGAAGGCGAAAAGTATTCCTACAAGCTGGTCCCTGTAAAGGATCGGGGTCAGAACTTCTGTGCAAGCGCGGGCCTCGCCGGAAAATTCCCCGTGGCGCTGATTGACTACCTGTTCTTCTCGGGAAAGCAATTCCGTTACTCCTTCGGGAACGTTCTTACCGGCGGAAGCTTCCCCCGTAAGGTCTACCTCCCAGTTCCCGCGCTTTTCCTCCCCTTCAGAAGCCATGACGGAGATTTTGTTGGTATCAAGGTCCTTTAGAGCAACGCTAGTTCCCAGGTAGCCAAGATTTTTTGCTAGAACGGCGCAGGAAGATTCTGCAAGGTCCGCCAGGTTCTTGCTTTTGACAGTAAACTTGGTGATCTGCCGGATGGATTTTCTGACGCTGTTTATCCGGTTCTGGTTATCCTTTAGCTCCTTTCGAGGCGAGATATCCCGGGTAATACTGAGAAATTCGACACTGTCGCGATAGAGTACGGGAATGGTCTCGATCTCTACCGAGCCCGTTTCACCGCCCCGGGCCGGACCCGAGGCCTCAAATCGTAGTTCCCCGTTTCCCAAGAATTCCCCCGTTTTTTCGCCCATAGAGGGGCCGCTGGGAGAGTACAAGTCCTGAATGTTACGAGTGGATAGTTTCCCCCGATCAAGCTTTAACCGTTTAACCGCTTCGTCGCTTGCCGCCAGCACCTTGCCCTCGTCGTCGTGGATGAAAGCCGCTTCTCCGATACTGTCGAATAGGCTAGGCTGCTCCCCGAAATTGTCGTCCTTGCTCCCGGAAAAATGTTCGATGCTACGACCGACTTCGCCCACGCCGACCAGACCGATTCTTTCACCTTTCCCGTTTTTTAGAGCTCTTTTGCACCAGGAAATCACTATTGTATTGCCTTCCGCTGTTAATACTGGGTTCTGGTGACATTTTGATGCTAATTCCCCCGCAAGGAGATCCTGATGAATTGACCGGGTTTCCTTTCTGCTTCCTTCGGGGACGGTGTGATTGATCCAGTCTTTTCCGATGAGCTCTTCTCCTGTGAGGCCAAGCACCACGAGCATGCCGGGGCTGGCGAATTGGACAGTCCCCTGTGAATCCAGGGTGAGTCTCAGCTGTTTGGCCGGCCAGGAAAGTTCGTCGTATGTCTTTTCAGCGCTGTCTTTGATAATATAACTTCCCCCTGCAGAAATTAACAAGTTTTAACTATCAGGGACAGTCGTTTGGCGGAAGAATAGCAACCAGCTTTTACGGCTCAAACGAGCGGCCAGGACCATTTTTCTTCCGGACTATCACGGTTTTTGCGTCGGTTTTCTGGTTTGCCCCTGCTTTTTTGGATATAACCCACCAAAAATTTTCTATCTCCCGTACCTTTTTATTCGGTAAGAGGGATATTCTCCAAAGCAAAATCGCTACCTTGCTACGTATTTCAGTGTGAAGAATGAGGTGCAATTAATAAAGGAACTGGATCGCATTTCGGTTGACACATTTCTCCGAAGATAGATATTACACAGGTAATAAACCCTTTTTCTTTGAAGGGGTCCGGGCCCAGATTTTACAGTTACTGATTACTCTTTCAGGGCTTGCCAGACCTTTTCTGGGGTAAAGGGCGGCTCCGTTAGCTCGATCCCGGTTGCATCCCTCACGGCGTTTGCTATTGCCGGTATGGCACCGTTGATCCCGATCTCGCCGACGCTTTTTGCCCCCATGGGTCCGGTAGGTTCAGAAGATTCGACGAGGATGACTTCGATGTCGGGAATATCCTCAGTGTTTGGGATCTTGTAGTCGAAGAAAGAGGGGTTAGTCATCCGACCCGAGTCGTCGAATTCCATCTCCTCCGTCAGGGCGTAACCTATCCCGTTGACGATTGCACCTTCCATCTGTCCCTCGGCCAGGTTGGGATTAATTGCGGTACCACAGTCCACGGCCGCGACGTATTTCTGCAGGTCTATTTCGCCGCTCCTCTTGTCCACCTCGAGTTCAACGAAGTGGGCCGCAAACGGCGGGGGGGATTCCTCCGGTACTTCTGAAGCGGACGCTTCTATCTGCTGCTGGTTGAGCTCCAGCTCTCCCGACGTGAGGGAAAGGGCAAACTCGGATAGCTCCCTGGTCGTCTCCCCGCCGATTATTTCCCCCCTTTCCAGGTTAACTGCTTCGGGATCTTCCTCGAACCTGGCGGCGAAGGCGTCAACGATCTTTTCCTTGATCTTCTTTGCCGCCTTTCGCACTGCATTGCCGGAAACGTAAGTCGTGCTGGAAGCGTAAGCTCCGGAATCGAACGGCGTGAAGTCAGTATCGGAAGAATAAATTATGATCTCTTCCAGTTCGACTCCCAGCACTTCCGCAGCCATTTGAGCCAGAACGGTATCGCTTCCCGTCCCGATGTCGGTCGCTCCTACGTACAGGTTGAAAGAACCGTCCTCGTTCAACTTCAGTCGGGCACCCGCGAGATCTACGAGGGGAATACCGGAACCCTGCATATTTACGGCGAGCCCAAAACCTTTCGCCCTGTGTTTATCGCTGGGTTCTTTTTCCTTTCTCCGATCCCAGCTTATGGCCTCCGCTCCGAGATCGAGGCACCGGTCCAGCTCGCAGCTGTTTATGTACTGGACTGTACCTTCCTTGCCTTCACCGAGTTTCTCGAAAACGGGTGACGTTTCTCCTTCCTGAATATGGTTTATTTTTCTTAACTCAACCGGATCCTTGCCGACTTTTTTCGCCAGCTTCTCCATGGCTAATTCCAGGGAGAAATATCCCTGAGGGGCTCCGTAACCACGGTAAGCTCCGGGGACCGGCAGGTTTGTGTACACCGCGTTCCCGAGAAAATGGACGTCGGGGGCTTCATTGTATAGCGGCAAAGTCTTACTGCCCACGTTGGAGAGAACCGTCAGGCTATGGGCTCCGTATGCCCCGGTATTGCTCAAAGCTTGCATTATGATGGTCTCAAGTCTTCCTTCGCGGTCGGCGCCCAGCCGGACTTCTATTTCCATCGGGTGCCGATTGCGGGAGGAAATAAATTCTTCCTTCCTGTTATACTTCAGCGTCACGGGCCGTTCCGTCCGCAGAGCAAAGATGGCTGCCACGTCCTCCAGTAACAATTCCTGCTTTACTCCAAATGCACCGCCGACTCGCGGTTTAATAACCCTGATCTTTCTGATTGGAATATCAAGTATCTGCGAGAGGATGCGTCTTACGTGAAAAGGAACCTGGGTGCTGGTGCGTACGACGAGTCTATCGTGCTCGTCCAGGTAGGCGGAAGAGACGTGTGGTTCTATCGGCGTATGCTGCGCGAACTGTGTTCGGCACTTTGCCGACACCACTACTTCGGAACCTTCAAGTGTTTTTTCCGGGTTTCCCACTTTGATATCCACGTTGGCCGCGATATTCCTATCCGGATCGTAAATACCGGTCGAGTCGTTTTCGTCATGGATTACTGTGGAGGCGTCCCGGGCCTCTTCCGGATCGAATACCGGGTCCAACTCCCGGTATTCCACGTCGATTTTGGCGAGGGCCTCGTCGACCGCTTCCCGAGATTCGCCGGCTACGGCGGCAACTCGGTCACCGACGAACCGGACTTTGTTATCGAATACGTAAGTGTCGTAAGGGGACGGCTCCGGGTAACCCTGGCCCGCCGTGGTGTGCGGCACCCGGGCCACGTTTTCGTGATGAATTATTGATACTACCCCTTCGACCTCTCTCGCCCGGGAAGTATCTATGTTGGTTATTTCCGCGTGAGCCTTTGGGCTGGTCAGGATTTTTGCCACTAGACCGTTCGGGTAATCGTAATCTGCCGCAAAAACGGGTTTGCCATTAACTAGAGATTCTCCGTCAACCTTTTTCAGGTTACGGTTAACGACGCTGTAGCCTGAATCTTCTCCTTTAGCTTGAGCCATCACGTTCTCCCCCGATTGAATTGGCGGTTTCTTTTATCGCTTCGATCTGCTTGACGTAGCCGGTACAGCGGCAGAGATTGCCGTCCAGGGCGGCTTTGATCTCTTCTTCGCCCGGGTTCGGGTTATCCATCAGGAGCGAGTAAGCGCTAATTAAGACGCCGGGTATACAGAAACCGCACTGTACCGCTCCGGCCTCCAGAAATGAATCCTTGAGTTCTTCGGAAAGTTTATCGTCCAGCCCCTCGATGGTCGTTACCTCTCGCCCGTCAACCTGGGCCGCGAACAGGGTGCAGGAAGTCATTGCGCGTCCGTCCACAAGAACCATACAGGCACCACAGTCCCCGGTCTTACAACCTTCTTTGACGCTTTTGTAACCCTTCCTCCTCAAGAGGTCGAGCAATATTTCTCCCGGCTCTACTTCGTAGTGTTTCTTAACGCCATTTATCGTTAAACTAATTTTCATTTGCAACCTCGTTTCGAATTTTTCTAATAGCGTCTTCAGTCATTTTTTCTACAAGCGTTTTGCGGTACTCGCCGCTTATTTTATTGTCTCCCCTGACCGGTGTTTTTGCCCCCGCGAACTCGCCAATTTTTGCAGCCGTTTCGCCTGTTAGCTTCTCTCCTGCCATGGCTTCTTCGACCTCTTCGACCCTTTGCCCGGTCATCGGCCTCGCCCCTACGGCTAGTCTCGCCCGGCTGATTTTTTGGCCGTCCAGCGTCAACCGGCACGCCAGGTTCAGTGCGGCTACGTCGAATTCCGATCTGTTGAACTTGCTGAAAGTTGCAGCCGTTTCGCCTTCTCCGGACAGATCTATTTCTATCCCCGTGATAATCGAGTCGTTCAGGGTCGGTCGGAATTCCGATTCGTACAGTTTTGCCAAGCTCCGGCTCGTGGTGTCTCCTTCGTGGTAGTATGAAATATCCGCATCCAGGACGGCTAGTATAGGAATTACGTCCGACCAGGGAAAGGGACGAACGAGGGAGCCGCCGAGTGTACCGGCGTTGCGAATCGGGTAACTACCGATCTCCTCCAAGCTATCCGAAATAAAACCGCCGAGGAAGGAGTTAACCCTTTCGTCTTCCACTATATCCTGAATCCTTGTAGTGGCGCCGATCCTTATCCGGTTGCAATTTTCTTCTACCCTGAGTTCATCCAGTTCCAGCCGACTGATGTCGATAAGTTCAACCGGTCGGCTGGAATCGGATAAAGCCAGAGCCGTACCCCCGGCGATAAAAAACGACCGGCCCTCCCGATCGTGAAGCTCCGAGGCTTCTTCGAGAGAGCCGGGATAGTGATATTCTTGGACTGAATTGAGCATTAACTGTCCCTTAGGCTTCAGGTTCGTCGGGCCAGGGTCCTTTTACGTTCGGGAAAGCCCACTGAATCTGCCAGAGTTCGTCGTGCGTTGCCCATTCTCCGTCCTTTAACCTCTGAATTCCCTGTCTGTCCTCCATCGGTCCGGTAAACGGATCAAACGTAACCCGGTCCGCCTTCATCTGGTCCCTTCGCTTCATAATCAGATCGTAGACGCTTATCTCTCCCAGGATCGGGTCCTTGACTGTCGTCGACTTCAGCTCGTCGACGTATTTCGGGTTAATCGGCATTCCCCGTTTGGCGCCGAGAACTGCGGCCCTTTCTTTCAGCAGCCACCAGTAATCGACGTTTTCCAGGTTTTCGGAAGTGTAGACGCCGTAGTAAACTTTCCAGAGAATATCTGCGTAAATTACTCCCCAGTTGGATATCTGACCGCTAACCGCTGCGTCTTCGGCGAACCTGTACATCGGGTTGTAGTGGCTGAAGGAGAAGGCGCCGTTTTCCTGGGCAGTCTGTAAGACCGTGGGCGTGTCTTCCGTAAAGGCAAATCCGTCGACCCCTTCTTCTATCAGGGCCTGAGTCGCTTCCTTTGCCCCGCTTGGATCCACCCAGGCGTTCAACCAGCGTACATGGAGGGTGGCGTCGGGGTTAACCTCGTGTATTCCTATTGCAAACGCGTTTATGTGGCGTTTGACCTCCGGCGTCGGAAAAGCTCCGACGTAACCGAGTTTGTCGGTCTCGGTGAGCGCACCGGCCATCAGACCGCTGAGGTAATAGGTCTGGTAAAGACCCGAAAAGTACGTCCCGACGTTCTTTGCTCTTTTGTAGCCCGAGCAATGGAAGAAAATGGTATCCTCGTACTTCTCCGCAGCACTAATTGTCGGGTTCATGTGGCCGAAACTGGTGGTAAATACTACATCCGCGTCCCTGTTGTTAACGAATTGATCGATCGTCGATTCGACATCGGAAGGGGCGACGTTTTCTACGTAAAAAGTTTCCAGCCAGGGAAAGATATCCTCGACGTACTCTCTTCCCACGTCATGACCTTTGGAATAACCGTAATCTCCTACGGGACCGACGTAGATAAAACCCGCTTTTAACTTGTCCCCTTCCTGCCCAGCCGCGATTCCGGCAAAACCGACCAGAAGGAGACCGACTATAACCACTAAAGAAACTGCACTATGCAACTTTTTGTCTAGCATTATAACCTCCTTGAAACTCTTAAAATAGGAAAAACTACCAGCTCTTAAAGAGAAAATTCTTCAGTAAATAAAATTATCCGCTTTTTCCAGTATCACCCCCGAAAGCCAAGTTATCATTTTTCACCTCTTACGTAAGGTTGTTGCAGGGCATTGGGAGCCCCCATGCTCTTTTTCAAAGTACCCAGCGAGATAATTACGAGTGCAAGTATCGCCGACCCGTAGGGCATCATTTTTAATAATTCGGGCGCAACCCAGGGCTGGAGCCGGAACGATAAATGCATCAGGGCGCCGAAGAAGAAGGCACCCAGCAGCCCACGGGATGGATTCCAGGAAGCAAAAATCGTCAGCGCAATTACCAGCCAGCCCATTCCGGAAGTCATCCCCTGAGTCCATGCGGGTCGATAAGCTATCGACAGGTATCCCCCGGCAAATCCGGATAAAATACCTCCCGCGAGTACGCAAAGGTAGCGCACGAGCCAGACGTTTATTCCGCTGGAATCGGCCGCGGAAGGATTCTCTCCGACTGACCGAATCGTAATCCCCAGCGACGTGTGGAAAAGGATAAACGACATTATCGGCGTCAGGGCGATCGCTATATAGACTATCGGACTCTGATCCACGAATAAAATATCGCCAAGGTAGGGTATATCTTTGAGAACCGGCACGGTGACGTTGGTAATCGTCGAATCGAGCGGTTTACCTTCGAACCCCTTGCCGAATAGCCCGGAAAGCCCCAGGCCGAGCATGGTTAAAGCTAAACCCGAGACTACCTGATTTGCCCTTAAAGTGATACTTACGAATCCGTGGACTAAGGAAGCGAGACCTCCGGCCAGACCGGCGACGAGCATGCCGAGCCAGGGATTGCCGGTAATGAAAGCAGTGGCGAAGGCGCTGACGGCCCCGAGGATCATCATCCCTTCTACCCCGAGGTTTAGTACTCCGGATCGCTCGGAATAAATCTCCCCCAGGGTTGCCAGCAACAGGGGAGTTCCGTAAGCAAGCGTTCTGCTGAGAGTCCCGACGACCCATTCTTCTATCATCAGCTTTGCCTCCATTCTATTTTATAACTCATCAGCAACTCACTTCCAATCAAAAAGAAGAGAATTAACCCGTTGAAGACGTCGGTGATCTGGAAAGGTAGACCGAGCGAGACCTTTAACGCGTCGCCGCCGGCGAAGATGGCGCCGAAGAAGAGCGAAGTGAGGATTACCGCGATCGGGTTTTTTCGGGCCAGCCAGGCGACGATGATCGCCGTGTAACCGTAACCGAGGGAGAGTTCACTCGGGTTTCGCAGCATATGGTGGATACCCGCTACCTCTCCAACCCCGGCCATTCCGGCCAGACCGCCGGAAATCGTCATGACAAACAGGGTCGTCTTCACGTAACTCATCCCCGCGAACCGACCGGCGGAGGGATTGCTACCGAGAACTTTTATTTCAAAACCCGGGGTCGTCCTGTTAATAATAAAGTATACGGCGAAAGCCGCGATAACTCCGATGAGCACTGTGATCCAGTGTACGTTGGTATTGCCAATAGTTGGCAGCTGAGCGGAATCGGGAAACTTGTCCGTATATGGGAAGCCCCACTGTTGTTCGCCCTTCCAGGGTCCCTGAACCAGGAAGAGAACCAGGTTTATCGCGATGTAGTTCATCATCAGGGTAGTGATGACGTCGTTGATCCCCAGTTTGCTCTTGAGAAAAGCCGGAATTAGCCCCCAGGCTGCTCCGGCCAGAAAACCAAAGAAAAACATCGCCGGAATCATTAGCGGTCTCGGTACTGGGCTGAATAACGCGACCCAGCTTGCCGCAATTGCGCCGAGAAGTAATTGTCCCTCGGCGCCGATATTCCAGAACTTTGCTTTAAAGGCGATTACGAGGCCGATTCCGGCCAGCAGGAGCGGCGTGGCTCGCCTCACCGTTTCGGATATTTCGTAGAGCCCACCGAAGGCTCCGCTGAACAGGGCTTTGTACGCCTGGATCGGGTTTGCCCCGTAGGCCCAGAATACTATGCTTGCCACGATGAAGGCGCCGAGCAAAGCGAGAAAGGAAACAGTTATTACGGCCAAGCCAGAAGGATTCTTTCTTTTCGAGATCTCAAAAGGCAGTCTATCTTTCATTTTTGCCCCTGATCGGCTCCCTTCCTTCGCTCCAGATCTTCGAGGGGCGTGCCGGCCATCATCATACCCAGTTCCTCCCGCTCGACCTCCTGGCTTTCCACGGTCCCCATCATCTCACCTTCGAAGAGCACCGCAATTCTATCGCTGATGGATGTTACCTCCGTTAGGTTCTCCGAGATAAGCAAGACTCCGACTCCGGTCTCTCGCTGTTCCAGTAGAAGCTGTCTGATCTGTTCTGCGGCCGCAACGTCGAGCCCGTAAGTGGGGTGGGAAGCAATGATTAACCTCGGGTTGGAGGAGACCTCGCGGCCCAGGATCAATCTCTGAATGTTACCGCCGGAAAGCAGGTTTGCCGGGGTATCCGGTCCGGGAACCTTGATATCAAAATCTTCGATCACTTTTTCGGCGTGTTCCTGGACGAGATTTGAATTGATCAGTATTCCTCTGGAAAAAGGCTTCGATCGGTAAGCCTTGAGGATCACGTTGTCCTTGAGCGAGAGGTTGCCGACTATCCCCTGCTTCATCCGGTCCTCCGGTATATGAGCGACTTCTCTGTCAGTTATGGTTCGGGGAGAACTATTGGTCACGTCTTCGCCATCAATATAGATCTTTCCCGACGTGGCATTTCTCAATCCCGTGAGGACCTCCGCGAGCTCTCTCTGGCCGTTCCCGGCGACGCCGGCTATGCCGAGAATTTCTCCCTCGTGGACGGAAAAGGACAAATTCCTGATAGCCTGGACCCGTTTGTCGTTTTGCGCGTTCAGTCCCTCTACCTCCAGAATCTTCGGCCCTCTTTCCCTTGATGATTTTTCCAGATCGAAGAGGACTTCTCGCCCGACCATTTTTCGGGATAGTTCGGTCTTGTCGGTTGATCGGGTTTCTATCGTATCGACGACCCTTCCCTCTCTCAGTACGGTGACCACGTCGCTGATCTCCATCACCTCGTCCAGCTTGTGGGTGATGAAGATGATCGTCCTGCCCTCCGACTTCATATCTTCCAGGACTTCGAATAGCCTGTCCGTTTCTCCGGGGGTGAGCACTGACGTCGGTTCGTCCAGAATTAGAATATCCGCTCCTCTGTACAGGGCCCGCAGGATTTCGACTCTTTGCTTTTCCCCGGCCGAGAGTTGCCAGATTTTGGCGTCGGGATCGACCTCCAGGCCGTACTGACCGGCAAGTTCCAGCAGTTTCCGCTTGATTGTTCTTGTTGGTCTGATCGTGCTGGCGGAGGATAGGCCCATTGCAATGTTTTCGGCGACAGTATGGTTTTCCACCAGTTTGAAATGCTGATGTACCATGCCGATTCCCAGTTCTATCGCCCTGGTCGGTGAATCAATTTTGAATTCTTCCCCGCGGAGGTAGATGGAGCCCTCTTCCTGCTGGTAAAGGCCGTAAAGAATGTTCATCAGGGTTGTTTTACCGGCCCCGTTTTCGCCGAGCAGGGAATGGATCGTCCCTCCCTCAACAGTAAACGAAACTCTGTCGTTGGCTACCACTCCGGGAAATTTCTTTACTACGGACTGAAATCTAATTAAGGGAGAATTTTCTTCTGCCATGGTTTTAGTATCTATATTTAAATCAGTCTATTATAGTTCCCCCCCTATTTCAAATTAGTAAGTGGCAATATTGTGGGTTGGCCGGGGAGGTCTTATTCTCA
>CAZENJ010000014.1:1787-26176 GCA_964513485.1 uncultured Thermotogae bacterium | reverse complement strand
GTTACCTCTAAGCGGGGACTACGGGAACTGTTGCCAGGATTCGAATTTGAAAGGTAAAATAATGAAAAATCACGCTTAAGGACTGTTAAAGATAAATCAACTCAATCCATGAACTGGAAAGGCTCACATGATTAAGAACTTTGATCAGGAGGAATAATGAGCACGTTTCTGATAGCTTTAGACGGAGCCAGCCCGAACTTAATCAACAAGTGGATAGATGAAGGACACCTGGAAAATTTACGTAAAATTAGAGACCAGGGCTTATCGGGTAAACTGGAGAGCACGTTTCCACCGCTGACGGGGCCGGCCTGGTCATCATTTCACACAGGCGTAAATCCCGGCAAGCACGGAATTTACACGTGGCTTGACCTGACAAAATCCTACCGGGGAACGGTTATAAACAGAAACACGATAAAAACGAGAACTATCTGGAACCAGCTAAGCCGGGAAGGGGGAAAGGTCGGTCTTCTTTCCGTACCTGTAACTTATCCCCCGGAAGAGGTCAACGGCTTCGTCGTTCCCGGTTTTTTGACCCCTTCTTCCGCGGACAAAAGATCTTTTCCGGAGGATCTGATTGGAGAACTATTCGAAGCCGTACCGGACTACAAATTTCTGCCGGAACCGTTCATGAAGGGAAAGGACCCGGAGAACTGGATCCGGGAGTTGCGGAAGGCCGTAAGGGACAGAGGAGAAGCAACCAGGTATCTCTACAAGAACCATCTTGCCGGAGAAGGGGACGAAGTCATGATGGTCCATTTTTTTGCAACCGACCAGGTCCAGCATTTTCTCTGGGACGAGGTCACGGAGGACTGGGATCCCCGCATCGACGTTTTCAAGGAAGTTGACAGGGAAATCGGCAAGCTAATGGAAATGGCGCCGGACGATTCGGTATTCCTGGTTCTCTCCGATCACGGCTTCGGGCCCCTGGAGAGAACTTTTAACATCAATACCTGGTTGGAAAGCGAAGGCTACCTAGAGCTAAATAGAAATCCCGGTACCAGGTTGAAGAAGCAGCTGGCCCGGCTGGGCTTCACCGAGCAGAACACGCAGCCGATCGGAGAAATAATCTACCCGATGGCGAAGAAGCTGGGCATCGTCGACAATCCGATAACCGGGCTTTCGACAAACGACGCTCTAAACGCCCTCTTCCTTTCGGCCAGGGACGTGGACTGGAACAGAACGGCTGCCTACTCCCGCTCGCACATCGGTCATATCAGACTGAACCTCTCGGGGCGAGAGCAGTCAGGTCCTGTAAGAGAAGAGAGTTACGATAAAATCCGGGAAGAAATAATGGAAAAACTGGCCCGAATTAAGGTGCCGGAGACCGGAAAGAAAATGGCCGAGTGGGTCAAGCCGAAGGAAGAACTGTATTCCGGCCCCTATCTGGACGGCGCTCCCGACATCCTTTTCAACCCGCTGGAAGGTAAACACTGTCAGGGGGCAATGGTCGGTTACGGAGCTATCATGTTTTTCAATTCCAGCGTTTTCAGCGGCAAGCTCCATCCGGGCCACCACAGGCGGGACGGAATTCTCATGGCATACGGCAAGGGGATCGAAAACAAGCAGAGGGACGCTTCGATCATGGATCTGGCTCCGACGGTGCTCAACCTGGGCTCCCACGAAATACCGGAGCAGATGGACGGGCAAGTTATCGGAGAGATATCGCCAGGCGAACCGAAATTTTCCCGGCCGGAAGGCTTCTACAAGGAAGCCGCGGAAGCCGAAAGAAACAAGGAAATTGAAGAGAGAATGGAAAGTCTCGGTTATCTCTAACTTTACCTTTATTATGACGGGGTGCGGGATCCCATATTTCCCATAACCTGCCGTTGACGGACAGTCCCGGTCCCGCAATGCAAGCTCCGGAAAACCGGGGGAGCAGAAACCATTAAGTCAACTTTCACGGTCAAAGAACGCGACCAGGAAAGCATAAACTAGCTAACGCCGGGAAAACCCAATTGCAGTTAATCTAGTTTTGGCGTATAATAATTTTAAGATAGTTTAATTAAGCCGAATTTATGTTAGAATTTATGTTAAAGGTAATGTAAAGGAAGGGAAATATCTCTGTAAATCCCTCCAATATTTTATGAAAACTCTTCTAAGAAATTTTGATATTTTAACACCCGTAGCCTCCAACCCCGTGGAAGACGGAGCGTTGTTGATCGAGGACGGAATAATCCAGGAGATAATTACGGATAGCCACCATGAAAGCCGCATTTCCGCCGACAGGACGGTGGACGGCCACGGGAAGCTATTGCTGCCCGGTTTTCTCAACGCCCATACCCATCTGGGCATGACGCTTTTCCGTGGTTACGCCGACGACATGGAGCTGGACAGATGGCTCCAGGACTGGATCTGGCCCGCGGAAGAGAACCTGACGGAAGAAGAAGTTTACTGGGGATCGCTCCTGGCTCTGATAGAATCAATCCGTTCCGGGGTTACCAGCCTGGCGGACATGTATTTTCACATGGACCAGACGGCCAGAGCAATTGAGAAAAGCGGGATCAGGGGGCTTATTTCCTACGGGCTTATCGCCGACGAGCTGGACCAAGCGGGTCAGGCGGAATTAGATACTGCGCTAGAGCTGGCGGAGGAATGGGACGGCGGAGCCGGGGGCAGAATCAGGGTCGCCCTTAGCCCTCATGCTCCTTATACCTGCGGGGACGAAGTTTTGAGAGAAGTGGCCAGAATCGCGGACAGGGAAAATCTACCCATCCACACGCATATCTCCGAGACCAAAAAAGAAGTCGATGGCTCCTACGAAGAGTTCGGCTGTTCTCCGGTAGAGCGGCTGAAAGATCTGGGAATTTTTGCGAACGAGGTCCTGGCGGCGCACTGCGTCCACCTGGACGAGACGGACATGGAACTGCTGGCGGATAACGACGTCACCGTCGCCCACAACCCGAGTTCAAACATGAAGCTCGCTTCCGGTGCGGCCCCAATAGAGGAACTGGCAAATCACGGGGCCAAAATAACGCTTGGAACTGACGGCCCGGGAACCAACAACGACCTGGATATGTTCGGGGAGATGCGCCAGGCTTCTTTCCTGGCCAAGCTGGAGTCGAACGACCCAACTGCCCTGGCCGCCGAGGAAACTTTGAATTTCGCAACTGGAAAGGAGATAGACCAGTTTGGCCTCTCGACAACTGGCAAAATTGCGGAAGGAAACAGGGCGGACCTGATCGGGTTGGAACGGAGTTCGGCCCACTGGATACCCGAATACCGGACGGTTTCAAATTTGGTCTATTCCGGCAAAAACAGCGACGTAGAGATGGTTATGGTGGACGGAAATATTCTGATGGAAGACGGAAAGCTGGAAACGATAGACGAAGAAAAGGTTAAGAGTAAGGTTCAGGAGATCGGCAAGAAGTACGAAAAAATTAGAAAAAACCACAAATAAAACAACCGGCTCCCGGAGAATACTCCCTGGGGGTCAGGGGATAGGAGTGATAATACGATGTCAATAACGAAAGAGGAAAGACAGGAGTTAATCGAGAAATACGGCAAGCATTCGGAAGACACGGGCTCGGCCCAGGTGCAGATAGCAATTTTGACGAAGAAAATCAATAAGTTAACCGAACATCTGAAAGAACACCCTTCGGACCACCACTCCCGACGGGGATTGCTGCAGATGGTGGGGAAGCGTAAAAGTTTTCTGGAATATTTGGAAAAAGAGGACGAAGAAATGTACAAAAAGTTGAAAGATGAACTAAATATCAGGATGAGAGAGAGTACTCAAGAGTAAATATGTTAAATAGTTTATCAAGCGTAATAACCGCTAACATAAGCAAATAGTTTTTAGAGGTGTAAAAATGTATAAGCAGCTTGAAACAGAGATAGACAATAGCAAATTTAACCTGGAAACCGGAAAAATGGCCCGACAGGCCAACGGTTCAGTTGTATGCAGTATTGGGGATACAAAGGTGCTGGTTACGGCTACTTCCGGAGGGGAAAGCGACAAACCATACTTCCCCCTCCGGGTCGATTACGAGGAAAAGTTTTATGCAGGGGGAAAGATCCCTGGCGGTTTCATCAAACGGGAAGGTAGACCTTCGGACAAAGCCGTCTTGAACGCAAGGATGATAGACAGGCCAATCAGACCGTTGTTCCCGGACGACTACATGGACGAACTCCACATAGTGGTGACCGTTCTTTCGGCCAGCGAGGATACTTCACCCGGCATAGCCGGGATGATCGGTGCTTCCGCCGCTTTGACGATATCGGATCTGCCCTTTCAGGGGCCGATCGCCGGCGTTGAAATCGGGAGGGTCGACGGAGAATTCATCCTGAACCCGACTGCCGAAGAAACCGAGGAAAGCGACATGGAAATTACGGTCGCCGGAACCAGTGACGCCGTGACTATGGTAGAAGGCGGCATGGAAGAGGTTCCGGAGGAAGACGTAATCGAAGCAGTCAACTTCGCCCACGAGAGGATAAAGAAACTCGTCGACTATCAGCTCGATTTCGCGGACCGGCAGGAACCCGAAAAAGCTGGCGAGTTAAAGGAAAAAGACGAAATGGAAGAAAAGGCGACCGAACTTGCTGAAGATCGCCTGCCGGAGCTGGTCGGGATCAAAGATAAACAGGAACGGGAAGAGAAAATCGAAGAAATCAAGGAAAGCGTCACGGAGGAGCTGCTCGAAGAGGAGGAACCGGCAGAAGAAGCAGTCAATAAGATCGAAGACGCCGTGGACGACGCGTACAAGAAGTTCGTCCGCGAAAGAACCGTAAAAGAAGGAATCCGGATCGACGGCAGGGAAATCGACGAAATAAGACCGATTAACGTCGAGGTCGGGTTGCTCGATCGAGCCCACGGCTCGAGTCTCTTCACGCGAGGCGAAACTCAGAGCCTCGGCACCGCCACCCTGGGTACGACCAAGCAGGACGAACAGCGAATAGACGGAATGGTCGCGGAAGGAAGCAAACGATTCATGCTCCACTACAACTTCCCGCCCTACTGCGTCGGCGAGGCCGGATACATGGGTTCTCCCGGAAGAAGGGAAAAGGGTCACGGCCACCTGGCCGAAACCGCCCTGAGCCCGGTACTGCCTGACGAAGAGGAATTCCCTTACATCATCAGAGTCGTCTCAGAAATACTGGAATCCAACGGCTCCTCCTCGATGGCGACCGTTTGCAGTGGTTCGCTCGCACTTATGGATTCCGGCGTTCCGATCAAGAAACCGGTAGCCGGGATAGGCATAGGTCTAATGGAAGAGGCAGGAGAACATAAAATCCTGACCGATATCATGGGCCTGGAAGACCACTTCGGCGACATGGACTTCAAGGTCACGGGCACCAGGGACGGTCTCACGGCCTTCCAGCTCGACGTCAAAGTCGGCGGAATCTCGGAAGAGATAATGCGGGAGGCGATGGAACGAGCCCACGATGCCAGGCTGGAAGTCCTGGAGAAGATGGATGCCGTCATCTCCGAACCGCGTGGAGAGGTTTCCAAGCACGCCCCGGTAATGAAGGTATTCCAGATAGACGAGGACGAAATCGGGACCGTTATCGGACCGGGCGGACGAACGATCAGAGACCTGACGGAAGAAACCGAAACGGAAATTGACATAGACGACGACGGAACGATAAAACTATCCGGCGTAGACCGGGAGAAGGTCGAAGAGGCAAAACAGATCATCGAGGACATGACCCGGGAAGTGGAACCGGGAGAGGAGTTCGTCGGTGAAGTAGTTCGCGTGGAGGACTTCGGCGCCTTCGTCCAGCTTCCGAACAAGTCGGAAGGTCTGGTCCATATTTCAAAACTGGCGGATGGCTACGTAGATAAAGTTCAGGACATCACTGAGGTCGGGGACGAGATGAACGTCAAAGTTATCGGCCACGACGATCAGGGAAGGCTGGACCTGAAACGAATTCCGAATTCCGAAGACGAGAAACTGGAAGTCGGCGACGTAACTGAGGCCGAAATAACGAAGACAGCGGACTTCGGCGCCTTCGTCGAGACCAGCAGCGGCGAAACCGGACTGATCCATATCTCCGAACTATCCCGCGATTACGTAAAGAACGTTCAGGACGTCGTGGAACCGGGTGATAGCGTTAAAGTCGAACTAATCAACATCGACGACCAGGACAGGTATCAGTTCAGACTTATCCAGTAGGGAAGGGATAGAATGGAACTATTCCCCGGCTGCTACCGCGATAACCTGGCTGACGGACCGCAGGTAATTGGACAGGAAGAACCACAATCCAAGTCGATTTCGCTTGGATTGTGGTTTAATTCCGGGAGCCGGGACGAACGACCCGAAATTAGCGGCGTAACTCACTTGATCGAACACCTGCTTTTCCGGGGCACGGAAAACAGATCCGCCTACCAAATCACCAGCGACGTCGACAGACTGGGCGGTTACATCAACGGCAGTACCAGCCACGAATTCCTTTTACTCTCCCTGAGAATCCTGCCGGAATCCCTATCCGAAGGGGTGGATATTCTAACTGACCTGGCGCTAAACCCACTCTTCCGGGAGGAAGACTTCGGCCTGGAAAAAGACGTCGTCCTCGAGGAAATCAGGTCGTCCCACGACGACCACAAATCCGAGACGATCAGACTGCTGGAGAGTATAGTCTGGGGGGAAGAATCGGGGCTTTCGTTGCCGGTTCGGGGGACGGAAGGTTCTCTTTCCGAGCTGACCAGAGAAGATACGGTTGATCGTTTTCGGGAAATGCGGGACACGGACGGAATGATCCTGACCGCGGCCGGAAACTTGTCCTTCGAGGAGTTCCGCGACACGGTCGAAAGCTCTCTTGCCGGAGTTTCTCCCTCGAGTGCAGAAGCCGGCGCTTTTCGTCGGCGGAGTTCCGGGAACGGTAATAAAACCGGTCTCCGTCACAGGGAGGACTGGCGGGATGTAAACCAGTTGCACTGCGCAATCGGGACGGAGGGGCTGGCAAAACGCGACGAAGACCGGTTTCCTCTGGAAATGCTCAACATAGTACTCGGCCAGGGCATGAGTTCCCGGCTATTCAGAGAGATCCGGAAGGAAAGAGGGCTTGCCTACCACGTCACCAGCAGTACCCAGTACTATTCCGACACCGGTTTATTTTTCGTATACGGCGCAATGGCGCCGGAGAACCTGTCGCAGTTCTTCGAGCTGGTGCTCGCGGAATTCGACAGGTTGAGGAATCAACCGGTATCTTCCGAGGAACTCGAACTGGCGAAGAAAAAAGTCAAGGGAAACCTCGTGCTGGGCCTGGAAAACAATCGGGCCCTGATGGGGCGGCTGGGCGTAACCGCGCTGCACGAAGACGACTTTCTCTCGGTCGATCAAATGGTCGAAAAGATTGAAGGAGTCTCGTCAGAAGAGATCCAGCGGGTGGCCAACAGGTTGCTAAACCGGGAGGATCTGAAGTATTCCCTTCTGGGTCCGGAGATCGAAGAATTACCGACCTTTTAACTCTTGCTCCGGAAAATCAATTATTTTCCCCACCGTTTTTCGGCAAAATTTAGGAAATAGCAGAGTGAGCGCCTCTGCTCACTCGGTTGGTGTAACGGGAGACCTAATTTCTCCGACACACAACCCGCCCGAGCGCGGGGGCTCGGGCTGCTAATACCTGCCATTCAAGCATGTCGTTCTTCTCCGCTCGCCCGGTTGGTAAACCTGTCCGGTTATCGGCCAGAAGCGGGAAACCCCTGAAATGTCAATAAGGTTTTGCCCCATTGGCCCAAAAGATAAAAAAGGCCGTGATAATCGACAAAAGTCGTAAGCTCAATTTGGCTTATTCAATATTTTTGATTATACTATAACAAATCCCTCGGAGGTAGCTGTGAGAAAGTACGTCCGGTTTCTCGAAACGATCTCAGTAGTGAGCCTGGTGGCAATTTTTCTCCTTGGCTTTACCGGGGCCGGAGAAACGATCCAGGTCTGTAAAATCGGCTGCGAATTCGACTCGGTCGCCCGCGCCATCAAGACTGCTGGCTCCGGCGATACCATCAAGGTACAGAACGGCCGTTACACGGAAGGCCTGAGGATAGACAAGGACTTAACGATAGTGGGGACTAACTCCCGCTGGGTCGACCTGGAATCCCTTGAAAACAACTCCCCGGCCATCGTGGTCGGGCCATCGCCGGTGACCGTTGAGCTGAAAAACCTCACGGTGAACCCGGGAGATGCTTCGGGGGATACCGGAATCAGGCTGACGGGCGATGCCAGTTTAACCGTTGCCAACAGTCGCCTCGGCCGCGGCCAGCTGGGAGTTCTGGTTGAAAACTCTTCCTACCTGAAATTCCGGGGGGTGGAGCTAAACGGCCTGAAGCGGGGGATAGTCGCGAGACACAATTCCAGAGTAACAGTATTCGGCAGCAGCGTCTCTTCGACCCGGGTCGGCCTGGTCGCGGAAGACAGTTCCGAACTCAATATCATCGAAACCGAGGTTACGGGCTGCAGAAACAATTCCGTTATTGCCCGCAATTCGGCGAAAGTTAACCTCCTGGAAAGCGACGTATCGAATAACTCGGCCCCCGGTGTCGAGCTGAAAGACTTTTCCCGGCTGAACGCGACCTCCACCCAGATAAGCAACAACAAGGGCGGCGGAATCCTCCTCAGCAACTCGGCCCAGGCGGACCTGAAGGAGAACCGAATAACTTACAACGAAAACAAAAACGTCGCGGTTACCAGCAAGGAGTGCGGCTTCAGCGGACCGATGAAAGGTTTTTACGGTGAAGTAAAGGGATACCAGAACGAGATCCTTCCCCGGTCGGGAACTATCTGTCCGGAAAAATTTTCGCGAATTACCACGGCAAAAGGGGGGACATCCTCCTATCCGTTTACCCCCAGCACATACGCTTTTCTCGGGTTGATCGGGGCAGCTACGATCATATTTTTAGTAACCGGATAGAGCCTCAAGGTAGAGTTTAGAGTCAGCTTAGCTCCTGGAAGCCAGGCTCTCCAGCAAGAGATTTAGCCCTTCTGACGCCGCGTCCCACTTGTTTTCCAGCCTGTCCCCGGAAAAGTTGAACCTTTTAGCCAGGCTAGCCCCGGACGTGGCGAGGCCGATATATACGAGTCCGACGGGCTTTTCGTCCGTCCCCCCGCCCGGTCCGGCTATCCCGGTGGTAGAAATTCCGACGTCGGCCCCGGACTTCTCTCTGATTCCTTCGGCCATCTCGAGCGCGACTTCTTCGCTTACTGCACCATGATCAGCAAGTGCCCTCTCGCTTACCCCGAGTAGCTCCCTCTTGGACCGATTCGAATAGGAAACGACCCCTCTGTCGAAGTAATCAGAAGAACCGGGAATGTTCGTAATCCTGTGGGCCAGCAGACCGCCGGTACAGGACTCCGCTACGGCAAGGCTCAGCGAACGGTCTCTCAGCAAATTTCCGACTGTTCTTTCCGGTTCTCGTCCGGCAACGTCTTCCGGGTTCATCGAGCTCAACACCTCTGCCTCAGGTTTTCGAAAGTCCACCAGATGAAGGAGAAGTCCGAAGCTCATAGCTCCGGCCCTGGCTGCTACCCTGATTTCTCCTTCAACCTCTTTGCCAGCGTGGTATGGCGGCGCGACTCCTGATCGTTGTTAATGGCGATTCCCAGCGCCCGTCTGCTGCCGACCAGGAAAACGAGTTCGCGGGAGCGCGTCACCGCAGTGTAAATGAGATTTCTCTTCAGCATCACGTAATGCTGATTTACCAGGGGAATGATGACCGCCTTGTACTCGCTTCCCTGACTCTTGTGAATCGTAATGGCGTACGCCAGTTCAAGTGCCTTGATATCGTCCTTCTCGTAGGAGATAACGCCGTATTCGGGGTACTGAACTTCCAGTTGATCCAGCGACTTATCCGCAGCAACTATTTCGCCAATATCCCCGTTGTAAACGCCTTTTTCGTAGTCATTCCTCGTCTGCATCACCTTATCTCCCAGCCGGAAGTTCTTCGGCGCGAAATCCAGATCCTCCCCGGGGTTCAGTTCGTCCTGAAGCAACTCGTTAAGTCGGTCCACTCCGGCAGCCCCGTCGTACATCGGCGACAGGACCTGGACTTCCTCCTTTGGATTGAGTCCCCAGTCCCGGGGAATCTTTTCGGAAGCCAGGTGGAGAATCTTGTCCGCAACCCGCCCGGGTTCGTCCTCCCTGTAGAAAAGGAAGTCGGTATCACCCTCGTGGATGACCGGAAATTCGCCCTCATTGATCCGGTGAGCGTTGGTCACTATGTCGCTCTGCCGGGACTGTCTGTAAATCCTGTCCAGTTCCTGGACCCCGACCGTCCCCGAATCCATTATATCCTTCATCACGTCGCCCGGCCCCACGGAAGGCAACTGGTCCGCATCGCCCACCAGAACCAGGTTCGTCCCTTCCGGGGTGGCCTGGATTAGATGATCGATCAGCCACAGGTCGACCATGCTCAGTTCGTCGACGATTATCGCGTCCGTCGAGAGCTTGTTCTCGCTATTGTATTCGAACTCTCCCGGCGGTTTGTAGCCCAGGGTCCTGTGAATCGTCTTTGCTTCCCTTCCGGTTGTTTCCTCCAGCCGTTTCGCGGCTCTCCCCGTCGGAGCGGCCAGAACGAACTCCCAGCCCAGCTCGTCCATCAGCTCGATAACTCCGGTAATAATCGTCGTCTTTCCGGTTCCCGGTCCGCCGGTAATTACTGTCACTTTGTCCCTGAGCGCGGCCACGATGGCTTCCCGCTGTTCCTCGTTGTAATCGAGACCGGTATCTATCTGGTAGCTATCGATCAGTTCCTCTATTCTGGTTTCGTCCCCGATCCTTGCCCCGCCGCCGTACTGGCTCAGGGCGACCAGGTTATCGGCAACTTCCGCTTCCGTATAGTAGAGCGACGGCAGGTATATCCGGCCAGCCGACCCGACACCGTCCTCCGCCTCGCCAATCAAGGCGTCATTGGAGATCATTTGCTCCAGCTGACTCTCGATGGCCTTCGGCGGCAATTCCAGAATCTCGCGGGCCCGTTCGAGCAACTTCCGTCTTGGGAGATAGATGTGGCCGTTATCGGTCGCCTTTTCCAGAGTATAGACCAACCCGGCTTTGATCCTTTTCGGATCCTCGGTTTCCACGCCGACCTTCCGCGCAATCCTGTCGGCGATCTTAAACCCGATGCCGTCTATCTCGCGGGTCAGACGGTAGGGGTCCTCTTCGACCACTGTCGAAGCCTGGGCCCCGTACTCCTCGTATATCTTTAAACCGTAAGCGGTACTTATGTCGTGTGCTTTGAGCGACACCATAACGTCCTTTATCCGGCGCTGCCTTTCCCAGCTATCCTTGATGGTTTCGAGCTTCTTTTCTCCGACACCCTTCACTTTCAGCAGGGCCTCGGGGTTCTCCTCTATCACTTCCAGGGTATCTTCGCCGAACCTGTCGACGATCCTCTCCGCGTATTTCTCCCCGATCCCCTTGATCAGGTCCGAGGCGAGATATCGCTTGACCCCTTTTTCCGTAGTCGGGGTATCGACACGACACTCCTCTATCCGGAACTGCCGGCCGTACTTCCGGTGTTCCGTCCACTCGCCCCCAAGGACCAGATCCTGTCCCTCGTAGACTTCGGGAGTCTTACCGACGGCAGTTATTCGTTCCTCGTTTTCTCCCGATTTTATAGCCCGGATCACCCGGAAACCGTTGTCCTCGTTCTGAAAAACCACGCTATCGACCGTAACTTCCAGTTGCTTGATCTTATTTCCCCCTTAGAAGATAATTTGTGAAAAAGAGACATCAATTGTTTAATCTTAACGGTATGAGGGCGTCAGGGAAAGTCGGAGGAGGCAGGAGGTCGAATTTCATGCTCAAAATCGGTACGAGCGGTTACTCTTACGACGATTGGAAGGGGATAGTCTACCCGGAAAATTTGAGCAAGAAGGATTTTCTGGACCATTACAGAAAATTTTTCGATATCACTGAGATAAATTCGACTTACTATCGTCTGCCGTCCCCGGGGATGTTCGTCAACATCCTCAAAAAGGTTCCGGACGACTTCCAGTTCGTCGTCAAGCTCTCGAAGGAATTGACGCACGAACGAGAAAAAGCCAAGGACGCAATTGACGAATACAAAAAGGGGATTCAGCCGCTGGTTGACAGCGGTCAGCTTGTTACCCTGCTGGCACAGTTCCCCTATTCTTTCAAGCCGAACGAATCAGCCTACGATCACCTGGAGTTCCTCCGGGATTCCATGCCGGACCTCCCGATAAACGTCGAGTTTCGTAACGAGTACTGGATAAAGGACGAAACCTTTGACTTCCTCGAAAAACATGGTCTCGGCTACGTCTGTGTCGACATGCCCCGCCTGCCCCGTCTGGTGCCTCCGGTAGAAAAAGCGACGACCGAGTTAGGGTACATCAGATTTCACGGACGGGTAAAGAAATACTGGTGGAACCCGCCGGAACCTCACATGCGCTACGATTATTCCTATAACCGGGAAGAGCTGGCGGAGTGGGTCGGTAAAACGAGGGAATTAGAAAATTACACCGAGAACATCGTCATCCTGTTCAACAATCACTTCCAGGGGAAATCCGCCAAAAACGCGAAGGAGTTCGCTTCCATGCTCAACCAGGACGGGGAAGGCGAGGAGATTTCGGAAAAGGACGACTTCCTTCATCCCGGCAGGGATCTCTTCAGTTCTCAGTCCTGATTTAGACCACGCTATTCTTTGATCGTTCCCCTTGTATCCGCCGATATAATTACTTATGATAAGTTTCAGTTTGTTTAAGCTGGACATAATTTACCAGAATTGCGGAATTTTGTTAAGATATTTCATGTTTTCAGGTTTTAATAGGAAAATTCTAAAGAACCTCCCCAGGGGCCAATAATATTGACTTTTCGGGGAGCCCGGAAGCGCCAAAAAAGGAATACATAAAGGTGATAAAAAAGTGGAAAGCCAGGTAAATAGCCTGAATGACGTAAAAGTTGGAATTATCGGCGTCGGGACCATCGGTGGAACGCTCGTCGAAGCGCTTATCAAGAACGAGATAGTCGGTTCGGAGCAGCTTATCGGTAGCACGTCGCACGAAGAAAGCGCCCGGAAAGTCGAAGAAGAATACGGCATAGATGCAACTACCGACAACAGGCGCGTCGTGGAGGAAGCCGACATAGTCGTTCTAGCCGTGGAGCCCCAGATGATCGAAAAGGTACTCGAGGAAATTGGATACCATCTGAGTCGGGACCAGCTGGTCGTATCGGTCGCTGCCGGAATTACGACGGAGTTCATCGAGTCTAAAATAGATCAGGAGATACCGGTCGTTCGAACCATGCCCAATACTGCGATTACGGTCAACGCCGGTGCCACCGCCGTAGTCCCCGGAAAGTTCGCTTCTGAGTCGGATCTCAACCTGACAAAGGAGCTTTTCGAGCCGGTGGGTCTGGTCGAAGTCATAGACGAGGAAGACCTGATGGACGCGGTAACCGGCTATTCCGGCTCGGGACCGGCTTACGGTTATCTGATCATCGAATCGCTGATCGAGGCCGGAGTCAGGGTCGGACTCCCGCGGGACAGGGCGACAAAGCTGGCGGCCCAATCACTGCTCGGCGCGGCGAAGATGGTCCTGGAAACGGACGAACACCCGGCCAAGCTGAAGGACATGGTCACGACCCCGGCCGGCGTCACCGTCGACGCGGTGATGAAGCTGGAGGAAGGAGGCGTCCGGGTGGCGTTTTTCAAGGCCATCGAGGAGGCAACGGAAAAATCGCGTCAGCTCAAGCTCGATAGCGACCGGTAAATGATCCGTGGAGCTGACGAGAATTCGTATTCGTAAAAACCATCGGGTATTTACCTGACCGTTTGGCATAAATATAACGCAAAATCGACGAATCCTCCGGTGGGGGATTTTCTCGGTCATTTTGCCTAAAGTTGCTTAAAAATTTACTCAAGCAGATAATAGCCGAAGAAATTTCTGTGTTATTTTACTTATTCAAATCTTGAGGTGATAAAGGTGTTACGGGTTGAGAATCTGGACAAGAGCTTTGGGGGTATTCACGCCGTAAAAAACTGCTCCATTGACGTCGACGAGGGGACGATCACCGGTTTGATCGGTCCAAACGGAGCGGGGAAGACCACTCTCTTCAACCTGATTACCGGTTTTCACGAACCGGATTCCGGACGGGTTTACTTCAAAGACGAGGATATCACGGACCTGACCCCTCACGAAATCTTTGAAAAGAACCTTTTTCGGACCTTCCAGATCACCAGGGAAATTCAGGAGATGACCGTCCTGGAAAACCTGATGTTGATTCCGCGGAACCAGACGGGAGAAAACCTCTGGAATGCCTGGTTCAACCGCAACCTGATCAGACGACAGGAAAACGATCACGAACAGACGGCCCTGGAAGTCCTTGATTTTCTGGAAATGGAGGACCGCAAGTACGACCTGGCAAAGAACCTGCCCGGCGGAGAAAAGAAGTTGCTCGACCTCGGCCGGATGATGATGGCGGAGCCGGAAATGGTCCTGCTCGACGAACCGGGATCCGGCGTACCCCCTTCTCTCCAGACAAAAGTCAACAACCACGTCAGAGCGATCAGCGAGGAACAGGGGATAACTTTTCTGGTAGTCGAACACGACATGAATATTATCATGGATCTCTGTGACCCGATTATAGTACTGGTGGACGGAGAAAAGTTAACTGTGGGTTCGCCGGAAGAAGTTCGCAATAACGAAAAGGTAGTCGAGGCGTACCTTGGAAGTTAAATTTACAGGAGGTGAAGCAATTTGTCCCTGCTTGAGGTAAATGAGATTTCCGCGGGTTACGGGGAAGTGGACGTTCTGCACGGCGTCTCCCTTGATATCAACGAGGGGGAGCTGGTAGCGACTATCGGGCCCAACGGAGCCGGGAAAACTACCCTTTTACGGACGATTTCCGGCGTCCTCCACCCCGACGGCGGGAGTCTCGAGTTAAACGAGGTAGACATCACGAACGAAGACCCCGAGGATACGATTAGATTGGGAATGGGTTATGTTCCCCAGGATGACAATATATTTCCCTCCCTGACGGTAAGAGAAAACCTGGAAATGGGTGCTTTTACCCTGGAGGGGGATTTCGAGGATAGAATAGACGAAATATGCACCATTTTTCCCCAGCTCAGAGAACGGATGGGGCAGAAAGCCGGGACTATGTCCGGCGGCCAGCAACAGATGGTGGCAGTCGGTCGAGGAATGCTGATTCGGCCGAAGCTACTGCTCCTGGACGAACCGACGGCCGGCCTGCAACCGTCCCTGGTGGACATGATGCTTGGAAAAGTAAAAGAGATCAACGATAGGGGGGTAGCAGTGCTCCTGGTGGCCCAGACGATCGACGCACTCCGTCTGGCGGATAGGGCCTATCTGCTCTCCGCGGGGGAAATGGTTCTATCAGGAGAGACCGAGGAACTGCTGGAGACGGATAGAGTTCAGGAACTCTACTTTGGGGGTTAACTGAGGTGAAAAAAGATGGCTGATCTGTTTGTAAACGGGCTTATTCTTGGTAGCATCTTTACTCTCGGCGCGATCGGAGTTACCTTGATCGCCGATATCTTGAATTTCTTCAACTTTGCTCACGGCGATATGCTTAGCTTCGGCGCCTATCTGGCCCTGTTTTTCGTCGGAATACTGCCGAGCTGGGGGAATTTCCCCTGGCTATCTTTCGGGCCCTCGATGATCTTTGGCATAGTCTTTGCAATGGTCGTCACCGCGGCTTTTGCCCTGTTTTTCGACAAGGTCTTATTCAAGCCGCTGCGAGAGCGAGGGGCGAGTGAATTGTTCCTGGCCCTTTCCTCCCTAGGTGTCGCCTTCATCTTACGCTCTATCATCCGCCTGGTATGGGGACCTCAGGCCAAGTATTACGGGGGTCTGCAGATGGCCCGGCAGTATCCGCTGGGCATCACGGTCAAGCCGGACGAATTCTTTATCGTCGGCATAACTCTCTTCCTGGTTATTTCAGTTTACCTTTTTCTGAAGAGAACAAAAATCGGCAAGGCCATGAGAGCGGCCTCCGACAACGAAACTCTGGCCCGGGTTACCGGGATAGACACGGAAAGGGTAGTAAACTGGACCTGGATTATCGCGGTTTCGCTTACGGCAGCGGCCGGCGTGCTTTACGGAATAGAGGTTCAGCTACGTCCGATCATGGGCTGGAACATTCTGATTCCGATATTCGTCGCGGTGGTAGTAGCCGGAGTTGGCGACCTCTGGGGCGCCATGGTCGGGGCAATGATAATTGGAGTAGCCCAGGAAATGCTCACCGGGATACTGCAGAATTTATTCAACGCCCTGGATCTGGACGTACTTATGACCGCCTACAAACCGGCTATAGCGTTCGTCTTGATGGTGATAGTATTGCTGGTTAGACCACAGGGTATCTTTGGGACAGGGGAGTGAAAAAATGCTAAGTTATTTCGTATCTTATCTGATAATGGCCAGTACCTACGGGATCGCCGCGCTGGCGCTTAACCTGCAATGGGGTTTCACTGGCCTGATGAACTTCGGTATCGGTACGTTTTACTTCGTCGGTGCTTATACTTCGGCGCTTTTGACCACTTCCCAGTCACCCGACTACGTCGGGGGCTTTGGTCTGCCCTTCATCGTCGGACTGATCGGGGCCATGCTCCTTTCGGGGCTGCTGGCCTATTTTCTTGCCTTTCCCGCCTTGAGGCTGCGTGGCGGCTTCTTCGCGATATCGATGCTGGCAATCTCCGAGACGATCAGGTTGATCGTAAAAAACGAGAAGTGGCTCACCAACGGCGTCTGGGGGATAAGAGGAATTCCACAACCGCTGCGAAAACTGGTCGGGGCCGACGTGTCGGAGTGGATATATCTGGGTATTGCCGCGATACTGCTATTTATCTTCTACAGGATGACGGAAGTGGGTGTCCGCTCGCCCTGGGGCCGAGTTTTAAACGCCGTCCGTGAGGACGAGAAAATGGCCGAGATGTCTGGTAAGGACAGCTGGAACATAAAGATGCAGTCCTTCGTTTACGGTTCCATGGTAATGGGAGCCG
The DNA here is from genome assembly GCA_964513485.1 of uncultured Thermotogae bacterium. Lineage (GTDB taxonomy): Bacteria > Bipolaricaulota > Bipolaricaulia > M55B111 > M55B111 > JAGXLP01. The sequence continues at coordinate 9,261 of CAZENJ010000014.1, read as the reverse complement.
CCGGAGCTCTTTACGCGCACTACATGGGCTTCATAAGTCCGAGCTCCTTCACCCCGCTAATGGCTACCTTCATCGTCTGGTTGATGATTCTTCTCGGGGGCACGGGGAGCAACAAAGGCGTAATTCTCGGGGCCTTCGTCGTCTGGGGGGTCTGGATCGGCAGCGAGTTCCTGATCGACTTTCTCCCTTCCGGGATTACCAGCCAGGCCGGATTCGTCCGGATGTTGCTCATGGGAATTCTGCTGGACGTCATCCTCCTGCTGCGACCGCAGGGACTATTTGGCCGGGAGAAGGTAATATCCAAGCTGGGCAGCGGTTCCGGCGAGTAAGCCCGAACTCGCCCGGACAGTCAGCAAACCGCGCCCGATGATTGGAGTCAAGGGTTGCTTCCTTCCGGGCGGGACTTGAAAGAAAAATAAAAAGGGGTCCTCGAACAGCTCGAGGACCCCTCGTTTTTTTTGCAGCTATAAAACTTGGCCTCGTCCTTTCTAAAGCCCTATTCTTCGAGAGTCTTTGCCGGGACGAAACGCCCGTCCTTGATCGCTATCTCTTCGATACGGACCGTAGTGATTTCTCCATTCCTGACCTGCCATACTTCGATCGGGGACACGACGTCACCGTCTTTGTTAAAGTCCACCGAACCTCCGGCACCCTGGTAGTTGATATCCTTGCCTTCTTTCAGCAGCTGGAACGCCTTCTTGAAGCCTTCCACTCCGGCGTAAACCTTTTCTCCCGGAGGATTGGCGACAAACCGGAGGTTATCCCGGATGGCCTTCGAGTCGGTACTGCCCGCTTTCTGCATGGCGAGAGAAATAACGGCCGCAGCGTCGTAAGCGTTAGTCATAAACGGTTTCGGCGGCGTGTTGCCGTACTCTTCGGTATAGGTTTCCTTGAACGTGGCAGCGGACGGGGTATCTTTTGAACCCGGGGAGGTACCGTAAGTACCTTCCAGATACTGAGCCCCCACGTTATCAATTAACTCGGGCGCCTTCATGCCGTCCGGGAAGATGAATTCGGTGATGTAACCGCCGGAAATGGACTGCCTGAGGATGTTTGCTCCGTTTTCGGGGTAACCGATGAGAATAAGGACGTCCGGGTCTTTCGCCGTGGCTTCCTGCAGTTCTCCCCGGTAGGAAGCCTTGCCCTTTTCATAGGGAACTTTTGCAAGTACCTCGCCGCCCTGATCCTGGAACCAGGCCCCGGCAGCGTCGGAAAGACCTTTTCCGTAATCGTTGTTTACGTAAAGAAACGAAGCGCTCTTGTAATCGAGGTCCAGGGCTAGTTGTCCGATGATAACGCCCTGAAGCTTGTCGCCGGGCACGGTTCTAAAGACGTAATCGTCGTCGTCCAATCCGGAAAGCTGGGGCGTTGTCGAAGAGGGTGAGATCTGAACCACCTTGTTGGGTATCGAGACGCTCTCCGCGACCGGCATGGAAACACCGCTCGAAAGAGCCCCGACAAATGCCGAAACTCCATCCACGTTAACCAGCTTCTTGGCAGCGTCGACGCCACTGGTCGGATCGGTCTTGCTGTCCCGCGTGATGATCTTGACTTCTTTGCCGAGGACTCCTCCCGCCTCGTTAACGTGCTTTGCGGCCAGGAGCACTCCCCGGTTAATCGGGGGACCGTACGAAGCAAGGGCCCCGCTCATCGCCATCAGAGAACCAATTTTCACCTTATCGTCCGCGGCCTGAACGCCGGCGCTCGGGATAACCAGAGCCGCCATCAGGACGAAGACGATTCCAACTAAGAGTCGTGATGTACTGCTTTGAATATTCTTCATTTTTATCACTATTTACCCTCCAGTTGATTTAATTGATCGCATTATAATGAAAAAAACACAAATCTACAAGATGATCAGTTGACATTTAATATTCTTTGACGGTTTCAGCCGAACCAAAAGGGGCCACCCACCTCGTATTTAGACTTACCTCCAGGTCAAAGAAAAGCTTTTCGGACTATGAATTTATCCGTCGATTATGTTTGACAAACCGCCCAAAAATAGATATTATTTCGTGATTTATTAACATAGTAGAGGGAAATACATAATGAATGACCAAACCGAAGGTCCGTTGAATAAAATATCCCGTCTGGAGGTGATATCGGGCGATAGGGGTTATACAGCTGGTTACACTTATTATTGGTATATCAACTGAGGTTTAGGGGCGCGATTTCCAAAATTCCCTAAACCCGGGCAAAAGCTATAGGTTTTACCTATAGTTTTTTTTATTTGACAAAATCCAAATAACCAACTGATTCGATAAACTTTCAGGAGGTATCTATGAAAGCAAGAAAATACTTAGTTATTGTAGCTATGGTGGGAATTCTGGTTCTGGGCTTTTCCCTCGGGGCCTTGACGGCCGACAAACCGGTAAAGATCGGGATCGCTCAGATAGTCGAGCACCCCGCTTTGAACGCGGTTAGGGACGCCGTGATCGAAGTAGTAAAGGAAAACGGATACAAGGAAGGGGAGGACGTCAAGTTCTTGCTGAGAAACGCGCAGGGAGATTTCAACAACGCGCTCTCGATCGCACAGACATTTAAATCTCAAAACGTCGATATAGTCGTCCCCATTGCGACGCCGACCGCCCAGGCAGCAGCTCAAGTATTTGATAAGACGCCCCTCGTGGTTAGCGCGGTTACTAATTTCGTGGAGGCGGGCCTGGTCGACGACTACTCCAACTACGAGAACCCCGAAAACAACGGCAACATCACCGGCGTTACCGACATGACGCCCGTGAAAAAACAGATTGAATTAATTACGGAACTGAGATCGGGAGTCGAAAAGATCGGAATAGTCTTCAATCCCGGCGAGGCCAACTCCCGCTACCTCAACACGATAGCGGAAGAGGTCGCGAAGGACATGGGAATCAAAATCGTCAAGGCCACGGCAAACAAGACCAGCGAGGTCAAGATGGCCGCGGACTCTCTCAAGGGTCGCGTCGATGCGATCTGGATTTCGACCGACAATACCGTGGTCTCGGCGCTGCCGGCGGTCGCCGAAGTGGCGAGAAGCGAGAATATTCCACTGGTTACGGCGGACCCGACTACCATCCAGGACGGTCCGGTGGCCGCATTTGGCTGGAGTTACTACCGCCACGGACGCGTCTGCGGCGATGTAGTTGTGCGTATAATGAAAGGCGAAAAGCCGAACGAAATACCGATTCACGAACTCGAGCAGACCGAAGCAAACATCTCTCTAGCCCTGAACCTGAACGTAGCAAACGCGATCGACCTCCAGTTCTCAAAATCAACCCTAAAACAGGCCGATCGGCTCTACTACGGGGACAGGCTCTGGGTGCCGGAAGCGTAAGGCATTAATATCTTTCTCAAGCGGTGATCTCAATCGATGTCACTTCTGATTAACTCTTTGGAACAGGGACTCGTTTACGGTTTGATGGCCCTCGGCGTGCTTATAACTTTCAGAGTACTGGACTTCCCCGATCTGACGGTTGACGGGAGTTTTCCCATGGGGGCGGGGATCACCGCTTCTTTACTCGTAATGGGCTGGAATCCGATCCCCTGTATTCTTCTGGGGGTAGTCGGCGGCGTGCTGGCCGGAACCTTTACCGGCCTGCTGAGCACGAAACTGAAGATTCTGAACCTGCTGGCGGGCATACTGACCATGACCCTGCTTTACTCGGTAAACCTCAGGATAATGGGCCGACCAAACATACCGCTCATCGGCAGGGAAACTTTAATCGAACAGGTCGATAGACTGATGGCCCCGCTGGGACTCGGGCAATATTCTTCGCTAATTTTCTTCGCAGCTCTGGTCCTGGTTGTAAAATTACTGCTCGACGTCTTTTTCAATACCGAGATCGGCCTTGCTCTCCGGGCGACCGGTGACAACGAACAGATGATCAAGGCACAGGGCGTAAACACCGACACTATGAAGATCCTCGGTCTGGCTATTTCCAACGGACTTGTCGGCCTATCCGGGGCTCTGGTTGCCCAGTATTCTGGGTTCGCCGACGTCGGCATGGGAATCGGAACGATAATTGCCGGGCTTGCTTCCGTAATTATCGGGGAAACGCTGTTGCCGACGAGCACGTTTCGCTGGATGACCACGGCCGTAATTACCGGATCGTTGATCTACAGAACCACGATCATGGTCGCTTTGAGATACGGCCACAACCTGGGCTTCAAGTCGAGCGACTTGAAGTTGATCACTTCTCTGATAGTTATTATCGCGCTGGCAGTGCCCCAGGTACGTGGGAAGCTGAATCTCAAATTCGGAGAAGAAACTTAATTAGGGGTGAGGACAGGATGTTAAAAGTTACCAACTTGAGTAAGAAGTTCCTGGAAGGGACAAACAACGAAGTCGTCGCCCTGAAGGGGATAGATTTCTCGATGAACCGGGGCGATTTTCTCACCGTAATCGGAAGTAACGGGGCGGGTAAAACCACCTTTTTGAATCTTATCGCCGGTTCCCTTTTTCCCTCCACCGGCCGGGTAGAGATCGCAGGGGAGGACGTGACAAATTACTCAGAACACGAACGAGCGGCCTATATTGGCCGAGTTTTTCAGGAACCGGGGAAAGGCACGGCTCCGGGGATGACGGTGGCACAGAACCTCAGTCTGGCGCTGAAGAAGTCGAATCGGGGTCTGCGCAAAGGAGTTACGCCGAAGCGAAAGGAACTCTTCTACGAGGAACTGAGCAAGCTGGGCCTGGGTCTGGAGGAGCGTCTGGACGAGAAGGTCCGGCACCTCTCCGGCGGTCAGCGTCAGGGCGTGGCCGTCCTGATGTCGACGCTGACGACGCCCAAGTTACTTCTGCTGGACGAGCACACGGCGTCGCTGGACCCGAAAAACGCTTCGAAGATCATAGAAATAACGCGAAAACTGGTCAAAGAAAAAGAGCTGACGACCATCATGGTTACGCACGACATGAAACAGGCACTGGACCTGGGCAACCGGCTGACGATGCTCCACCGCGGCGAGGTAATTTACGACGTAAACGGGGAACGGAAAAAAGAACTGACCATCGACGACCTGCTGGAGAGCTTCTCCGAAAGGAAAATAGAAGACGACGAACTTCTTTTGAGCATGGAGTGAAGGGGAGCGAGTCCCCGGTCACGGGAGGGCAGATGGTGCCCTCCCTCCGAGATTTATCTTTATTCTTCCGGTACCATCCGGGCGAAGTCCTTTTTTCCGACCTGTAACATTCGGCCGTCCTCGATCGGGGGATCGAAGTCGACCTCTTCGACCTTCTCGTCGTCCAGGCGGACACCGCCCTGATCGATCAATCTCCGGGCCTCCGACCTGCTGGAAACGAAGCCGGACGCATCCAGGAGATCGATAATCCAGACCGTCCCGTCGTCCTTGATCATGTCCCCGGGAACGGTAACTTCCTCTACGTTTTCCGGCGTCTCGTTCTGCTCGAAAACCTGCTCGAACTCCTCTTCCGCGTGCCTGGCCTCGACCTCGGAGTAGATGCTGCTGACGATCTCAAAGGCCAGCCGCTTCTTCCTGTCCTTCGGGTGGAGATCGCCAAGTTCTCCCGGTTCCATGTCCGTCAGCAGTTCAAAGTACTCTGCCATGGTCTCGTCCGTAATCGACATCAGCTTCCCGTAGATCGTTTCCGGGGCCTCGTTGATCCCGATATAGTTTCCCCTGGTCTGGCTCATCGCCCGGCTCCCGTCCGTTCCGGTCAACAGGGGGACGGTAAGAACGATCTGCGGGTCCTGATCGAACTCGCGCTGGATGTGCCGCCCGACTATCAGATTGAACTTCTGATCCGCCCCGCCCAGTTCGATATCGGCGTCGACCGCCACTGAATCGTAGGCCTGGGCCAGCGGGTAGAGGAACTCGAGAATCGAAATGGGCTTGTTTGCGTCGTAACGTTTCGCGAAATCGTCCCGTTCCAGCATCCTGGCCACTGTATACTTCGAGGTCAACTCGATGATGTCCTCGAAGGTCAGCTTGCCCAGCCATTCCGAATTATAGCGAAATTCGGTCCGCTCGGGATCGAGGATGCGAAAGACCTGTCTCTCGTAGTCCTTCATGTTCTCCTCGATCTGCTTCGCCCCCATGATCTCCCTGGTCTCCGATTTTCCGCTGGGGTCGCCGATCCTTCTGGTGAAGTCTCCAACTACCATGACGGCCTGATGGCCGAGATCCTGGAGCTGTCGCAGCTTTCGCAGAACTACGGCGTGCCCCAGAGTCAGGTCGGGCGACGAGGGATCGACGCCAAGTTTGACCCGGAGCGGCCGTTCCTCTTTTTCCGCTATCTTCAACTTGTCAACCAACTCGTCTTCGGGGATCAAATCGGCGGTACCGGATTTAATGATCCCCACTGCCTCCTCGAAGTCGTGGTCCATGCCGTTATAACCTCCGTTAAATCACGGTTGCGGTAGAAATCCGATCGAATTCGTTCAGTTCCATCAATTTTACTCCCTGGGCGTAACGCTGAAATTCGCTGATATCGTCTATGCTGAGCCTAATCGCCTTGCCCCGCTCGCTGCAGAGAAGGACTTCCTCGCCCCTCTCCATGAGCTTGATTTCTTTCAGGCCGTCGTCCCCGTCCAGCTTTATCCCCACGTTACCCTTGCCGGCGCGCCCCTGGATGTTAAACTCGGCCAGAGGAACTTTCTTGCCCCGGCCCTCTTCCGTAACGAAGAGCAGGAGCGGGTCTCGCTCCAGGTTCTTCGGGCTGACGGTTTCCATGCCGATAACCTGATCGCCGGGTGAGGGGCACATACCTTGAACGCCCTTCGACGGTCTCTGGGTCGCCCTGACTTCCTCTTCCGGGAAGCGAATCACCTGACCTTCCCGCGTGGCCATAACCAGCTCTCCCTCGCCGTGGCTCAGACCGACCGAACTTATGGAATCACCGGGTTCGGCGTTCATGCTGTGAATGCCGCTGATGTGAGCCGAAGAGAAATGGTCCATCGGGTTCTTGATCACGTACCCGCCTTTTGTCGCCATGAGACAGTAACCGTCGCCTGTTAGTTCGTCGCTCTCCACGTTCAGTACTGCCCGAATCGCTTCGTCCTCGTCGAGGTCGATGATCTCGGCCAGCCTCTCCCCGCGCGAATCCCGGCGGGAGTTGGGAAACTTGTAGGTCTTTATCTTGTAGATATTTTCGTCGTCGGAAAAGAGCAGTGACTCGTTGCGCGAGTTGCTGCTGACGGCGACCGTAATCCGGTCGTCTTCTTCCAGATCCATGCAAATAACGCCCTTGCCGCCGCGGTTCTGAGTCTTGTAGCCGCTTCTTTTCGGGGCGTTGACGTAGCCGTTTTCGGTCGTCTGCAGGATCAGGTCCTCGTCCGGTATCAGCTTCTCCGCGTCGACCTCTTCGACCTTCTCCGTGATCAGGGTCCGTCTCTCGTCCCCGAACTCCTCTTTTATATCGCGCAACTCATCCTTGATGATCTCGTCCAGTTTCAGGGTGGAATCGAGTATCTCTCTGTATTCTTCAATGTATTCCCGCTTTTCTTCCAGCTCGTTTTCGACCTTTTCCCTCTCCAGG
>CAZENJ010000014.1:0-1702 GCA_964513485.1 uncultured Thermotogae bacterium | reverse complement strand
TTGGCCTGGTCCTTCGTGAAAGAGAAGCGTTCGATCAAATTCTGACGGGCCTCGTCCCTGGTATCGGCCTGCCGGATCAGTTTTATCACCATATCCGTGCTATCCAGGGCCATCTGGAGCCCTTCGAGGATGTGGGCCCGGCTCTCGGCCTTGTCCAGCCGGTACTGCGTCCGTCGCTCCACGACGGAGCGGCGGAAATCTATGAAAGCATTGAGAATTTCCTTCAGCGAAAGCCGGCGCGGGTTTCCGTCGACGATGACCGTCGTGTTGGCCCCGTAGGTCTTTTCAAGCGGAGTATATTTGAACAGCCGATTGAGCACGACCTCCGGCTCGGTGCCCCGCTTCAGCTTGATCACGACGCGGAGCCCTTCCCGGTCCGATTCGTCCCGAACGTCGGTAATTCCCTCGACCGTACCGTCCTTCGCCTTGTCGGCTATTCGCTCGATTATCGTCGATTTCTTTATCTGAAAGGGAATCTCGGTAACTATGATGTTGTTCCCTTCGATCTCCGTCTTGGCCCGCATCCGGACCCGGCCCTTCCCCGTCCGGTAAGCCTCTTTTATCCCTTCCCGGCCGAGGATGATCGCTCCGGTCGGGAAATCCGGCCCCTTGATGTATTTCATCAGTTCGTCCAGCGAGGCCTCCGGGTTGTCTATCAGGTAGATCAGACCTTCGACCAGCTCGGTGAGATTGTGCGGCGGAACCTTTGTCGTCATCCCGACGGAAATTCCCCAGGAGCCGTTCAGAAGTAATCCCGGTACCTTGGCGGGCAATATATCCGGTTCCTCCAGGGAATCGTCGAAATTGGGGCTAAAGTCTACCGTGTCCTCGTCCAGTTCCTCCAGAAAGGTTTCGCTTATCGGCGAGAGCTTTGCCTCCGTGTAACGCATGGCCGCCTGGCTGTCCCCGTCGATCGAGCCGAAGTTGCCCTGGCCATCTATCAGCGGGTAACGGAAGGAAAATTCCTGGGCCATGTTTACCATGGTATCGTACACGGCTATGTCCCCGTGCGGGTGGTACTTACCCAGTACCTCGCCGACGATACGGGCGGATTTCTTGTGAGCGCCGTCCGAATATAGCCCCAGCTGGTCCAGCGCGTAGAGAATCCGGCGCTGTGCCGGCTTGAGCCCGTCCCGAACGTCCGGGATCGCCCGACCCCGGATTACGCTCATCGCGTAATTTATATAGGACTCCTCCATCTCCTCTTCAATATATGCCGTCTTTACTTCACTCATTTTAGTCTCCTGGTTTGGTTAGAGTTGATAAATGGTAGCTTTTTTGCCCGGTCAACTCAAGGAAAATTGGTTCCTGTGGGAAGCAGAGATAGTAAAAGCTTAAGTGGTTTAACGTATTTCCTTCACATTTTGGACTTTATTAAATTCGATCACGGAGAACTAAAATGCCCCATCTCCCCAGCAGCTGGAGCTCACAAGCTCGGGCAATAGTTAAGAGTCACATTTGCGGGCAGGGTGGGAGCTCGGACTGCTCGGGTTGATACGGTTAAAGACATGCTTTTGCTGGAATAATGAAGGACCTGCTCGTGCTTGAACGGTTCAGGAGCTGAACCTTCTAGAGGGAGCTGTTACGTTCCCTGCAAGATCCAATTAGCCATAGCGATGATACCTGTTTCGAGGTTAAGGATTTGAAATGAAACTCTCCCGCTTGAAGTCATAAATTACCGTCCAGATGCTCTGCATCTAGT
>CAZENJ010000013.1:6669-26425 GCA_964513485.1 uncultured Thermotogae bacterium | reverse complement strand
CTTACCGCTATCGGCAGACCGCACCCGGCACAAAGGGAATGCCCACTCTCAAATTTTCTCTCTTTCTCTTCTCTCTTGGCTAAAGTCTTTAAACTGGCCATAATGTATTTATACCCTCCCGTTACTGTCTGGCTCCAATGTAACGCATTTTGTGCTCCAAATCCGGATCCTCAAGGTCCTCGAATACCTCTGCAATGTGAGCTTCTTTTATATCCCTGCCACCGAGGCCGTACGTATAGTTGTACAGCCTGGGCTTGGAGTCCTCTTCGGACATGGCGGAACTAATTTCCAGGTACAGGGGACCGGAGGAACCAAACGATAGGGACCTGTCCAGGACCGCTACCGCTTCTTTATCCAGCAGAGCGTCTTTGATGCCTTCCGCCGGAAACGGCCGGAAGAGCCAGGGTTTGATTAATCCGACCTTCTTTCCTTTCTCCCTCAACTGGTCCACGACGACTTTCGCCGTTCCCGCGGTGGAGCCGAGCAGGACGATTGCGTAATCCGCGTCGTCCAGCTTATAAGTTTCAAAGAGGCCGTCGTAATCACTGCCAGCCATTTCATTGAATTCCTTCTGGACCTCCAGAAATCTTTCCGGAACGTTCTTCATCGCGTCAACCTGCTGGAGCTTGTGCTCAAAGTAATAGTCCGGCATATCAAAGGGACCCTGAGTCGTCGGATTGTCTACGTCAAGCAGCGGATAACGCGCATCGTACTCTCCGACGAAATCAGTGACAGCACCGTCGGGGAGCAATTCCGCCACCTGAGCCGTATGAGTCAGGGTAAATCCGTCCAGAGTTACCATCACGGGAAGCAGTACATCCTCGCTTTCCGCTAGTTTCTGGGCCATCAAAGTAAACTCATAGGCTTCCTGAGCGTCTTCACCGTAAAGCTGGATAACGCCGCTATCCCGTGCAGCCATGGAATCGGAATGATCGCAGTGAATGTTTATCGGACCGCTTAAAGCTCTATTAGCGACGGTCATGACGATCGGTGTACGCATCGAGGCGGCGATATAGACGATTTCCATCATCAGGGCCAGACCCTGGGATGCAGTGGCTGTCATCGTCCGGGCACCCGCCGCGGCAGAACCGACACAGGCACTCATGGCCGAGTGTTCCGATTCCACACGAATTACTTCCGAATCAACTTCTCCGTCAGCCACGAACTGGGAAAAGTACTGGACTATCTCTGATTGTGGCGTAATAGGATATGCAGCTACAACGTCGGGTTCTACCTGCCTCATCGCGTTCGCAACTACCTGATGACCGGTCAAAACGTCTCTGTTACCGTTACTCATCCTCTGCTACCTCCCCCTCTGGCTTCATAGAAATGGCGTCTACAGGACAAATTTCGGCGCATATTCCGCATCCTTTACAGTGCTCGTAATCGATTCCCTGAATTTCTTCGTCCTCGATCTCAAAAGAAGCGTCGGGACAGTTAACCCAGCATTGAAGGCATTGAATACAGGTATCCTCGTCCCAGATCGGTCTTTCGGATCTCCAATCCCCGGTCTTATTCAGTTCGGGGGTCGCACCGCCAGTGATGACACCGCCAATTGGAATCTCGTCGTACTTCTTTAGTTCAAATTCTGCCATAGATCCTCCTGTTTATTAACTTACTGTTTCGTAACCGAGCTTTAATGCCTGAAGGTTCATCTCGACTACTTCTTCCGGCAGCTTCTTGGAAAGTGCTTTCTTGACCTCCGCCTCGGCTACTTCGTAATCGGTTCCCAGCACTTTGACAAGAGCTCCAAGAGTCGGGATGTTTGCGTAACCGCTACCGGCCTCTTCGGCGAGCTTGGAAGCATCGACAGTTATAATTTCGCCGGAAAAACCCGTCTCGGCCTTGACTTCTTCCGCGCTCTTCGGCGTATTAACCAACAGAACGCCGTCCTCGGACAGACCTTCCGTCGGGTTGGCAGCCTCAAGCAAAGTAGGATCCACCACGGCAACAACTTCCGGTTCGTCAACGCCGGAGTGAACCCGTATTTCCTCTTCCGACACCCTGTTATAAGCTTTGATGGGAGCACCGCTTCTCTCAGGGCCGTACTCGGGAAACGATTGAACAAATTTACCTTCCTGAAGGTTAATATCAGCAAGTAATTGCGAGGCGGTCTTAGCTCCCTGGCCGCCCCGACCATGCCATCGAATCTCCTTCATAGAAAACCCCCTTGTGGAAATTAGTGGAATAAGTCTTCCGCCATAAACTGTATAGATGTTACGATATAGGTCGGCCGTCTGCAATCAACGGGCTCCCCTGCTCATGGTCGTTTTGAAATTTTCAAATTGAGGTTTTCCGCTCGTAAATTCTCCCGGGCGCGCCCCAGAACTTCAGAAGTTATTAAGGTCCGTTGGTCGAGAAGAGGACAACTGTCAGGAGTTAAGCCGAATTAATTCCTTTTCCCGCCCCACCAGCAATACTATACTTCAGTGTTATGATCAATCTTGCCCCTGGAGCCTTATCGCTAATTCTTACTGGATTACTTATCGCTTTGGCGAGAAAAAGTGATCGATTCGGGAAGTTTGTTTATCTTTTTCCACTGTTAATTCCGGTTTCCGTCGGGGTCATCGACGGTTTTACCCCCACAATTATCGGCCTGATCGCAAGTATATCGATAATAAGTGGGACAAACAGGCTTTCCGGGGGGAACAAACTGTTCGAGTGGCTCGGTTTTCTCGCGGGAGCTCTTGTTTTCGCACTTGTGGGGTTCAGAATCCAGTACATTCAAACAGCCCTATCCGGAAAATACGTTTACTTCACCTGGCTCAGCATCCCGATTACCGTCAGCTGGCTCCTGGTAATTTCCAGGTCGGTCGAGTTCGTCCAAAACGAAATGGGGCGGCGAAAGTGGCGTCTTTTCATGGTGGTTTTGCTTTCGATAGCCTTTTCTTTTCTCCTGATTGTGATGTTGCAGGGGGACCAGAACCTGAGGCCCGCATTTGAACTGGGGCTGGCGTTCGTCGGCGCGTCACTGGCTTCGCTCGTCTATCCACCGGGGAAAGAACACGCCGGCATCGTATCCCGGCAGCTCGGCTTTATCCTGGCCGGACTGGCTCTCGTCGGGCTGGTAAAATCGGTAACTGCTTTCGTCCTGCTCGTGCCGATAACCCCGCTAGTAATTCCGGCGACCAGGGGATCATTTGCCTTTACACGCACTGCGGGGAGGGACGTTTCGGATCCCAGCTTTATCACTCGGCTGACCCGACGTTACGTCGGGTCGGAGGAGATCGGGGTAGGATTGCTGTACGTTAGCTTGAGCTATCTTGGCCTGGCAAGTGCCTGGTTCATCAGAAATCCCGGAATAGTTCAGGCTTCGGCGTTGCTGTCCGGTGTAATCGTCCTTCCGACATTATTTTCCGTCGCCAGCAAAACGATAAATTATTTGAAGGACTGGCGGCCCGATATATTCCGGGAAGGCCCGGGGTCAGGAACGATCTTCGGTACCAGATTTAATTCCACCGACCTGGAGGAGACCCGGGAAGAATTATTGTCCCTTATCCGGGCCGAAGAGACGAAGTACGTTGCCACCCCGGACGTAACGGCTGTCATTAGGGCGGAAAAGGATAAATTTCTAAGAGGCGCATTCAGAATTGCCGACCTCGTGACGCCGGACGGCTTTGGTCTCATCTGGGCCGCAAACCTTCACGGGCTTCCGCTAAAAAGCCGCGTTGCCGGAATAGATATACTGGAAGAAATCTTTGCCTGTGATAGAAGTCTAACTGTCTACCTCCTCGGATCGAAGCCGGGGGTGGCGAAGAAAGCCGGCGAAAACATCGAACGCGAATACGAAAGAATCGAGGTCGTGGGTAATCATCACGGCTATATTGAAACGGAAGGTCCGGAAAGCGTCATATCGGAGATAAACGAAACCGATCCCGACCTTCTGCTGGTCGGTATGGGTGTGCCGAAACAGGAACGCTGGATTACGGAAAACAAGGAAAAAGTCAACGCGAGCGTCGTCATGGGCGTCGGCGGCAGCTTTGACGTGATATCCGGCAATTTACCCAGAGCGCCGCGCTGGATGAGGGAAAGAGGCCTTGAATGGTTATACCGGATCCGACTTGAACCCAGAAGGCTGGGGAAAGCACGGTTAATTCCGTACTTTATGGCAAAAGTTTATTGGGAAAAGGCAAAAGTAAATTTAAGAGAGGAAATCCTTTAGTTTTAGCTGAACGCGCTCCCGTCCCCCCCAATCGTTCAAATCAAGGGAAAAAACCGGGCTAACCGCTCCCTGATCCTTTAACAGAGGAAGTTCTTCACCCATGCCAAAGCCAATCGAATCCAAAATCTCTTCTCCGTCGCCGAGCTTTAATTTTAAATGGTTCTTCGAACTGCCGACCCGCCGGGCACTGACCACTTCCAGATCACGCATCCAGAATACCGGTTTCGGGTTGCCCTGGCCGAACGGAGCCAGCCCCTGGAGTTCCCGGTAGAGGCCGAGATCCGTCTGAGATGCTTCCAATCTCGCGTCCAGGTACTTTTCCTCTGCTCGGCTGTAATTCTCCATTTCTCCCCCCGCCCAATTTTTCAAGCAGGACCGGAAGCCGTCCAGGTCTGAACTATCGACGGAGAAACCGCCGGCCATGCTGTGTCCGCCAAATTTCGTCAGGTAGCGAGAACAGCTTTTCAAACCTTCGTAAATATTCAACCCTCCATTACCTCTGGCCGAGCCCCGTGACTTGGGCCGGCTTTCGCTGACCGTAACGGCCGGCAGATTGTAGCGTCTGGAGAGACGAGACGAGATAAGACCGAGTATGCCCGGGTTCCAGTCTTCCCCGACGACGAAGACTATCCCTTCGTCTTCCGGATCGAATTCGGAATCCTGAAGTTTCCTGACGGCTTTTCTCGTCAGCTTGTCCTGAATCCTTGACCTGTCCCGGTTGTAGTCAATCAGGGTCTTCGCCAGATGGTCGGCTTTTTCTCTATTTTCAGTTGCGAGGAGAAGAAAACTAACCTGTGGGTCACCAACCCGGTTGGCCGAGTTCAATTTTGGCGCAATACGATAGCTCACGGTCTCCGGCACTATCTCCGATACTGTTCCGCCCAATTCACCCAAAATCGCCGATATACCGGTAACCGGGTTATGATTCATTTCTTCGAGCCCCAGCTTGACCAGCCAGCGATTCTCGTCCTCCCCGTTAACGACCAGCGGGACCAGATCGGCCACCGTTCCCAGGGCCGCCAGCTGGAGCAAATCCCCGCCTTTTGCCTCCCCTTCACCCAGCTCTTCCAGCAACCCAAGTACGAGTTTATACGTCACTCCCGCTCCGGCCAGATGGGGGTTTGGGTAATCCGAGTCGTCTCTTTTTGGATCGACCACGGCCAGGGCGGGCGGCAGTGAACCGGCTGGTTCGTGGTGATCCGTAACCACCACGTCCACGCCGAAATTGCGGAGATGGCTTATCTCATCGACACCCTTTACACCGCAATCCGTGGTAATCAGGAGGTCGAACCCTTCGTCGATCAACCGCGAGGATACATTCCGGCTTATCCCGTGCCCGGAATCCCTGTTTCCGACCTCAACTTTCAGCTCTTTCGGACCCGGTAGGTTCTTTACGTCCTTTAGTCCCCGGTAAAGAAGGGCAGAACTGCTCAGGCCATCTACGTCGAAGTCCCCCTGAATGAAAATTTTCTCTTCCGACTCCAGAGCTTCGACTATCCTGGTAACTGCCGGGGAAAAATCGGGCAGGGCTTCCGGCGGATGGCATACCTCACGGAATGAATCGCGTGGAGAATCCGGGATGAACAGCTCTCGCCTCCCGGCTTCGCCGTAACGGTCCGCAACCAGTTCGGCAAAGACGCGAGAACAGTTTAATTTTCTCCGAACCCGGTCGGCTACGTCTTCCTCTACCTGGTTTTGCTTCCAGAGTCGGTTCTTATTTAACAGGGACCTCATTCACTGGATAGATACTTATCCCAGGTGTAGACGATCGGGGAAGCAACGTAAATAGAAGAATAAGTTCCCACGATTACCCCGATCAGCAAAGCCAGAGAAAAGGCCTTCAGAACGGGTCCACCAAATAGAACCAGAGCAATAACCGGGATGAAGGTGGTGGTCGATGTACTGAGCGTCCGGGACAAAGACTGGTTTATACTCTTGTTGATCAGGGAGAAAGTCGATTCCGATCGGGCCGCTCTTTTGCCCGAGTTCTCCCTCATCCTGTCAAAATACACGATGGTATCGTTGAGCGAGTACCCGACGATCGTCAAAAACGCACCAATTGTCGGAAGATTTATCTCGATTCCGAATACTGCAAATATGGCCAGAGCAATTGTCACGTCGTGAATGACCGCCGCTACTGCACCTACGGCATACCTCAAACGGAATCTCCAGCTGATATATAGCAAAATAACGAGCAGGGCAAGGCCAATTGCCTGCATTGCTTTGACCTGGAACTCCTGACTTATCTGTTGTCCGACGGAATTTATACTAATTTCTGCCTCGGTTACCCCAAACTCTTCCGCCAGGGACTCCCGCAGGTCACTCAGAAGAACTTCGTCTCCACCAACGTCGGCTTTAGTATTGATATAGATTATATTCTCGCCCGCCGCGCTCTGGAGCTTGCTGTCGCTCAATCGGGAGAGGCCTTCCGTCGAAGCAAGGAAACTCCGTACTTGTGAGACGGAAACCTCCTCGTTGAAAGGTACAGATATCTTGGTCCCACCCTGAAAATCGATTCCCAGATTCAACCACGGCCAGCTCGAATCCTTCAGGCCGGGACTGATCAGAGGAGTTGCCAGGATCACCCAGCCCGCTAATACGACGATTATCGAGAGCGTGGACCAGTACTTTGCCTTGCTCAACAAATCCAGATCAAAGTTCATTTTGCCTCCCGGTGATCATTATAGTTTTATCATTCAATTGAAAACCGTAGAAACTTTTCAGTAAATAGTGCAAAAAACGAATCGAGAAAGATTGAAATCAATACTTAGCCTAGTTCGTCGACCCTTCTGGAGTATTTGGACTTGATCCTGCTTGCTTTGTTCACGTGCAGGGGGCCATTGCCCGCGGCCTTATCGGCAACGCTCATCAGTTCGGGTAGAAGCTCTTCCGCCTCTTCCTTGTTTCCTTCCTCGATAAGCCCGTCCATCTCTTTCATAACTTTTTTAAGAGCGGCCTTTCTCTTTTGATTCTTCTCTCTTCGCTTTTTGTTCTGCCTTAATCTCTTTTTAGCTGACTTTAGTACAGGAATTGTTTCTCACCTCTTATTCCCTGAGGGATTAATCTTTCAAGATGGTAATTTAAGCAAGTAAGTAAATCAACCTGAGTCGAGAAATTCTGGCCGATTTGCTCGAACCACGACCTCCTCGCTCCCTGATCGAACGGACCCGCTAATTGACTCTCAGGCCCTCAACTCAGTTGTGCAAGCAACTTCAGCAGAAAGCCCCAGAAGTCGGCGACGGAATCGATATTGACGCGTTCATCGGGCGAGTGGGGAGATTCAACCGTGGGTCCTATTGAAATCATTTCCAAATTTTCCGCCTTCTCGCCAATAATTCCCGTTTCGAGCCCGCCGTGAGTAACCTTTACCTCGGGAATTTCACCGGAAAGGTCCTCAAAGACTTTCTTTGCCTCGCGGAGCAGCTCAGTTTCCCTGTTTGGCTGCCAGGCGGGATAAGCTTCGTTGTGCTCTACTTCACCGCCGAAGGCCCCGGCAATTATTTCTATTCTCTTCCGGAGGCTTTCCAGTCTCGACCCCCGACTGCTCCTGGAACTCATTAAAACCCCGAAGTCGTCCCCTTCCAGATTTACGGAAGCAAGATTCGTCGAAGTTTCCACCGTGGACTCCAGCCTGGTATCGTATCTCACGACGCCGTGAGGGAGTGCCCGGATCAAGCTCAGGACGTTCCGGGTCGATTCGGGGTCGACGGACTGCCTCCTTCCTGAGCCGGATATCAGGTTAAGCTCCAGTTCCATTTCGGGCTCCGTTTCCTCGTACTCCCCGGCAAGAACCGAAAAGTATTCGGCAAGGTCTTCTTCGTAGTTCCCATAGCTTTCTTCCGTGTACAGGAGAGCGCGGGCCTCACGAGGTATGGCATTGTGCTTATCCCCTCCCTGCAACTCGATCAGCCTCGGAGAATAACCAGCTAAAGACGAAGAGAGGAGTCGACCCAGTAATTTGATCGCGTTCCCCCTTCCTTTGTCAATATCCCCCCCGGAATGGCCTCCGACGAGACCCGAAATCCTAACCTCTACAAGCCTCCCTTTATCTTCTTCGCGGCGGTCGACTGGTAGGTTTATTTTCGTCTTTCCCCCGCCGGCACAGCCGATGGTAAACACCCCGAATTCCTCGCTATCCAGGTTTATCAGGCGGTCCGCCCTGAGAAAATCCGAATCGAGGTTTGCCGCGCCGTTCAGGCCCCTCTCTTCATCGACGGTAAACAAATAATCCATCGGCCCAAAGTCGAAATCACCGGTGGCGACGGCCAGAGCGATGGCCACGCCAATACCATTGTCGGCCCCCAGCGTCGTACCTTCGGCAGTTACCCAGCCGTGTTCCACTTTCGGGCGAATCGGGTCCGAGGCGAAATCATGCTCGACGTCAGAATTCTTTTCACAGACCATATCCATATGTGATTGCAGGACGAAACCGGGTACGGCGCTTGCCCCATCCATGAGCAAAACGTTACCCGTATCGTCCACCTCGGCCTCCAGGCCGGCTTCCTTGCCTCTGGTTAGTATGTATTCCCTTATACCCTCTTCGTTTCCGGAACACCTGGGAATCCCGCTTATCTCCTCAAAATAATGCCAGACGGTTTCTGGTTGTAAGTTTAGCATAACAGATTAAGGTTATCTTTTTTTCGTAACTATCACAAGCCGAGGGACGTAAGCCGAAATGACTTTCATTTAAAAGAAAATTAGCCCGAGTAGTTGAGTTGACGGAGCCTGGAAGTTATCCTAATTATGAATACGAAAAAAGGGGGTCAAAAATGGAACAATACCACGAACCTGTAGAAGATCTCGAATCGGAAGATAGAGATATCGTTCGCGCCCTGATGAGCTTGAAAGAAGAGGTAGAAGCCGTCAACTGGTACCAGCAACGGGCTTCCGCCACGAACGACGAGGAGCTGCGGGAAATCCTCGCACACAATCGCGATGAAGAAATCGAACATGCTGCAATGGCCATAGAATGGTTGAGGCGAAATGTACCCGCTTGGGACGAAGAACTTAATACCTATTTATTTAAGGAAGCGCCAATAACTCAACTCGAGGAACTGGAAGAAGAGGAGGAAGAGACCGAAGAAGAAGGGTCGGGCGATCTCGGAATAGGAAATTTACAATAACACATCATTGAGAGGTGTAAGCATGGATATCTTAAAGCGATCTTTGGCTCCGATAACGGACGACAGCTGGGAAGAAATCGACGAAGCGGCCAGAGAGGTACTGGAAACCCGGCTGACTGGCAGAAAATTTGTCGACACCACCGAACCCCGGGGCTGGGATTACGCCGCAATCCCCGAGGGCAGGCTAACTATCGAAGAGGACTCTCCGGAAGCGGTTAGGTACGGGGTGCGAAAGGCCTCGCCGCTGGTGGAAAGCAGGGTTTCTTTCGAACTAAATATCTGGGAACTGGATAACGTTACCAGGGGAGCGAAAGACGTAGACCTGTCACCGCTCGAGGACGCCGCCGCCCGGGCAGCTCAGTTTGAGGAGGACGTAATTTATCACGGCCTGGCGGAGGCCGGTATCGAAGGTCTGCTTCCGGCAGCCGAGACGACGGTCAATCTTTCCGACGGCGCCTCCGGGATTCTGGAAGCAGCTTCCGAGGCGGTAACGGTTTTCCAGGACGAAGCAGTAGAAGGACCATATAATTTAGTCGTGGACAGGGAACTGTGGCAATCGATTGCCAGAACCTCGAAGGGATACCCGCTCAAACGCCAGCTCGAAGATTTGATCGAGGGTTCAATTATCTACAGCCCAAAAGTAGAAGACCCTCTTTTGGTTTCTTCTCGCGGCGAAGACCTGGAGCTGGTCCTCGGACAGGACTTCTCGATTGGCTACGAAAACCACGGGACTAAGAAAGTAAAGCTATTCATTACCGAGAGCTTTGGCTTCCGGGTGCTCGAACCGGCGGCCATAATAAAGCTGGCAGGGTAGAAGATAGAGAAAGATCAGTATTCCGTATGGGCCGGGGGTTACTCCGGCCTTGTTTTTTTAGCAAAGGTCCTGCCCGCTTATTAGTCCACCCAAGCCAACCAGGCGTTCCAGAAAGTGCGACACGGGACGAAAGGACCCGAACAAGGTGATATCGTGAAACTGGCAAGAGTTAGAAACCCGGAAACGGGAAGAATCGAGAGAGGAGCGGTAGAAGGGAGCACGATCGAGACGGGGTCCGGAGTTTATCCACTCGAGGAAATAGAGCTGCTGACCCCCGTGAAACCGGGGAAAATAATCTGTGTCGGTCTAAATTATCGAGACCACATAACCGAAAGGGGTTCCGAGGTACCGGAACGGCCTTCGTTATTTTTCAAACCCGCCTCGGCCGTCATCGGTCCGAACGATCCGATAAGAATAACCGAAGCCGAAAGATTTGATCCGGAGGGCGAGATCGCAGTAGTTATTGGCAGTACCTGCCAAAACGTCGATAGGACCGAGGTCGGGGATTACATCTGGGGTTATACCGGCCTCAACGACGTGACGAACCGCGATGCGCAGGAATGGGAACAAAACTGGGTTCGGGCCAAAGGGTTCGATACGTCCGCTCCGCTCGGTCCTTTTCTGGTCACTCCCGGCGAAATTGATCTGCCCATCTCCTTCGAACTCGAAGTCAACGGCAAAATCCGCCAGGCTTCCGACACCTCGGACCTTATATTCGGTTTTGCAGACCTCATAGCTGAGATAAGTTCATTCATGACTCTGGAAAAGGGAGACGTGATCTCGACCGGCACTCCGGAAGGGGTCGCGCCGATAAAGGGAGGAGACAGGGTTAAGCTAAAAATAGACGGTGGCGGCGTCCTCGAGAACACCGTAGAGTATCGATCCCCACCAGCTTGACCAGGCTATTTTCGTCCCCTATATTCTTAACCAGTTCAGAGAAAGGAGGGTAACAAGTGGCATCACCAAAAGTAGACAAAGATCTCTGTATAGCCTGTGGACTCTGTTCACAGACATGTCCCGACGTATTCGAACTGAATAACGACGCAGGATATGCCGAGGTCAAAGAAGACGCGGCGAGCTGTGAAGAAGCTGGTTGCTGCGAAGAAGCTGCTGATCTTTGCCCGGTAGACGCAATAGAATTGTAAGGGGATTTTACCGTACCGGACGGAGGGACCCGTTGTCACCCTCCGTCCTTTTTATTTCCAAAAAACCAATCCATATAGAGGTGAATACCGTGGAAAACGTCGGAGCAATTATCACCGGAAGCTCGCGCGGAATCGGTAGAGCAACTGCAATAAGACTGGCCCAGGATGGGTTCAAAATAACTGTCAATTACTCCCGGGACGAGGAAGGGGCGAAAAAAACCGTCGAAACCGTCAGGGATCACGGCGGTGAAGCTTTTGCCGTACGGGCAGACGTTTCAAATCCAGAAGCCGTCGAAGAGCTGGTGGAGAGGACAATCGAGGAATACGACGACCTGGGAGTGCTGGTCAATAACGCGGGTTTTTCTCACCACGCGACACTAGATAAACTAAAACACGAAGACTGGCAGAAAGCCCTGGACGTGAACCTGACCGGAGCTTTTAACTGTACGAAAGCGGCTGCACCGGAAATGAAGGAGCTCGGCTGGGGCAGGATAGTCAACATCAGTTCGCTCAGAGCGATGACAGGTTCGGATCACGGATCACATTATGCCTCTTCCAAGGCGGGAATCCTGGGGTTTACGAAGTCCATGGCACTGGAGCTGGCTCCCGAGATAACAGTAAATGCCATCTCACCCGGCTACACCAGAACGCCAATGAACAGGGAAGCATTCCAAGAAAAAGAGGACCAGATAGCCGCAAAGATACCGCTTGATAGAGTCGCAGAATCACCGGAAATTGCGGGCGTTGTTTCCTTCCTCGTCTCGCACGACGCTGCCTACATAACCGGGGAAACCATCAACGCGAATGGCGGAATATACATGACTTCTTAGTTCCGCCGGTTCTGGAGAGCGGAAAAAGAATCGCCACCCGGAGCGACCCGGCGGGGGCGCAAGCTAAAATCGGGATGGTTGGGACGCTATTCTTCCGGTAAGGATTCAGGTAAGCTCCACGCCAGGGGCGACGTTTCTCAGTTCATCTTTTTCTGGTATTTTTATCTCCTGGCCATTTTTTTCGATCAGGTTCTCCCCCGCTAGCTTGCTCAGTTTTCTGGACATGGTTACGGGCGAGCAGCCGACTATACTTGCCAGTTCCTTGTTCGACATGGTGAAAGAGTTCGCGGAATCCGGCAGGAGACGGACCAGCCAGAACGCTGTATTTTCTAGAACGGAACAGGATACTAATCCGAGCCGGCGCCTGAGCCCTTTAATATTCTGTGCCAGCTTGCCCCCGATCGTATCCCCCGCCACCTTCATCAACCTGGGCAGGAGTTCACGGGAAAGGAAGATAACCCTGGACTGTGTTATCGATTCGGCGGTAGTTTGATGCCATTCTGTTTCTCGAAAAAAAGCGCCCCCGGTGAGCAGATCCCCGTGCTTGAATACACTCAGGGTGATGCTCTCACCGTTCTGATAGGTAAATTCCTTAATTATTCCCTGACAGACGACGTAGAACCCGACGACCTTCTTTCCCATCTTGAAAACCTTTTGCCCACTTTCGTAATCCAGACCGCTACCGGCTTTATCACGAGAGAGAGCTTCACGAATGGCTTCGTCGTTCAGGATACAATCAGAAGCGTCGAATTTGCAGTTCGAAGAATTGATGCAATCGTCAATCATGTCAGCCTCCAAGTATAGAGTAAACCTCGTCTTAACTGCTGTCGCAGTAACGTGAACTTGCTATCAGCTGTTTTATTTTTGTTAAAAATATTACACTTTCCTATTTCAATCAAGCATAATTCCCTTTATTTTGCAAGATATCCGGACCTGAAGGGCAATATTCCATAAAGGCATGGCTAAATCAATTATCCTTCACCAACTTTTTCCGGGGAAGTTCCCGGTTTACTGCAAGAAAACAATCCCTGGTCCCGGCGCAGCGCTTTCAATTCAAATCAATGATATTCTTAACCTGGATTAAGAAATAGTTTATTCCGGGTTAATGAGACCGAGCCAGGGATGCCCATAATCATACTATCGAGGCTTCACGATCCATTTGAGCATTTTGGCTACTACCCAGGCGGCGTAACGCAACGTATTTACTCAAGGGGGTAGCAGGTGAAAAGATCCCGATATAGTTATTTTTTCGAATCCGGGTCGCAGTTCGTTGGCTATTCCTGGCTCGCGGACGATTACGTGGCTTTTTCACTCGAAGATAAGGAAAACGTGAAGCAGGTACTGCAGGAGCCGGAAGGGGTAGTTACGAACGGCGATGCCAGAATCTTCGAGAAACTGCTGAAAAAGCGGATACTTATTCCCGGGAAAGTCAACGAATTCTTCCACATCCGGGAGCAACATAAACTGGCAATCCGTGACACGAACAGGTTGAGATTGATCATCCTCCCGACTTTCGCCTGCAATCTCGACTGCCCGTACTGCTACGAGACCGGTAAAGCGAACAAAATGACACCCTCCGTAATAAACAATATTAAATCTTACCTGGAGAACCGGGCACCGGATCTAAAAAGAATTAGGCTATCCTGGTTCGGCGGTGAACCGTTGCTCTACCCTGAGATAATTCGGGAGATAGGTCGTTTTGCCTCCGACCTGGCCGCCGAAAACCGGGCGGAGTTCGTATCGGACGTCACCACTAACGGAACTCTACTTACAGAGGACGGCGCGCTAAACGAGCTTTCCCGGGCGGGGGTCAGCAAGGTCCACGTAACAATTGACGGAGGGAAAAACACGCACGACCGCAAGCGTGTGCCGGTCGACGGCTCCGGCACTTACGAGCAAATAATTGGGAACTCAAAGGGTTTTCTCGACGCCGACCCCGAAAACGAGTTGACTTTGAGAGTGCACGTGCATTCCGGTGAAAGACGGGAAATTCAGGGAATAAAACGAATCCTGAGCGAGTTTGAAGGTTACAGAAACCGGTTAAAGGTCTATTTTCGCCGGGTTTTCAGTTCCTGCCTGGACGGTCCGGATCAGGATCTGCCCGGCGACGAGGGCAAGTCTTCCGTTTCCGCTGCCGGTCAGAGCAAGCTGGAAGGGGCAATGGAAGAATTATACCGGGAAGCAGTTGATCGGCGGTTCGAGTTAAATTTTTCCCGCAGGTCTCTGGCCTCGTGCTATGCGGCCTATAATTCCACCTGGGTGGTAAAACCGGATGGCTTTCTCCACAAGTGCACCCTGGCCCTGGAAAAGGAGCGCCCTCTGGGCGAGCTGACAGAGGCAGGGATAAATCTTTTCTGGGATAGTTACTTACACTGGAAAGAGAGGTCTACCCGGCAGTTTATCGAGGGTGAAACCCGTAACTGTTCAGAGTTTCCGCTTTCCTGGGGCAGGTGCCCCTATGCCAACTTTCGCAATCCTGACAAAAGCGCGGAAAGTCAAGAGCTGAAAAACTCCATCAGGACAAGGGAAAAAGTGCTAGCGCTCAAATCGAGATACAGGAGGAGGGGCGATGCGGATTAGTTCCTCGACGGTAATCCACAGGAAATCGGGAGCGAGATACTTAATCAATTTTCCGTCCGGGTCCATTGATAGGTTAAAAGAAGGGTTGGCCGATAAAATAAAGTTATTGAACGGCAGAGATAGCTTTGAACCGGAGCTAATCCCCGTTTCGGGTAAGATCTGCGAGCAACTCGAGGACCGGGGCTATCTTACCTCGTTAAGCCCGCGGGAAGAGACTCGGGAGAACGAGAGAAGGATTGAGAAGCGACGGACTAAAGCCATCTGCGGCCCAAAACATAGAGCAATCGTACTTGACCCCGAGATAGGTAAAGCTTTTTGTGGGATAAATGGAAAGAACGAGAAACTGTCAGGGCTCGACAAGGCGCTGGAGCCGAACAAGAATCCGATTTCTTCACTGGAGGAGGCCCTTGAAAGAATTTCGACGGACGAAGCAAAAGAGGTAGACATCTGGCTCGATCCCTCGCGGGGGAAAGCGAACTGGGAAGATATCTATTCACTTTTACGAGGTCGGGACTTGACCCCGAGCAGAGTCTGGACCGCGGTCGATTCGGACAGAAAACAGCTAAAAGACTGGGCAAGAAGGAAACTTTTCCCGCTCGACGTTGCCCTGGCAGTTAAGGAAGGGAATCAGGGCTGGGGTGAATACTCGATGATGGAGCCCGGGGGTGAATTTGAGCAGCGGAATTTGCTCGTCAGGAGGTTGAAGTCGAGCTTCGAAGTGGAAACTGCTTATTTTATCTGCCCCTTTATCTACAACTCCGTTTTCTTCTCGGAAAGCTCGGTCAGTTATTGTCCCGCCGGGAGGACGGAATCCGACAGGGATATTGCCACGAGGCACCGGGCCTTAAAGAGGTTTCTGTCAGGTGAATCAAATAGCGGGCTGAAAATGGATGCCTCCAGTTTAATTAAGAGGGCGGCCTGCGAGAAAATTACCGGTCAGCTGGGAGACTCCGGGCGGTTCCGGCGGAAATTTTTCGAAGAACTGCTGAACAAAACAATCGAAGCTCTATCACCGTCAGTGATAGCAAAATGAATCTTTGATTTAACAAAAGTACGGGAGTGATCCTGCTGAAAAAACACGGCCTGTTTTATCTGATAATCCCTTTACTGATTCTACTCCCCCTTAATTTTACTCTCCGCGCGGCAGAAACCCCGTTCAACTACGACCCGGAGAAAATAGAGCCGGGGACGATGTATTGCTACAAACTCTTCACCAGCCCCGATGCGTCCCGGCCGGCTAGAAAACTTTTTTACTACATCGGGAGCAGCGGCGAGAAATCATCGACTATCGAGGTATTGAACCTTGAATACTACGATCAGGGAGTAGCGCCTTACTTAAATACCTATCGGATGAACTGGGAGAAAATGATGCTGGAGTCCGCGACCTGGCAATATATTGGAAGCAAAAGCAATTTACCCCTCGGGGACGTTCTCCACATGGAAACAAAATTCGATTTCGTCCGGGGGAGAGCAAACTGGAATTCGAAGTCGTTGGCCGAAGACGGGCTCGACAGAAAAAGCGTCAGTACAAAATTTCAGACCCCGACCTTTTTTTACTTCAGCAATCACGTCGACGGCTGGACGGCAATGAGGTTTTACCCTTATCCGAAAAAGGAAATTGAGGTCGACGTCAGCAACAGTTTTCACGTGAAAGACGTCAGGATAAGCTATCGGGGGAAAGAAACGATAAGCGTACCCAAGGGGGAAATCCGCTGCCACAAATTCGAGATAACCGGTAAAGGTATGCTGGCCTGGCTCTTCGGCAAAAAAGCCTGGCTCTGGATGAGCGCGGAAGACCATAAAAGCTACATGGTCCGTTATGAGAACAAAAACGAGTGGGGGCACATGGCCATGATGGACCTGCGACTGACGAGCGTAGAGCAGATCAGCCCGGGGGACTGGAAGCGAAAAGTGGAAAAATGGTCCACCGGGGAGCAATAAATAGAGAAATTCTATACCAATCCAAGGGGTGACAGCAAGGGTTAGAGGTAGAGGATATTTTCCCTATTTCGAAGAAGAGGAGGTGGTCAAGCAATGTCGGAAAGTGAAGAAGAAAGCGTCGACGAATATTTCGAGATCGTCGATATGGAGGAAAAAATTGATCCATCCGGTGACGACGTAAACGCCGTATGCGCGTGGGGATAACAGGTTCGTGCTAATTCGACTTTAGCTTCAGCCCAGCTGTCACCCCTTGAAGCAATTTCCAGAATCTCGAGGTCTTAATCCAGAGATTTATGTTACAGAAAACGAGATATTTTCTTGGTTACACTGTCTACAACTTGGTTTTCTGGGGACTTTTCTCCGCCCTCTGGCTTAAAGAGAGAGCGATCCGCCTGCTGGATGGGATCTCGCGTCAGCTCCGGGGAATACCGCTTCGGGAGGACCTCTACCTGAGGAAGGCCAAAGGAGCGTTATTTAGGACTTATTTTGGCGAGGAAGCAGAAAGCAAACAAATCAATCAGGAAGTCTTTACCGCCAGCACGAGAAAGCTAAAGAAAGCCCACAGCTACTGCTTGCAAAACCGGGGATTCGAGTTTGCGGGACCGGAGCAGCTGAATTTAAAAGACAACAAACGGGGAAACGTCTTCATAGGTTTCCATACCGTCGGCGCTCGTCGGCGTTTTCTCGGCCTGGTTAACCACTTTGGCGTGAACGAGTTTGGTTTCGTGGCACGCGAGAGATGGCAGGTAACGGAACCCTTAAGAACCTATTACGGCGTCGAGGTCCCGGATAATCGTAACCGTTTTGAACTCGAAGGTGTGGAGGTATCGATGTTTGTTTCGGATGGCGGGATACAGCTACACTCGAAACTGATTAATTTTTTGAAAAGGGGCGGCTGGCTTTTCTTTTCCTACGACGTACCCCCGTCCGGCCTGTATCCGGAGGATCTTAACCAGGGGGACAAGCTCGAGAAACCGGAAAAGTACTTTGTTTACGAGTTCGACGGGGAAGAAGTGCTGATAGTTTCAACCTATCTCCTCCGCCTGCTGCAGCGCTCGGGCGCCGGCGGAATCCCCCTTTATGCCAGGAGAGGCAAAGACGGCAAGGACAGGCTAAACTACGGAGAAGCTATTTACGTGAACGGAGAAGAGGATATAGCCGAGGTAGCCCGGGAAAAATACAATCTGATTTTTGACTTCATGTCGGAGAATATCACCTCTTCCGGCCTGGGCTGGTTTAACTCCGGTACGCTTTCCAGGTACTTACCCTATCTTCGAAGACCGGGGAGAGAAATCTCCCACAGAAGCTGGAAGAAAAAGTACTTCCACCGGAGCTACAGGACAGGCGGGCCGCTAACAGTTGATCCGCTTGATTCGAAGCGATATTTAATTACTTCCAGTTCCCCGCTACAGACAGCCATCGTTGGGGGGAGCACGAAAGAGGTAGTCCTCAAGCTCGAAGAAGGTTCGTCGTCTCTAAAAGATCTCAAGGAGGACCTTCCCCGGGAAGAATTGGAACCGGTCCTGGCCAATTTGTGGGAGTCGGGTTTAATCGAATCAGTCGGCGGGGTTAAACGTGGAAACTAAAAGGTTATTCCTGAACGAACACGAAGTGTCGAGGCTCGATACCAGCTATAAAAAGGAACACTTCCGGATCACCACAAGAGAAACCGACATCAAGATCAACGGTTTGACCAGGGATCTTATCGAATTCGTCTCCAGCAACCAGGGGCGAAGGACCTCATTCCTGATCAGGGTTTTCAGCGAGAGAGAAAACGTTTCGGCAGCCAGAACTGAAAAGGCGATAAAAAGATTATTCGAGAAGAATATTTTTCGTGAAGAACCCGGTGACCGAGCTTCCGATAATTCACTAAAAAAGGAGGGATTATCCTACAGGAAGGAAATGAGCCGGCTCTGGTTTCGGGTGAAGATAATTGATGCCGACAAATATTCGGAGTTGTTAAAGAAAATGGGGTTCACTTTCTCCCGGCCCTTTGTGGTAGTTTCACTGGGAATTTTCCTGACGCTGGAGATCTATTTCTTCTACTTTTCCATCGCCGCCGGCTCCGGAAATGATCTGATGTACTATTCTCCCTATGACTACCTGGTCTTTCTGCCGCTGGGGACGTTTTTAACGATGATTCATGAAACGGGTCACGCGGTCGCGGTCAAAACTCACGACCTCCCCATGCCAAAAGGTCTCGGGGTCGGAATGTATTACTTCTTCATCATCTATTACGCCGACACGCACGAATCCTGGAATCTCCCTCGCAGGGAAAGGGCGATGGTTTCGGTCGCCGGAGTTTACTGGGAAGCCCTGGCTCTCATTTTGCTCATTCCGGTCTGCATTTTTCTCGGATCCGCGGCGCTGAGAGATTTTATCCTATTGACACATCTCTCCACCCTGTACGTCTTCAATCCCTTTTTGAAGATGGACGGCTACTGGTTTCTTTCCGACCTCCTCGGGGTGATAAATCTGCACGACAAAGTATTTGCTTACTTTAAAGAACTTTTGGGAAAGACGGAAGAAGCACCCCGGCAACCGGGCAACCCGTTTTTCGGCTATCCGAAAAGGGTAAAGAGATCGATAATTGCCTACGGGCTTCTATACTTCCCCTTCATGGGGGTATTTATCGGTCTTTTTCTCTATCGAGCCTGTTTGATCCTGCTTGATTTTCGTACCAGGTTAATCGGGCGGTTGCTTGAAATAATGCAGTTAAACTTCACTGAAGCCGCGAATAGAATCCAGGCAATAAACGGCCTGGTTCGTAATTTAGGAATCCTGACCGGTGCCATAATGTTATTTTGTACAGCAACTTACAGACTATTCATTAAAAAGTAAAGATGAAGCGAGTATAGGGGGAAACGATTAGAACCGTGGAAAGCAAATTGACGGGACTGACGAAAAAACTAAAACTGGCCTGGCGCGGTTTTTTAAGGTTTAGAGCAAAGCGACGCCACCTGACCATCATTTTAATTATCGGGTTCTTCTTCTCGGTCTTTTTCCTCAGCCTATTCGGGTCTTTGCTGGAGAATCACCGTGCTTACTGGGGGGAAACCCTGCTGGGTTCCGGAACAATAGTTCCCGAAAATACAGACGACTTCAGGATAGCTGCCCCTCCGGGACCCGATTCTTACTTCCGAGAAAGCCGGCTAAAAGAT
>CAZENJ010000013.1:0-6629 GCA_964513485.1 uncultured Thermotogae bacterium | reverse complement strand
CCACTGTGCTATTTGGCGTCGATCCGAAGAGGGAATTAACGATTACATCGGATGTAAAAGTGATCGAAGGAAACTATCCGGAAACCGGGAGACAGCAAGCTGCCCTGACATACAGGGGAGCGACTTCGCTGAACCTTGAGATCGGCGAAAAGTTACGCCTCTGTACGGAAACTGTCAATGGAAGCCCGAAATGTGAAACCGTCCGGGTAAGCGGAATACTGGGTTATCATGAGCGAACTACCGTTTACCGGCCGGGGCTTCCCAGACCTCTGATTTACGCCCCGCTGTCCCTGAGCCAAACTTTACGGGGAGTGAAGGAGGGAGTGATTGGAGAAATGGCCTTACGGGAGAAATCTTTCCTGGCCCGCCGGGCTCTGGAAAGGAACCTTCCCGATGATTTCAGGACGGAAAGCCTCTGGAATTCTTCCTCGATGCTTTCTGCCTTACGGGTGGTCTTTTCCTTTTTCAGATGGTTAATCATCGCGGTTATCCTGCTAATAGTTTTTGTCTCGGCCTACCACAACATAAAACTGATGATCCAGGAGAGATTGAGAGAAATTGGTATATACCTGACGTTCGGCGCGAACAAGACCTGGGTCGGGTTTCTCTGGTGCTGGGAGCTGACACTGTACCTCCTCTATTGCTCCGTCCTGGGCAGCGGACTGGGGCTTTGCGCCCTCCTGGGGCTGAAACGAATCGGAATAAACTCCATCAACAGACAGTTCACGCTGATCCTCGGCGGCTCGAGGCTATCCCTGAGAACGTATCCGCGGTTTTTTCTAATACCTTTTTTTCTTTTCTGGCTCGTCTTAATGCTCTCCGCCACGGTACCGATCTACCTGGGTTTGAGCGAAGAAATTGCTTCCGATCTGCTCGAGAGCAGGGGGAGGCGGTAAATATTTTTTATCTCAACTGGACGCTCAAGCGGCTGACCAGGAGCAAGAAAAGGAGCCTGAGAATCGTCGCCTTCCTTGGAATCGCCACCTGCGTGCTGTTCCTGTTTTTGGGGTTTCGCCAGGGCGCCGAGGATCAGATAAATTCGACGATCAGGAAATCTTACGGGGATATACGACTGACCGCACGGGGAGACCGGTCTCTCAGGGAAGTCAAACAGTATCTCTGTGAAAATTACGATCGTTATCTGGAAAGGACCGTCAGCCAGCTTTCCCTGAAGGGCGTCAGGCTAACGGGTTCCGGCAACTACCGGGAAAGCACGATCGTCGGCATCGGAGAGGATTATTTCAGGTGGCTCGGAGACAGCATATACTGGAAATCGGGGGCTCCTCCGGAGCCTAAGGGGGCAACTCCGGTATCGCCGGTCAACGGAGTCCTGGAAAAGAGTTATGCAACAAAGCTAAACCTGAAACAGGGCGATACAATAACCGCCGTTTACGAGTCCGAAGGAGGAGCGACGGGAAAGTTAAGAATTCGGGTTTCCGGTGTTTTTATCGCCAATCGTTTCCAGAAGGGGGGCAAATTATTCCTTCCCTTGAAAACAGTCCAGGAACTGACGGGCGTGACAGGCAAAATCGACCTGGTAAAAATCAACCTGGTCCGACCGACGGAGGTCAATCTCGACCGGATAGCGTCCCTCGTTTCGGATAAGTACAGGATGACGGCTTCCGTCAGCGTCAGGAAATGGAACAGGGATTTGACTTATAGCACGATATTCTCCCGGGTCTGGGCTCTGATGGGCGTAATACTGGTTCTCTCGGCGCTGACAATTATTCTCGTTCTTTCGCTCGGAATTTACGATACGTTCTACCTGGATTTGCGTTCTCGGGCGGAAGAGATATCTACACTGCTTACCTACGGGATCCACCACGGAAAGCTCTACCTGTTAAACTTCCTGGAGATAACTATCCTGCTAGTTCTGGGAGGGGGCGCGGGCCTGCTCCTGGCTCTGACAATTGCCCTGATTTTAGGCAACATTCCGCTGGTAAAGAACTTCAGTTACCTGTTTATTGTTCTTGGTGGTCCCTTTCTGCAGTTTTCTCTGTTCACGCCGGACCTATTAATAGGTTTCGGTGTGACCTCGCTTGCCGCCTACTGCGCCTCTTGCCTATCGCTCCGCTCCTACCTGCGAGGTGACGTGGCGGAAATCGTTGACTGAAGCCCGGCTCCGCGAGGAGGAAGCTGGTGCAAATTTTTGCTAAACGACCTGGAGGCTGGAATGATTGAGCTGAAAGACGTAACAAAGACTTATGAACTGGGAGAAGCGAAAGTTCAGGCTCTCGACGAAGTTAATTTGGAGCTGAGCAAGGGTGCTTTTGCCGGTCTGCATGGGCCCTCGGGCAGCGGAAAAACCACTTTATTGCGAGTGGTTGGGTTGCTCGAGACGCCGGACCGGGGAAGCTATACCTTTAGGGGCGAAGAGTTGACCGGTAAAAGTCACGGGGAAAGGTCCGAATATCGAAAGCGATACTTCGGCTTCATTTTTCAAACCTTCAACCTGATACCGGAACTGACCGTTTACGAAAACGTCGAGATACCGCTGATGATTTCGGAGACAGGTGGCGACAAACGAGAAGAAAACGTCAACAAAATATGCGAGGAGGTGGGGCTCGGGCACCGGTTGAGGCACCGCCCGGGGCAGCTTTCGGGAGGCCAGATGCAGAGGGTTTCGATCGCGCGCGCTCTAGTCAAGGAGCCCGAACTGGTACTGGCCGACGAACCCACGGCAAACCTCGACACGGAAACGGGAAACGGAATCATCGAATTAATGGCCGAGATGAACCAACGGCACGACAATTCCTTCCTCTTTGCCACACACGATCCGACCATAACCGATTATCTGGAGGAGATAAGGACCATAAAAGACGGTCGGGTCAGGTCATAGTCGACCTCGCTCAATGGCTACTCCACTTCCTTTATAGTTCAATTTGCAGTACTCTGAGGAATAAGTTACCCTAACTTCGGTTCATGATTTTACATGGCTGGACCTTTGATGGCCAGGGTCAAATTATCCAGGGGCCAGTGCAGGAAAGTTTTTGTTACTCCACGGAAAATCGAGTTAATTCTTAGCCCGTGAACCTGCTTTCTATCTGCTGATTAATCGGTTTAACTTGATAAATAGATCGGTAAATACGCGAGATAAAATCTTGTTTTCGACGGCGGAGAATTCCGCACGATTATCTGTTCTTCCAGGAGGTAAAAATGAGCGAACTCAAAACCGTGGATGAAATCGAGGTGGGCTACAGCAAATCACAAATATACTGGCGGGTGAAAAAGCTGGTGGAAAGTGGACTGATGGAACCTCCCGAGCGAGGAGAGCGGAACCAGTATTTGTTCGGGCCGCGGCACGTAAGGATTCTGCAAAAACTGGCCGAATCGGAAGAAGAATACGATACAGTTCAGGAAGCTATCTCCGAGATCAACTTCGAAGAGGTTGGTGAAGCGACTGACGAGGAGATTGGAAAAAGTATAGATAGCCTGAAAGATAGAATTAGAGCGCTGGAAAAAAGGATCGAAGAAGTCGAGGAGAAAACGGATTCTCTGGAGAATCGGCTGTCCGTGCAAAACGATAGGTTGCAGAAGTTTCGGGAGCGCTGGAGGGACCAGCTAAAGGGAGGGGTTGATAAACTCAAGGACCTCTTTGGCTAATCGCCCCTCCCCGGGAGTTAAATTCACGGTTCGGTCATCCGAGTTCGAACTATTACAGCTCGATTCAGCCGTAAAATTATTTCTCCATCGGTGGGTTATGAATTTTTTCCGGCTCTTAAGAGCCACCTCCTTAGAGAGCCATCTCAACTTTATCTCCCTGCCTTTTATCCTGTTTGATGATGCTTTTCCGGCGGAACGTAGCTGGTAATCGAATGCAACTGATGTGCTCTTTCCAGGTCCCCGAGGAACTCATCCGCCCAGGTCGGTAAATCCTTCTTCCTGACCCTTTTCCTTAACTGGCGCCAGCGTTCCTGCTTCTCTTCTTCGGACATCTCTATCGCCGTTCTGATCGCAGTCGCTACCTGATCCGGGTCATAAGGATTGACCAGAAGAGCCTCCTGGAGCTCCTCGCTGGAGCCCGCGAACTCGGAAAGAATAAGTACTTTTGGCTCCTTGTTCGCCGCGACAAATTCTTTCGCCACCAGGTTCATCCCGTCCAGTCCGGGAGTAACCAGTCCGATATCCGCCGCCCGATACTCCGCTATCAGTTCCTCCTGCGGCACCCCGCGCCAGAACAGATTGATCGGTGTCCAATCGTGATTCCCGAACTTACCGTTGAATTCTGATACTTCTTCATTTATTTCCCTTTTTTCCACCTGGTACTCCCTGATTCCGGTTCTACTCATCGGAGTCCGCTGTACCATCGTAACTTCCTCTCTGTAATCGGGGTTCTGTCGGATGAAAGTCTGGAAAGACCTGATCCTTTCCGGAATTCCCTTGGTGTAATCCTGACGGTCCACCCCAAGTATCATGTGCCTGGAGTTATATTTCTCTCTGATCAAATATTCCTTGCCCTCCGTCCGGACCTCGTTAAAGAAATCGTAATCGACGCCGAGCGGGTAAGCACCTATCTGAGTTTCTTCCTCATCCAGCCTCAACCTTCCGGAGTCTCGATCGACGTCCGCCCCGACCTCTTCGGCACAGCTGAGCAAGTTATCCACGTATTTTTCAAGATGTAAGCCGATCAAATCGGCCGCAACTAGACCTTTTATCAGCTCTTCTCTGTGGGGAATCTTGCCGAAGTTTTCCCAGGGCGCCCAGGGAATATGCCAGAAAACTCCTATCTTTGCTTCCGGTATTTCATTTTTTACCAGCCTTGGAACCAGAGCCAGATGGTAGTCGTGAACCCAGACCGTATCTCCCGGTTCGTAAGCAGCGATAACGGCTCGAGCGTATTTCTTGTTACTTGGGAGATAGCCCCGGCTCCAGTAACCGTTTTCTCTAGCCAGATCCGCTTTAGTCGGAAAAGAATGGCATATCGGCCAGAGTATCCTGTTTGCATAACCACGGTAAAAGTCACGATATTGGCTTTCGGGAAAATCAAGCCTCTTCAAGGAATATTTTGTCTCATCCGGCACGTCGGGAAAATCGGGAACCTGCACCTTCCCTTCGGAGTCAACGACTTCAAAGTCCTTATCCCCGCGACCGTAAGCTATCCAGATACCCCCCTTACTTTTCATCTGTGGGTTCATGGCGGTGGTCAAACCACCTTCGACCTCGTTACAGACTATTTCATCCTCATCGTCTTCTTCGTGCTTGTAGGGTTCGGCGTTTGAAACCACGATAATCTTTCCGTCGGAATTATTCATCGATACCACCTCATTGATATGAGGTTCTAAGTTCGCGGCCTCAACGGCCTCCTGGGCCGACCCTGCTATTGTGGTTGCTGAATTATCCGGCGTGAAAGTGTTTGAAAAGTGCGGAACCTCTTCTGATTTCGGGGTATTACAAGGG
Source organism: uncultured Thermotogae bacterium (assembly GCA_964513485.1). Lineage (GTDB taxonomy): Bacteria > Bipolaricaulota > Bipolaricaulia > M55B111 > M55B111 > JAGXLP01. The sequence goes on along the minus strand of CAZENJ010000013.1, from coordinate 1,232 downwards.
CTAAGGTAGATCTCTTCCTAGAGGAACGTCAAAGCTGGAAAGCATCAATTGCAGTTTATAAAAGAAAGCGGGCCGGTAGTCCGGCCCTAATACTACTCGATCTCTACTTCGACGGTTTCCGTCTCATTCAGGGTCAGGGGTTTACTCAATCCGGCAGTGATCTTAAGGACTCCGTTCTCAAATTTTGCCGAGAGATCCTCGATTTCATCTACCGTTTCGGGCAGCGGCAGGGTCCGTCTAAACTTGCCATAACGTCGACCTCGGCTGATATAATTAACTTCGTTTTCCGTTGTTTTCTGCTCCACTTCGCCCGTGATAACTAGTTCTTCGTCCTTCGCCCTGACGGTAATCTCATCTTTTGCAATGCCGGGTAGCTCTAACTCGTAGTGCAGCCTACCGTCTGCCTCGTAGATATCAGCGTACCCGAGCTGGTTCAGCGAATCCCTGCCGAAGAACCCGTCCTGGCGTATCTCTTCAAGAATTCCATCAACGCTAAACGGAGATGTCACCCGGTCGTACTTCCAACCGTTGCCGTCCGGAAGTGCCATAAGCTCCACCTCCTTTATGCAGGTTCTTTCCGATATTTTAGCAGAGTCAGCCTATCTCTGATAACCAGAATTATTATAAAAAGAGGCTGGAAGTCTTTCAACCCATCGTCGCTCTCTATTAATCACGTAACGCCCTAATAACCGCGATCACCGAGCAACAAATGAGCAGGTATTCAAAACTCACGAAACGACACAGGAAACCATCCGCAATTTACCCAAACCGGTATACGCTAAAGCTTTCGCCAATTAAAAAGGCAATCGACCTGTTTTCTCTGTTCAACTCGCCCGCCGGGATAAATACGTCAACGATGTAACCCAGATTACCCTGCAGTTCGTAATGAGAAATATCTGCGTACTTACCTCCAGAAAACTCGACCGTGGAATAGCTCTCGTAGTGCTCAATAGGGTCCGTCCTTATCGAACTAAATCCCTGAATCAGGTGTAATTTAATTGAGAAACTTGAACTGCCCGCATCTTTTAATAGCCCGATAAAACTGGACCTATGATCGCTGTAGTGCTGAGCAAGTTCCTTCTCGTTCTTTATTGCTTTTCCTGCCAGTTCAACCTTTGTAATTGCACCCCAGACTCCCTCTTCTCCTTCCAGCCGGAATACTACCATGTCCTCTCCGGGCGAGAACCTGCGAAACGTATTTTTTACCTTCCAATTCTTTGGAACGCGGAAAG
>CAZENJ010000012.1:0-26914 GCA_964513485.1 uncultured Thermotogae bacterium | reverse complement strand
GTCCGGCGTTCCGCTGACTTCCGACAAAGAAGAGAAGTTCGTCGTAAACGTCAAGGGAAAGATCGCTCTGCGGGACCGGGTGAAGCGAATAGTATTCATGCTAGAAGACGGTTCTGAGGAAGAAATGATCATCCCGGAGAGGTACCTGGTCAGGCTAAAAGAGGGGGACGAGTTCGAGGAAGGGGACAAGATCGAGGAAGAGGACGTAATAGATTCACGCTCTTCCGGCATGGTCAAAGTTAAGGAATACAAGGACAAGCGAGTCGTTACGGTCCAACCGGTTGAAAAAAGGCGGTTGTTTCCGGGTTACGTATTCGTGAAGATGGACCTGTCCGAGGAGAAAATGATCGATCTCGTCGACGATATAAGAGGAGCGGTGAGATTTGTCGGTTCTCGCTACCATCCGATACCGATAAGGGGCAAGGAGATGAAGGTGGTAAAACGGCTGGCCGGTCTGATAGAAGCCCCGACGGCACCCAGCACTCCGCGAATAGAGGTAGACTTCGACGTTGGCGAGGTCGTGGAGATCGTCGAGGGACCTTTCGCCGATTTCACCGGGGAAATTACCGCGATAGACAAGGAGGCAGAGGAAGTTACTGTAAACGTCAAGATTTTTGGTCGGGAAACTCCGGTAGACATCGGTTTCGAAGGGATAGAGAAAATATAAGAAGCTAGAGAGGATATTCTTAACTGAGCACGGATTGGATTTAGGTTGAATCATTTTGGGGCGCACTTGCCTCGAGTAATTAATTTATTATAAGGGGGGATTGATTTCCTCCTTAGCCCGGTTTAGTTGCGAAAAACGCTGGGCTTGAATCACTTTTATCGGATAGTTTGATTTCCGTTTATACCTCATTAAGGATTGAGGAATTGAACCACAGTTTAGGAGGGAGGAATTATGGCAAAACGAGTAGAAACTACGCTAAAGCTTCAAATACCTGCTGGACAGGCTGACCCTTCTCCCCCGGTTGGTCCGGCGCTTGGTGAGCACAAAGTCAATATCATGGACTTTTGCAACAAGTTTAACGCGGAAACGGGTGACAAGGAACCGGGCGTGCTGATACCCGTCGATATAACTATTTATACCGACAAAAGCTTTGATTTCGAGGTAAAGGAGCCCCCGGCTTCGGAGTTAATCAAGAAAGCTGCCGGTATAACCAGTGGATCCGGGGAGCCGAACATGGAAAAGGTCGGGAAAATTACGGAGGAGCAGCTGGAGAGAGTTGCAAAGAAAAAGTTACCCGACCTGAATACCTACAAACTCGAGTCAGCCAAGAACATCATCAAGGGTACGGCCAACAGCATGGGGGTTGAGGTGGTTGAATCGTGAATAGACGCTACGAGGCAGTTGCTGACAAGGTAGATTTCGAGGAAATCTACTCTCTCGATGAAGGGCTGGAACTGGTCAAGGAGACGGCGACGGCGGAGTTCGATGAAACCGTTGAGGTAGCATTCAATCTGGGAGTAAATCCGTCTCAGAACATGGTCCGTGGTAGCACGGTACTCCCGAACGGGACTGGTAAGGAAGTTACAGTTCTGGCATTCGCAAAAGGTGAAGCAAGGCGCGACGCCGAGGAAGCGGGAGCTGACTACCTTGGGGACGAGGAGACCGTCGAGAGAATCGAGGACGGCTGGCTGGACTTTGACGAAGTAGTATCGACGCCCGATATGATGAGCGTGATCGGACGACTGGGCCGGATTCTGGGGCCGAGAGGTTTGATGCCGTCTCCGAAATCGAATACCGTCTCCGAGGATATCGGGGAAGCGATAAAAAGGCTGAAAAAAGGCCAGGTAGAGTTCAAGGCGGATAAGTACGGAGTAGTGCACGTTCCGGTGGGAAAGGCTTCCTTTTCGGTGCCCGAGTTGAGGGAAAACCTGATAGAGCTGGCAAAATCAATCTACGATGAAAGGCCCGAAGAAGGCGTTGACTCCAGGTACGTCCAGAAGGTAACTATTTCTGCGACCATGGGGCCGGGGCTGAAGTTATCAGTCGAAGAGTTGAGGAATACGGTCTACGAAAGAAGGCTGTAATCGGTAACGCCAATAACCTAACCGGTTGGATTAGTGATTAAGTTTTGAGGAGTGAAAAATGGTAACGGAAGCGAAAGAAGCAGAAGTGGAAGAATTGCGGGAAAAGTTCGAAGACGCCAAGGGTATCGTTTTGTCCGATTACCGAGGAATAACGGCCAATGATATGGTCGAGATGCGTGAGGCTTTTACGAAAGAGGGGATCGAATACAGGGTAGTAAAAAATACCCTGGCCGCGATAGCTGCCGAACAAGCGGGGCTGGATGGGCTCCCACAGCTTCTGGACGGTCCCATAGCGGTCGCCGTCGGTTACGACGATCCCGTTCTGCCGTTTAAGATAACGAAGGATACCGAGAAAAAGTACGATCACTTTACGGCCAGGGGCGGGATGATCGAGGGTGATCTGGTAGAGCCGGAAGAAATCGAGGCGATTTCCAGCTTATCTTCCAAGGAAGAACTGCTGGCCAATCTCGCCATGGGGCTTAAGTCGCCCGTGCAGAAGCTGGCTTACGTGCTGAAAGCGAAGATAAAGGACCTGACCGTCGTTCTGGATCAGGTGCGCGAGGCCAAGGAAGAATAAACTTCTTACCTCTGGCTTTGTTCCGAATTATTTATAAGCTACATATAAGCTACACAGGAGGTTTATTATGGACACTGAAGAAATAGTCGAATCAGTTGGAAACATGACGATTAAGGAGCTTACGGAGTTAGTCGAAGCGATCGAAGAGGAATTTGACGTTTCCGCAGAAGCAGCTGCACCCGTGGCCGCCGCGCCGCAGGGTGAAGCAGGCGATGGCGCCGAGGAATCGGAAGAAGCAGAGACCATCGATCTCGTTCTGACGAATGCAGGTCAGAAGAAGATAAAGGTCATCAAGCAACTCAAGGAAATAACCGGAAAAGGTTTGAAAGAGTGTAAATCCCTCGTAGATGATCTTCCCAATGCCGTTCAGGAAGGCCTGGAAGAAGAAGAGGCCAAAGAACTTCAGCAGGAACTGGAGGAACTGGGAGCTGAAGTAGAGCTCAGGTAAGACAGAAACTCTCGGTGAAAACTGGTAGAGCAGGGAAGTTTAGCGGGTAGAGATTGATTGTTTCTCACTTTTACCCCCTAGGAGGGATATAGATTGAGGGAAAGACAGGACTATAGTTCTTATGGCGAAGCAACAGAGCCTCCTTATTTACTGAAAGATCAGAAGGAGTCATACGAACGGTTTTTGACCAAGGGCCTTGAAGAAGTATTTGATGAGGTATCCCCGGTAGAAGCAAGCAGCAGGACGGGTTTCAAGCTTGAGTTTACCTCACCGAAACTGGGCGAATTGCGGGGTACCGTGGAGGACTGTGCGGACAAGGACTTAACTTACGATCGCCCCCTGCGCATAACCGCGAGACTATTCGACGAGAACGACGAACAGGTTCGGGAAAGCGAGCTTTACGTCGCCGACATACCCGTAATGACTCCGAAGGGGACTTTCCTTGTCAACGGGTCCGAGAACGTTTTGGTGAACGAACTGGCCCGGGCTCCCGGGGTTTATATTACGGAGGAAAGAAACAATCAATTTCGAGCGCATATTCTGCCTGACTACGGTGCCTGGCTCGAACTGATCCTGGACGAGAACAGAAAAAGACTCTACGCGAACCTCGATCGCGAAGCCAAGGTACCGATGACCGTCTTTCTCCGTGTTCTGGGAATGGGCAGGGAGGATATATATTCCAGCTTTAGCTTCGAGGTCGATCCGGTTACCGAGCAAAACCTGAGGAAATACGTCGGTTATAAATTTGCCGTGGACGTGACCGACGGTTCGGATCTCCTTTTTCAGGCGGGCGAGGAACTGCGCGATGAGGATATCAAGACGATTCTTGACGAGGCGACGAACGAGACGCTGAGCTTTCTCAACGAGTATATCGGCAATACGCTGGATCGGGACGACTTCGAGACGAAAGAAGAGGCAGTGAGGTTTATCTACGGGAAGTTAAGGCCGACCGGCAGGGTATCTACGACTAAGATGGAGAACTATATCAAGGATCTCTTTTTTGACGAAGAAAACTACCTGCTCTCCGAGGTCGGGCGATTCAAGGCAAACAGCAAGCTGGGGCTGGACGAGGAAACCCTTGCCCTGACGAAAAACGACGTATTCCAGTCGCTGGAATTGCTGTTAAAGGTCCCCGAAAACCCCGAGCTGCTGGACGAAAAGGATCATCTGGCAAACAAGGTAGTTAATTTGCCGGGCAAAGCGGCCAGATCTGCTTTTGAGAGAGGGTTAAACCGGGTAGTCAGGACGACCGAAGATAAACTTTCAAAGTTCAGCCTGGACGATGACGACACCCTGCGAGACCTCGTGCCCACCAGGCCAATCCAGTCCTCCGTCAATCAGTTTTTCTACACAGGTCGTTTTTCTCAGTTCCTGGAAGAGACCAATGCTCTGGCGGAACTTACACACAAGAGAAGGTTAAATGCTCTCGGTGGCGGTCTGAGCCAGAGACGGGCGAAGCTTGAAGTGAGAGACGTCCATCCGTCTCACTATTCCCGTATCTGTCCGATCGAGACACCCGAGGGCCAGAATATTGGCCTGATAACTTCCATGGCGAATTACGCCCGAATCAACGAGTACGGCTTTCTGGAAGCCCCGTACCGCAAGGTCGAGGACGGAAGGATTACGGGAGAGATCGAACATTTAATGGCCGGAGAAGAGGAGCAGTACAAGATAGCACCTTCTACTACCAGGATCGATGAAGACGGTTACCTTGCCGAAGATCGGGTCGAGATACGAACGGGAAAGGAAAACATACGGCTCGGGAGCCCGGAAGAGGTCGATTACGTCGGGGTCTCGCCGAAGGCAATCGTCGGCACGTCTGCTTCTTTAATTCCCTTCCTGGAGCACGATGACGCCAACAGGGCATTGATGGGGGCAAATATGCAGCGCCAGGCGGTACCAATCTGTAACCCGGAAGCCCCCCTGGTCGGTACCGGAATGGAGGGCAAAGCAGCTAAGGATTCCGGCATGTTGCTCGTAGCGGAAGGAGCCGGCGAAGTCGTTTACGTCGATGCCGATAAAATCAAGGTCGAAGAGAATACTGGCAATACCAGGACCTACAGGCTTAAGACATTCACCCGTTCCAACCAGGACACCCTGGTACATCAGAGACCACTGGTCTCTCAGGGCGACGAAATAGAAGAAGGTGAGGTGCTGGCGGACGGTTCCACCAGCGAAGAAGGAGAGCTGGCTCTGGGAAGAAATCTCCGGGTCGCCTTCATGCCGTTTGAAGGTTACAACTACGAGGACGCCATCGTGGTTTCGGAGAGGCTGGTAAAGGACGATCTGCTCGATTCGATCCACATAGAAGAGTTCGAGGTAAAGGCCGAAGAAACAAAACTTGGACCGGAAGAGATCACAGCGGATATACCGAATATTAGCAAGGAGGACCTGAAGAACCTGGACTCCCGGGGAATAATAAGAGAAGGTACTGAGGTGGAAACCGGGGACGTCCTCGTCGGAAAGATCACCCCCAAAGGGGAATCCGAACCGAGCCCGGAGGAGAAAATATTCCGGTCTATATTCGGCGAGCAGGCAAGGAACGTCAAGGATTCTTCCCTGAAATTACCACCGACTGCCGGGAAAGGTAAGGTTATTCGAGTCAAGAAGTTTTCCCGCGAAAAAGGTCACGAGCTGGATACCGGTGTTAACGAACTGGTGAAAGTCTACGTGGCGACTAAGAAAAAGATATCCATCGGGGACAAGCTTGCCGGACGGCACGGTAACAAAGGTGTAATCGCGAAGATCATGCCGGAAGAGGACATGCCCTTTATGCCCGACGGGACCCCGATCGACGTCCTGCTGAACCCGCTGGGAGTACCGTCCCGGATGAACCTCGGTCAGGTATTTGAGACACACCTTGGATGGCTCTCGGCTCTGAAAGGGGAGCCCGTTGCTACTCCTGTATTCGATGGTGCCAGCGAGGAAGAGATCCTGCAGGATCTGGAATCGGAGCGAGAAAAGCAGGGTCTCAAAGACGGTTCGAAAGATGACGGCAAGGTAATTCTCAGAGACGGTAGAACCGGAGAGCCTTTTGACAGACCGATAACCGTGGGTCATATGTATCTGCTCAAGCTGGAGCACATCGCGGACGAGAAACTCCACGCCAGGTCCACCGGACCGTATGCCCTCATCACACAGCAACCTCTGGGGGGAAAGGCTCAGTTCGGTGGTCAGAGGTTCGGAGAAATGGAGGTCTGGGCTCTGGAAGCTTACGGAGCTGCAAGTACCCTGCAGGAGATGCTGACGCTAAAATCCGATGATATTCAGGGTAGGACCAAGCTCTACAAGGCCATTCTGAAGAACGAGGGGATGCCCAAGCCGGGTATACCGGAGTCCTTCAAAGTTCTGGTACGGGAATTGAGAAGCCTTGGTCTGAGCCCGAAAGCACTGGATGCCGAGGGCAATGAGCTCAACCTCGCCTGAGAAAGAGAAAGAGGTTTCGGCGGGAATAATTACATTTAGGTGTTCTTCCGGAAAGGTAGAATATCTCCTGCTGAAGCATGCAAACGGTGGCCACTGGAGCTTTCCCAAGGGCCACCTGGAAGAGGGAGAAGGAACGAAAGAGGCCGCGCTCAGGGAGCTGCGAGAAGAGACTGGTCTTGTAGTCAAAGGTTTTTCCCCGGGTTTCGAAGAAAGAACGCACTACAGCTTCGAGCGTGACGGGCTGAGCGTGGCCAAGACAGTTGTCTATTATCTTGCCCGAGCGGAGTCCGGTTCCAGCGTAGAGCTGTCCGCCGAACATCTGGATTATCGCTGGCTCGACTACCGTGGTGCCCGGGGAGTTATTACTTACGAGAACGACAGGCAGCTGTTGGACGCGGCGGCGGAGAAGCTGGCAAAGGGCCGGTCGGGTAAAGATGAATGTTGAACTTCCCCCGGAGATATTTCTCGTTCCCAACGGAATTTTTGGCTGCAGCAGCTACGGTTCTGCCTATCTGCTTGAAGGAAGGGACGGTCTCGTTCTTGTCGATCCCGGCACTTCGGATTCATTTCCCCGGATCTTAGAATGGTTTGAAGCGCACGGTATTGACATCTCTCGCCTTACAGCGGTGCTGCTTACCCACATTCACCTCGATCATGCCGGGGCTGCAGGTCACCTGGCCGAAAAAATCTCGAATATCAAAATTTACGTCCACCGGAAAGGTGCTCCCCACCTGGTTGATCCCTCGGACCTGCTGGAAAGCGTTCGTAAGGCGACCGGTGAGAGGTTTCCGGATTACGGCACCTTGAAGCCCATTCCCGAGGAGTTGATAGTTCCAGTAGAGAAAGAAACCATCATTAGCCCTAATTCAAGGGATATACTGGCCCTTCCGACCCCGGGACACGCGCCACATCATCTGGCCTATTACGATCGGGCCACCGGGGCGCTATTTCCGGGGGATAGTGCCGGCCTGTATCTCGAAGAACGGCTCATACCCTCAACTCCGCCTCCATCATTTGACTTCGAGAAGAGCCTGTCGAGCCTGGAAGAGATGGAAAAACTCAACCCGAAACTCCTGCTCTATCCGCATTTCGGCCCGGGCGCAAATCCGGAGGAGTTGCTATCCGACTACGAGATAACACTTCGAAAATGGGTCGAAGAAATCGAAAAACTCCTCGATAGGTACGAGCGGGAAGAACCCGTCGTTGAACGTGTCCTGGAAGAAAAGGAGGACTGGCGGGTGTCCGGCGTCACGAGAGAGGAACTTGAGATGAACGTGGAAGGGGTACTGCGCTACCTCTCCTGGAAGCGTGGTTGACTTGTCGGGAAAAAAATGACTTATCCAAAATTTGCTCAGGTGGCCGTCCTCCGGCCGATCCGCCGCTCATTTGAGTACTCCATTCCCGAGGAACTCGGAGACAGAGTATCTAAAGGTAGTCTATGTAACTGTCCTTTCCGAGGGGAGAGCGAGAGAGGAATTGTGCTGGAGACAAGCGAAGAACCGGAGTACGAAGGCGAGCGAAAAGAGCTGAGCGAAGTCATCTCCGAGGAACCGTTGCGGGAACCTTTGCTTGAACTGGCCAACTGGCTTTCGTTTGCTACTTTTACCCCGCTGGGCCAGGTGTTCAACCGGATGCTTCCTGCGGATATTACTGCCAGACCCAGGACCCGGGATGCAATAGAACTAAAAACCTCTTTTTCCGAGGTGAGCGATTTTATCGAGCGAGAAAAGAAAAGGAAGCCAAAACAGGCAGAGCTATTACAGTGCCTGCTGGCTTCGGACGAACCCATCCAAAAAAGTGAACTGCTGGCCCGGGCTGATAGCTCGAGGTCCCCGCTGAAGACTCTGCTATCCGAGGAATTCGTAGAGGAAGTGAACCTGCCTGAGTTCGAAGCACGACCCTCTTTGCCCCCTGCTGAAATTTCGGGGGAGTCCATTTCCGTTTCTTCCGAGAAAATCGATCGAATACCAGCCTCCTTTGCAAAGTACGTCGCTTACGGGACGGGAAGAGAGAGAATCGCGGTTTATAAAGAGATTTTAGCTCGATTAACCCGGCAAGGTACGGTTATCCTGCTCTCCCCGAACGTAATAAGGGCCGAGGAGCTGGTTGAGTTAATTCGAAGCGAGCTGGATCTGGTGGGGGTGACCTATCACAGCGAATTGACCGGGGGGCAGCTTTCTCGCAGGTGGAACCTGGCCCGTTCGGGCGATCTGGACTTTTTCGTTGGTGCCTTGAGTGCGGTATACCTGCCGGTTGACCGGCTTGGGGGGATAATAGTTGAGGGGGAAGGAGATAGAAATTTTTCCCTGAAGGAGCAGGACCCAAAGGGAAACCTGATAGATATTGCTTTGAGGAGGGGAGAGCTGGAAGAATCTCCCGTTATACTGGGGGGACCGGGGCCGTCTCTTCGCTCGTATCTCGGGTTAAAACGGAAGGAGTATCGAGAAATATCCGGAGCGAGCCTCGATGGGTTGAGATCATCCTCCCGGGTTAGTTTTATTAAAAAGCGGGATAACGCCGAGGGGAGGACGTTGAGTTCCGGAGTAAGGCAGCGGTTAAAGGAAAATTACGAAAATAAAGAACTTTCCCTGATTATCGGGGAAAAGACGGGTTCTTCCAGCGCGGCGGTCTGTGAAGACTGTGGCGAAGTAATCCGCTGTCCCGACTGTCAGGTACCGATCTCTTATACTACCTCGGGTAACTACGGGGTCTGTCCATATTGTGGTGCAAGGAAGAATTTGTTAGCCTGCCCTATCTGTGGTAGCGATGAAATAGACTTTATCGGTGGTGGTCTCGAGAAAGCCGGGGCAGAAATTAAGGAATTCCTCTCCGGGGCGAACGTCCGGAGGTTCGATGCGCCAGGAGAATCCCCGGAAGACTTTATGGCCGTCCGTCAGGGGTTTCTAAAGGGTGAAATCGATATATTACTCGGCACCTCCATCGTCGCCAGTCCCTGTTTCAGCGGGGAGGTCTCTCTGGTGGGGTTGCTGGACCTGGATTTGATCCTAAACAGGCCGACTTACCGCTCGACGGAGCTGGCTTTTCGCCGGGTTATTACCGGACTTGAACTCGCGGCTCCGGAGGGAGAATTGGTGGTCCAGACTTACGGGTCGGGAACTGGTTCCATCAGTTCCGCTTTTGCCGGCGCCCCGAGGGATTTTTACGAGTCGGAGCTGGAATCACGCAAGAGAATGGGTTACCCCCCTTACAGACGGCTGATTACAGTCCAGCTTGAGGGTAAGGAAAGGGAAGATCTCCGGAAAGTGGCCTCGAAGCTCAGGGGAGATCTGGAATCGACCGGCGGTGATTTTACCGTTCTCGGTCCGCTGGAACCTGAAAGCGATAAATCGGGCCGAACCCGGACGGAACTGGTGGTAAAAGCAAAAGAGCTTGACTTTTTTCTGGAAACCCTCCACGAAATAATACCGGAAGAAGATGTCGATGCTCTCCGGGTGAACCCATTTACGTAAGTTGGCGCAATTAGTTTTCAAAAGTGGGTAGGGTGAAGAACTCAGTCGGCTTCAGCCCGGACGTTTCCTAATAGATCCGAGATTCCGAAACTTATTACCGCGAAAAGTTCTTGAGTAGCTGGACTTCGTGGTCTACGATTTCTTATATAACACCTGCAGGGTCAAGGGACTGAGGGCATCCGTTATGGTAAAATTCCGCTGTTGGAGCAAGCAATTCGGCAGCCGGAATAACCTTTTCGGCTTTGAAAAGCTTAGCTTCGTCTTACCGAAATATACGTGAGGTCGAGATATATTTGAGTCGTCGAGTTTTACCACGAAGGTTTTTACTCACCTTCAGCGTGGCCTTAATCGGTCTGCTAATCATTCCGGCGGTAAATGGCCTTGCCATAACCGTGCAAACCGGGTCATACAAGATAGATCTGACCGGGGAAAAGACGTGGTCCGTCAAATTTGGGATCGGCGACGGGGCCAGTCTCTCCGGGGTCGGCTACCCCAAGGATTCCTACTCGCTAAGCCAATCCCTGAAGGTGAAGCTGGACGGGCAGCTGGGCGAAAACTTTACCGTAAACGCCGATCTTGACGATAGCAACCCCGGTTATTTACAGCAGTTCGGGGTAAGGATGGATACCGACAACTGGGACGGCCTGCTGGGGGATTCTGTTTCCGCGGGCGGGGATAACTTTACCGTTTACAACAAGACGCTTCTGGGACTTCAGCTGAATGGAAACCTTGCCGGGACGGGCGTCGAAGCAGTCGCCGGTCAGTTACAGGGAATCTCGGAGACAAAAGTTTTTTACGGTAACATGGCCGAGACGGAAGTGGAGTACACTCTTTACAGGACAGAGGCGCAACTTGACGAGACCGGTTACAGCAAGAATATCCTGGGTCTCCAGTACTACGGACTCGATATTGAATACGTTGAGGGTTTTACGGAGCCGGAGCTGGTTTTTAGTGAAACGGGAGACTTCTGGGGCTTCCTGGAAGACTGGGAGGTCGGATACCTGAAGGACCAGATAATTGAGGAACCGAAAAAGAAACTGTCCTCGGGGCAGTTTAAGGTCGTTTCCGCCGATAAAGACAATTTAATCCTGCTCGACGAACGTTTTAACCTGCTGCGGAACCGGATAAAGGATTATATATCGGCTTACAACGAGGGACTGAAGGAAGAAGAGAAAAAGGAGTACCCCTTCAATCCGGGCACTGATTACGAGAAGGAATTTCTGAATAGCTTGCAGACTTACGTCCACCTTTCGGTTGGCGATGAAGAGCTGGACCTCGGTGATTACGAGCGCCAGCGGTATTATTACCTGGGAAGGACTGGGGTTGATGAAGAGAATTTCTCCCTCGAGGTCCGGCGCAACGGGGGCTGGGAGTCCGTTGAAGATTTGAGTGGTTACTCCTACGAGCTGTTTCCTGACAGGGGGTTGATCGAACTTGATTTCCCGGGGCAATTTTTTGATACCGGCCTGGCGGATAAAGGGATTCGGGCCAGTTTTCAGTACAAGATATCGGGTAAAACTTATATGCTGGGGTTTTCAGTTGCCCCGCAGAGCGAGAAGGTCTATTTGAACGGTAACCTTCTGACGCGCAATACCGATTATTCTATCGACTACGAGACCGGTGCCCTGATCCTTTTCCAGGAGGTGGGGCCGGATGACAAGATCAAAGTGGACTTCGAACGGGCCCGCGGTGGTCTGGGGGGGTTTGCCCAGTTCGGGAGGGTACTCTACGGGTTCAGCACCCGGATGGAGTCCGATTACGGCCTCGTGCTGGACGTCAGCCTTTTTCAGGCACGCGATAACGCCCCGGGTGAATTACCGCCCGAAGTTTCTACCATGCCCAATGTTCATACAGTGGGCGGTCTCAGCGGGAAGTACAAAGAGGATGGCTGGGACGTCCGCTTCAAGTTTGGCGGCAACTTGAATCGTTTTCCCTTTGACGACAACAGTCGGGTCAAGCTTCCGAACAGAATCACCCGGATATTGTCCCTCGCGGAAGCAGGTTACGATATCGTCCTTTTCGGACACAAAAATGGTTTTACGGTTAGAAAAAGCGAGGACGGGAACAGGATATGGGAAAGCTACGGACCGGAAGACGGTCTGGCCGGAGATAACGTCAACGACGGGCTGATTACCGAAGGTATGCGTTTCCTCGCCACGGATACCGGTTTGACAAGAGTGGAGCTGGCCGGTCAGGCTCCGTTTGGCAGGGCTCCGAACTGGGAAAGTTATTACGAATCCGACGGTTTGCCGGAATCGGAGGTCCTGAGTCTTGCCGGAACGGGTGGTAAGCTCTGGTTGGGTACGGAATCGGGCGTGGTTCGGGCCGAGAAAGTTACCGCCCCGGAAGAGACCGTAACCTGGGAGGTTATTACCTCTGACTTTTTCCAGGATTTGCCGGTTACGGACATGGCGTATTACAACGAATCGCTCTGGCTGGGAACGAAAAGTGGCCTGTACCGTTTCGATCCCGAGACGGGAGAGCTGGCGGGCGAAGACCCAGTCCTGGATGCAGAAATTAATGACCTTAATGTCTCCGATACTTCCTCGGGGCTGTATTCGGCCACTTCCAAGGGAATTGCGAAAATAGAGCCCGATCTGTCCGTTGACTGGCTTGTAGAAGGAGAGCCCGTCTCCGTTCTCTCCCCTGCCGGGGGCGAAGTCTGGTATTCCCTGGCTAACGGGTTTTCCCGTGTCGGTTCCACCGAGCAGTACGGGACGAAGACTATAACTGCGCTGCTGGCTGCGGGCGAAACGATCTGGGCCGGTAGTGAAGGATACCGGGTGGACGACAGGAGGGACCTGCTCCTCTATCGACTGGAAGAGGAACTGAACTCTTACTCCACGAGCGAAACGAAGATAGACGGTTCGGACGATGATCGCTACGGAAACATCAATCCGGCGAATCACACGGACAGAGGGATATATCTGAGCGCCGGGGCCTCCCGAAAATTCGAGCTCTGGAGCCGGGGTCTCTCCCTTTCTACCAATTTTGAATACGTTCAGCCCACTTATACACCGATCGGAAAGCTGGATCGGAACGATCACCTGAAGACGGAAGTGGCTCTGACGACGCAAATAAGCAAGAACTTCTCTCTTGATCTCAATAATAGTTACTCTTTGACGTCACTAACTGATAAAAAGCCGGGCTGGGCTGTAACCAGCGGAATTGCGCTGGATTGGACGAGTATAGTCGATACAACAGCCGCATTTAGCTGGACGGCCAAAAGAAACGGGATAAACGATTTTGGTTTCAACCTCGGTTTGGCGAAGGACTTCTGGGACGGAAAGCTGAGTTCCTCCATCGACCTGGCTCTGAACAGGGAAATAAAAGCCGGCGGTGCTACCAGCGACTTCGGCACCCTGGCCGTCAGCCTGTCGGCTTCACCCTGGAAATCGACAAGCCTCGGGATAGACTATCTCTACCCGGGCGGGTTTGGTTCGCTGGAAAGACGGGAACAGGAGAAACTTAACTGGAACTTTGATTACTCTCAAGAACTGACGCTTTTTCCGAATTACAGTGCGGGTTTTCAGCTAAGCGGCGAGGGGCAGGCACGATCGTTGCTTGTCTCCGGTCCGGGAAACTGGGGAAACCAGTTGAATCTCCAGTCCGATCTGGACGAATTCATGTTTGGTGGCATTGGGCTTACCCCAGGCCTTTCGCTCTCGTGGAATACGGGGAATTCCGGGAACGAAATCACGGGCAAGCTATCGTCGAGCACCAGCTTCAACGCACTTTCGCTCCGGACGAGCTTGAGCCGAAAGATAGATATGCCTTCCGGAAGCAGGCTCGTGAAGTATCAGGATAAATTACAGGGAAACCTCAGGTACGAATTTCCCGAACTGACACCCGTACTGGATTACAGTTTGAGTAGAAATCTTTTAACCCATCCGGTTCAGGGGCGAAAGGAAAAATATACCGGTGATTTGACTCTGGGGGCCGACTGGAGTCCCTGGGCCGGGGTATCGAATGAGGTCGAAGCGGGAGTCGGTTACAGTTCCGATGAGGGGCTATCTTACGTTCTGAGCGATAATCTGAGCTGGAAGATAAGTTCCAAGCTGACACCGGAGGCCAGTCTGGAGATGAATTACGTTCCCGGTTCCGGGAAACTGGGCTTTTCGGCGAAGACGGATTTCTCTTATCCTTTTCGAGACAGGTGGGGCGTTTCATTTACTTCCGGGTTTAACTGGGGCGTGAAAAAGTCCGGGGAATTTTATTCCAGCTTCTTCGGTTCGTCCGGTCTAAGGGTCGAGTTTTAATGGTTACGGGAAGAGAGTTTTCGGATAATTTGAGCAAAGGAGGATTGTCGTGAAGAATAAAGCAATTTACGCTGTTATCATGGCCGGGGGCCGGGGGCGGCGGCTATGGCCGCTGAGTACTCCGGATCGGCCAAAGCAGTTTATCGAGGTAAATGGAAGGTCCTTGCTTGCGAGAACGTTTGATCGGATAGCGCCACTGATTCCCCCCGAGAACGTCCTTGTCGTGACGAATAAGGACAAAGGGGGGCTGGTCGAGGAAAAGCTACCGGAGCTTCCGTCCGAGAACGTGCTGGAGGAGCCTATGGGTAAAAATACCGCACCCTGTATCGGTCTCTCGGCAGTGTACTCCCGGAAGGTTCTCGATCTGGACGGTGAGAGCTCGGTCATGGTGGTGTTGCCCGCCGACCACTTAGTGGGGAAAGAAGAAAAGTTTCGAGAGCTGCTCTCGCGGGCCGGGGAGGTGGCGCTCGACAGGAGGCAACTCGTCACGCTGGGAATTGAACCGACCTTTCCCGCTACCGGGTATGGATACATAAAGGCAGGCGAACGGCTCGAGTCCGGCGGTTTGGCCAGGAAAGCGGCGAACTTCACAGAAAAGCCTGATCTCGCTACGGCGAAGGAATTTCTGGCGGCAGGTAATTACTACTGGAATAGCGGAACTTTTATCTGGCGGACGGATCAGCTCCTCGAGGGGCTTAAAAAACATATGCCCGGCCTGTACGGTGGTCTGGAAGAGATAGGGGCGGCCCTGGGTACTGCCGCGGAAGAGGAAGTCCTGAAGGAAGAGTACTCCCGGTTCTCGGGTACTTCGATTGACTACGGGCTTATGGAAAAGGCGGATAACAGGGCAGTAATTCCGGCCGCGGTGGATTGGTCGGATCTCGGGGACTGGCCCAGTTTCGAAAAGTTAATCGAAAGTGACTCGGAGGGCAATAGTTGTCAGGGCGATGTTATTTGTGATAAATCGGAGGACAACATAGTCTTTAACGAGGTAGATAAACCCACAGTGGCTCTTGGCCTTTCCGACCTGGTCGTGGTTAACACCTCGGAGGCGTTGCTGGTCATGGAGAAGGGTAGGGCACAGGAAGTAAAACGGCTGGCAAAAGAATTTGAGAGGAGGGAGAAAGAAAATGATTCTTGATGACCGAGAAATGATGGAAGAGCTGGACCCCCAGGGCATGGTTGAAGATCTGGATACTTTCCCCGAGCAGTGCAGGGAAGCCGCCTCTATCGGGAAGGACTTCGAGCTTCCTTTTTCGCTCGAAAACTTCGATCGTGCCGTCGTTACAGGTATGGGAGGCTCGGGAATAATCGGCGATTTGCTGGCCCGGCTTCTGG
Source organism: uncultured Thermotogae bacterium (assembly GCA_964513485.1). Classification (GTDB taxonomy): domain Bacteria; phylum Bipolaricaulota; class Bipolaricaulia; order M55B111; family M55B111; genus JAGXLP01. The sequence continues at coordinate 11,365 of CAZENJ010000012.1, read as the reverse complement.
ATTTTCCCGTACTGCCAAATCGTGGCTATAACCTACCGAAAACCGTCCGAACGGATGATCTGCTGATAGCTATAAGTTACTCGGGCAACACGGAAGAGACGCTTTCCGCACTCAAGGACGGACTCAGGCGGGGGATGAAAGGGTTCTGCCTTGCTACCGGAGGCAGAATGGAAAGTTTCTGCGCCGAAAGGTCCGTTCCCCTGGTAAAAATTCCTACAGGACATCAGCCGCGGGCTTCTACCGGTTATATGTTGCTGCCCCTGCTCCAGCTGTTTAAAGAAGCCGGGCTTGCGGGGACGCTTGAGCTGGAAAGGTTGAACGATTCGCTGGCGGCAATGGCGGAAGACTGGAATAGTTCCGTCCCCCTCGGGGAAAACCGGGCCAAGAAACTGGCCCGCGAGTTCGAGGGCAGGGTTCCGATCATTTACGGGACCAAGGGAAATACCCGGGCGGTAGCTTACAGGTGGAAAACCCAGATTAACGAAAATGCCAAGCAGCCCGCTTTCTGGAACGTCTTCCCCGAGTTAAACCATAATGAAACCGTCGGCTACGAGCTCGGCAGCAAACTGATGGAAGAGGGTAAAGTCATCACGCTGAGAAATGGTATGGAGCTGGAGAGAAATGCACTCAGAATGGAAATAATGGAGGACCTCTTTCGAGAAGAAGGGATAGATTACTCTCTGGTTCGGGCTCCGGAAGGGGATAAGTTCAGCAAGATAATCGGCCAGATATACCTCGGAGACTACTTCTCGGCCTACCTTGCCCTGTTGAACGGAGTTGACCCTTCGCCGGTAAGGCTGATAGAGAATTTCAAGGCCAGACTCAAAGAGCGAAGTTAGGGGGACTTTCACCCATATTTCGTCAAATTAACTTGACTCTATCCGCTCGGTCCGGAAAATTGAACCGAGCGGCTCGTTTTCCGGGTTAACCGGCCAGTCAATTATTTGCTTTCTCCCGGGAGTGCTGGTAACTATAACGGAGAGAGCCCGGAGCCCTCGGGAGACTGCGGTTCTGACTGGATGATTATCGTTCTTATGGGCTAGAACTCATAGGCATAATCCACTCACAAAAACGAGGGGAAAATGACCAAAAAGAAGCTTTTCCTGCGGATCGGGCAGAGAGTTCAGGACCTGAAGGAGAGTGGGGACGGTAATTCCGTTGTTCTGGATAAAGTGGCCGAACTCCTCAGGGACGAGGTAGAATACTACGACTGGGTCGGTTTTTACTTTGCGAGACAGGAAAAGGAAGAGCTGGAACTCGGTCCTTTTGCCGGGGCTCCGACCGAACACGACAGAATAAATTACGGCGAGGGTATCTGTGGTCAATCAGCCGAAACAGGTGAGGTATTCACCGTCCAGGACGTTTCGGAAGCGGAGAACTACCTTTCCTGCAGTCCCGAAGTAAAATCCGAAATAGTTGTACCTGTCTACGACGGGAGAGATTTCCTCGGGGAGATAGATATTGATTCTCACCGGCTGAAGCCGTTTGATTCCGAGGACGAACAGTTTTTGAGAGCGCTGGCCGAGGAACTAGCCCCTTTTTTCGTTTCGGATGATTCGCCGCAATCGGACTGATCTTTCAGGCGTTGCTGGTTAAGAAGTTAGTTCCTCCTGTGAGGGGGTTGGAATTACGCGAGGGTGAGAATGAATCCAAGAGAAGTAAGCAAGCAGATGGCGTATTTGCTCCGTCACGATCCTTCCGGTCTGACGATGGACGATGAAGGGTTTGTCGACCTGGATGAACTCTTAGCCAGGTTAAAAGAGCGATGGAAAAACCTCAGTGGTCCGAAACTGCGAGAGATAGTGGAGCAGGACCCGAAAGGCCGGTACGAGATATCGCAAGGCAGGATAAGGGCTCTTTACGGACACTCGATCGACGTGGAACCGGATTTGCCCGAGGTCAATGTAGACGTACTCTACCATGGCACGTCGGAGAAATCCGCGGAAAGGATACAGGAGGAGGGGTTGAAGAGCCAGGGACGCCGGAAGGTTCACCTTTCAGCTAAAAAAGCTGACGCGATAGAGGTGGGCCGGCGACATACCCCGGATCCCGTGCTGCTGGAGATCAAAGCGGCCGAAGCGACGGAATCGGGGGTTGTCTTCCAGAAGGCAAGTGAGAAAGTCTACGTTACGGACTTCGTACCACCGGAATTCATCGCTAGCTGCGAGACCGGAGACCTTTAAAGGTCGAAATCTCTACCGCGGGTGGATCGAAGGTTCTATCGCCTTATCGGGCCCGGTAAGGCCAGGAGGTGAGAATCAATGTATTTTGATCCCCTTTCGTACCGTTATAGTTCCCGGAGAAATTTGATTTGTTCCACCGAAGCTATGGTAGCAACGTCGCAGCCTCTCGCGGCACAGGCCGGTTTAGATATATTAGAGCAGGGGGGCAATGCGATCGACGCGGCTGTAGCTACGGCCGCAGCCTTGACCGTACTGGAACCAACCTCCAACGGAATCGGCGGTGACGCTTTTGCTCAGGTCTGGAATGACGGGACGCTGTACGGGCTGAACGCCAGCGGCCCGGCGCCCGAGAATATAAGCAGAGAAGAGCTGCTTGAGACGGGGCTGGAAGAGGTCCCCGATTTTGGCTGGGAGCCGGTTACAGTCCCCGGAGCTCCGTCTGCCTGGAACGAACTTTCCCGGCGATTTGGGGATCTATCGCTGGAGAAGTCCCTGGAACCGGCCGTGGAATACGCTGAGCGTGGCTACCCGATCCAGCCGACACTGGGCAAGTACTGGGAGAGGGCTTTCGAAACTTACGCGGCGCTGGAGGGCGAGGAATTTCGGGGCTGGGCGGAGACTTTTGCCCCGGAAGGTAGACCACCCGGAATCGGCGAAGTCTGGTCTTCGAGGGCTCACGCTGAGACGCTGAAGGAAATTGCCCGTACCGGAGCGGAGAGCTTCTATAGGGGTAACCTGGCGGAGAGAATTGCTTCTTTTTCCCGCTCTACCGGAGGGTACATTCAAAAAGAGGACCTCGCCTCCTATTCCCCGGACTGGGTGGAGCCGATCAAAACCGATTATGGCGGTTACGGAGTTTGGGAACTGCCTCCAAACGGCCAGGGGCTGATTGCCTCGATCGCTCTCAATATTCTAGAACAGAGTGATGCGGGCCCGGAGGACGAAGCCGAGTTTTACCATGAGACGATTGAAGCGGTTAAGCTGGCCTTTGCCGACGGGAAGAGGTATATCACTGACCCGGACTATATGGAGGTCGAACCGGAGAAGTTTATTACTGAGCGCTACGGAACGAAAAGACGGAAAGAAATTGGCTCCGGGGCCGCCGAGTACGAACCGGGGGTATCTGGAGAAGAGGGGACGGTCTATCTGGCGGTGGCCGACGGATCGGGCAACATGGTTTCCTACATTCAGAGCAACTATATGGGGTTTGGTTCGGGGGTAGTGGTACCCGAGACCGGAATAGCGCTCCAGAACCGGGGAAGTCTGTTCAGCCTGGAAGAGGGTCATTCCAATGGACTTGAGGGCGGCAAGCGCTCGTATCACACGATAATCCCGGGGTTTTTGACCAGAAAAGGCTCTCCCGTAGGACCGTTCGGCGTAATGGGAGGTTACATGCAGCCCCAGGGCCACGTGCAGGTTTTGCGAAATATCATGGATCGGGGGCATAACCCGCAGGAGGCACTGGATGCGCCCCGATGGAGATGGGACGAGAAGAAAAGTATCGAAGTGGAGAAAAGCTTTCCGGATCACCTGCTCGGCAAACTCGCCCGCCGGGGACACGATATTTCAGTCGCACCGGATAGCGGAGGTTTTGGCCGGGGTCAGTTTATCTGGAAGGACGGCGAAGTACTGATTGGCGCGACGGAGCACCGGACGGATGGTTATATTGCCGCCCGGTAGATAAAGTTCAGGACTACCGGAGGAGATAACGTGAAGGATAAAGGTGAAGAGAATTTGAAGGAAACCGGCTTCAGTACTCTGGCGATACATGCCGGGTACGAATCGGATAGCTCGGAAAGCAGGCCGTGTGCCGTGCCGATAAACCAGACCGCCTCTTACCTTTTTGAGGATACAGAGCAGGCTCGCCGGTTATTCGATCTGGAAGAGGAAGGTGATATATACTCCCGGATATCCAATCCGACAAATGCCGTGTTTGAAGAAAGGCTTTCGGCCCTGGAAGGCGGCGTGGAATCAGTGGTGACGAGTTCGGGGATGAGTGCGCTCAACCTGATAGTCTTTACGCTCATGAATAGCGGGGACAACCTGGTTACCTCCTCTAACCTCTACGGCGGCAGTTATACTTACTTTTCCCACAGTCTAAAAAAGTACGGCATGGAAGCAAAGTTTACGCCCCAAGATAGCCCGGAAAGTTTTGCCGAAAGGATAGACGGCTCCACTCGCTTCCTGCACCTGGAGACGATTGGAAATCCGTCCCTCGAGGTCCCTGATATCGCGGGGATTGCTGAAGTTGCCGGTGAAGCGAATATCCCGCTTGTCGTTGACAATACGTTTGCCACGCCTTATCTCTGTCGACCATTTGAACACGGAGCCGATATCGTCTGGCATTCGACGACCAAATGGCTCAACGGTAGTGGTACGACGATAGGTGGGGCGGTAGTTGATTCCGGGCAATTTCCCTGGGAGGAAGGGGATTTTCCCGAACTAACTGAACCGGACCCGAGCTATCACGGCGTTAACTTCCGGGAACGTTTCGGCGAAGAAGCTTTCATTACAAATCTCCGGGCCAGAGGACTACGGGATATCGGCTCGGCCCAGAGCCCGTTCGACACGTTTCTGAACCTGCAGGGCCTGGAAACTCTGCCGCTCCGAATGGAAAAACACTGTAAAAACGCGTTAAAGGTAGCGAACTTTTTGGAGGATCATGATGAAGTCAGCTGGGTAAATTACCCCGGTCTGGAGAGCCATCCGACCCACGAGCGCGCGTCCAGGTACCTGGATAACGGTTACGGCGGGGTCCTGACCTTTGGGGTAGAAGGTGGCTACGAAGCAGGCGTGAACCTCATAGAGTCCGTCCAGTTGATTTCCTTCCTTGCAAACGTCGGTGACGCGAAATCCCTGATTATCCATCCCTCCAGCACGACGCATCAGCAATTGAGTCAGGAAGAAAAGGAGTCGGCAGGGATAACGGACGACCTCCTGCGGTTTAGCGTCGGGATAGAGGCCCCGGAGGATATTATTGCCGACCTCGACCGGGCCCTGAGTTGATTCCCCGGGGGAGTTTTACCTCTTATCCCTATTGGTACCTCATGGAAAATTATACCGGCGGGGCCTAAAGTTGTAAGCAGGAAGGATTCCCAAATTGAAACTATTACGCAACGGACCGGATTATATGGATACGGTCTTCGGGAAAACAGGAATTTAAAAAGGGAGGAAACTATGTCAGAAGAATTAACCAGCAAGACTTGCGTGCCCTGCCAGGGCGGTGTCCCCCCGATGGAAAGCGACGAAGTCGAGGAGCTGCTGACCGAGGTCAAGGGGTGGGATCTCCTGGGAGGAACGCCTCCAAAAATCCAGAAAGAATTCAAGTTCAAGGATTTCACCGAATCGATGGATTTTGTCAACGAGATAGGCGAGTTGGCGGAGGAAGAGGGGCATCACCCGGACATCGAGATATCTTACAACGTAGTTACCCTGCAGCTTTATACACACGCCATAGACGGATTGCACGAAAACGACTTCATTATGGCAGCAAAGATAGATGAAATAAGTCAGTGATGGAACGTTGACGGGAAGGGTGCCCTTCCCGTCTTTTATTTCGAGCGGTAGCTTTTAGCTAGAGTCTTCTGCGAGAACTTCTTTCGCGACGCTCCTCCCCAGCTCAAACCCTGATTCAAGCTGATCATCCGAGGGTTCACCGTTGAATTCTACCGTGGGAGAAATCAAGTCCCAGTTGAGCTTCTCGCAGGTTTCTTCGATCTCTCTTGCCGAGCCACCACCCCAGCCGAAAGAGCCGAACGCCCCTGTCACCCTCTCCTTAAGCTTCTTTTTGCCGGCAAGGTCAAGAAATGTGCTGACCGGGGGAAAGGCCCTCGATTCGTAAGTCGGAGAACCGACGATGAGCCCTCTTCTTCTCCAGGCCTCGGAAATTAAATAGCTCGGGTGGACCCGGGCGGCATCCAGAACTTTCAGATCTTTCAGGCCGGTACTGATTGCACCCCGGGCTACCTGTTCCATTAATCCTTCGGTAAATCCGTACATCGACCCGTAGATCATCGTAATTCCGGGATCTGCTTCACCGCTGCTGTAACTGTCGTATAAGCTCCTGATCATCTCTGGGTTCTCGCGCCAGATTGGCCCGTGTGTGGGGGCAATTACCGCTACTTCCAGCTGCCGGAGTTTGGCCAGCGCCGCCTGCAGGGTTGCGCTATAAGCGCCGACTATATTGGATAAATATCGGATTGCTTCGTCCCTGTACTGCTCCACGTCCAGCTGATCGTCGAAGATTCCTCCGTCGAGTGCCCCGTAAGTACCGAAGCCGTCGCCGGAAAAGAGAGTTTTCTCTCCCGGATGATAAGTCATCATCGTCTCCGGCCAGTGGACGAAAGGTGTCTCCACAAACTCCAGCGTCTGCGAGCCCAGTTCCAGGGAATCGTCGCTCCCTACTACTCTTACCCCCTCAGTAATTCCGTAAAAGCTCTCGAGTAATTCCCGGGTTTTTTCCGTTCCGACGAATTGGATATCGGGGTTCAGTCGCTTTAGCGCAGGATAACTGCCCGAATGATCGGGTTCCATATGGTTAACGATCACGTAATCGATATCTCCTGCGTCCGTAACTTCACTTATATTATTTAGAAACCTCTCCGTGAAACCCGCTTTTACTCCGTCGATTAAGGCGATTTTCTCGTCGAGAACGAGGTAAGAATTGTAGCTGATGCCGTCCGGAATCGGCCAGTAGCTTTCGAATAGGTCGTTTTTCCTGTCGTTTACGCCCACCCAGCTTATTTTTTCAGCAATCTTTTCCTCCATTTTACCACCTAACCTTTGTGAAATATTTACAACTTTTTACGGCCTGCCCCGACCTAATTCTAAAAGAAATCAGGCAAAATTAGAACCTGCTTCGGGGTTTTTCTGCAAAACAGAACATTCTGGGGAAATTGATTATCCTCATTTCTTTCATCACCCGTTTTAACGCAGGCAGGGCTTTCACCATTTTAAACCTGCTTCCCGTCGATGGTCCGACCGGCTCCGGGAGCAACCTGCCGCTGACGCTTCCCGCAAAAAAAGCTGGACCGGCTGAGCTCGGAAGAGCGTTTTCAGTTGAAAAGAATATTTGAACTATCCTATAATCATATTCAAGTGGAATTGATTATTGATTTGGGCTATAGTTCAGTTAGAGGAGGTAAAAATGGCAAAATACGAGTTGAAGTACGACAAGGACGCGTGTCAGAGTAATTTCGTCTGTACGGCCGTGGATCCGGAGCACTTCAAAGAAGGTGAGGACGGGAAAGCCGAGTTAATTGAGGGTGAATCGGAAGACGGTCTTGCGGTTCTGGAAATCGGGGAGGACGAAAAATCAGCCGCAGAACAGGCGGCTAACGGCTGTCCGATGATGGCTATCGAGCTCGTTGATGGAGAATCCGGGGAGACGCTTGCCCCGTAATTTTTTTGCTTTAATTATAACAAAGTTAACTTAAGGAGGTAATGATGTCCGAACAGTCTTGCGAAGAGGATCTATTCTGTGGAGTAAATAAGGCGGAAACCGAGGACCCGGAAGAAATGTCGGCCCTGGAGAAGAAACATACAGTTATCATAGATGCGCCGGATTCCGTAGAAGCGGGCGAGACATTTGAAGTGACGCTAAAGGTTGGGGAATACAAGGAGCATCCAAACGAGGTAGGCCATTTTATCGAGTGGATGGAGCTCTATTCTGGCGACACTTTTCTGGCCAGGCTGGATCTGACTCCGGAGCAATCGCACTACGTCATGAAGGCCACCGTAAAACTCGACCACGCCCATCCTATAAAGGGAAGGGCCAAGTGTAACCTGCACGGCCTCTGGGAGAGCGAAAAAGAGATAGAGGTAGTTTAGGCAAATAAAAAAGGAGAACGGAAGACGGGCGATATATCTTTCATCGGATATATCGCCGTCCGTCTCCTTTGCAATGGTTGGCTGAAGCCCCGGCAAAGAATAAAAAGCCCAAATAACTCGAGGTGAGGGCGATGAAATTTCGATGTCCCGAGTGCGGTGAATTGGTTTATAGCAAGCGCGAGTTAACTAATTGCCCCAGTTGCGATTCAGGAATGGATGACGTAACGCCGAAAGCGGAAAAGGTAGACTGTCCCGTGAGCGGGAAATCCGTAAGGGTAGTTAATGGGATACCTGCCTGCGATCACTTCAAACTGACCAACTCCGTGGGGTCCCGTTGCACCCATGGCGAACTTCCCGCCAGCTGTGAGTCCTGCGGTTTGCCTTTTTACAATCCGAGAGTGGGAGTAACTTCACAATAGTACTTTAAGGTTTTTCGTAGCCAGGGAGGTTTTATGAAGCAGAATGATATGACAGTCGTTATTGGCGGTGATGCGGGGCAGGGTATTCAGTCCACCGGAAAAGGATTCGTTCAAGCCCTGACGAAGAGCGGTCTATTTCCTTTTGGCAGACAGGATTATCGTTCGAGGATACGCGGAGGCCATAATTTCTACGAGATAAGAATTTCGGATGAGCAAATTTACACTCACTCGGACGGGATTGACCTGCTAGTTGCCCTGACAGAGGATTCTATTGACAAGCACATTGAGGATATGGACTCCGGCAGCGGGGTGATCTACGACGAGGATTTTGACCTGGACGAGGAGGCCTTCTCCGACAGAGAAGTGAAGTTTTTCCCCGTACCCCTGAAGAGCATAGCTACGGAAGAGGGCGGCGCAAAAGTAATGGCCAATACTGCGGCGATTGGCGCCGTGGTTGGTTTAACTGATTTTGATATTTCTTACGTAAAGCAGATTATCGAGGAGAACTTTGGCGTCAAGGGAGGGAACGTCGTAGAGAACAATATTCAGGTGGCCGAGGCCGGGAAGGAGTACGTGGAAGCAAAAGGCTATGATTTCGACTACGATCTAGAACCGCTGTCCGATCGGCCGGATAGAATGGTCATAAACGGTAACCAGGCCTTTGCCTTTGGGGCGGCAGTTGGTGGCTGCAACTTTGTTTCCGCCTACCCGATGACTCCATCGACCTCGATCCTGGAATGGCTGACCAAACACGCGGAAGAACTCGATATCGTCACCAAGCAACCGGAGAGTGAACTCGCGGCAATAAGTATTGCGATCGGCGCGAGTCACGTCGGAGCCCGGCCTCTGGTAACGACTTCGGGCGGTGGCTTTTCTCTGATGGTCGAAGCTCTGGGGCTTGCCGGGACGACGGAAACCTCGCTGGTTATCGCCGAGGTGCAGAGGCCGGGGCCGAGTACCGGGCTTCCGACGAGGACAGAGCAGGGTGATCTGGAATCGGTCGTCTTTGCCTCGCAGGGGAACTCGCCCAGGTTGGTCCTGGCGCCCGCAAATATTGAAGAAGCTTTCCAGGCGGGCAAACGAGCCTTTAACCTGGCGGAGAAATACCAGACGCCGGTGATCGTCCTGAGCGATCAGCATCTTGCGGATTCAGTCCGGCCCGTGGATCCGGATGAGTTCGATACCGAGAGCAAAATTGATCGGGGCGAACTGCTGACGGAAGAGGAACTGAAAGATCTGGATGGCAATTATTTGCGCCATCGGTTTACCGAATCGGGAATCTCTCCCCGGGCAATACCGGGCAACAAAAACGCTGTTTACAAAACCACGGGGAACGAACACGACGAGCGCGGCGATGTAACGGAAGACCCGGAGATCCGAAGTAAGATGATGGAAAAACGAATGAAAAAGATGGATACGGCAAGGGAAGAGGATTTCGACGGTCCGATACGTTACGGGCCGGCCGAGGCGGATAAGACGTTTATCGGCTGGGGCTCGACCTATGGCGCGATACGGGAAGCCGTGGATAGGTTAAATCGGGATGGAGATGTCGCTAATTTCTATCACGTTGACGAAATCTGGCCGATGAAAGGGAGCGAGATCGGAGGAATTATTGAAGGTGCCAGTAAGGTAATCGTCGTCGAAAATAACTACTCCGGCCAGCTTGCCAGTCTGATAAAAAGAGAAACGGGCTGTGACTTACCCGACAAGATTTTGAAGTACGACGGCAGGCCCTTTACTCCGGAAGCGATTCTGGATGAGCTGAAAGAAATAGAGGAGGTTAACTGATATGGCCGATGAAACTACTTTAGCCGACTATCAATACCATACGGACCCTACGTGGTGTCCCGGATGCGGCGACTTTGCCATCCTGCGGGGCGTTCAGAGTTCCCTCGTTGAACTGGGCCTCGCACCCCACGAGACGTTGATCGTTTCGGGAATCGGATGCGGCAGCAAGTTACCCCATTACATGAATGTCAACGGGTATCATTCCATTCATGGACGACCGGTCCCGGTTGCGACGGGGGCCCGACTGGCCAACCCGGATCTGAACGTCGTCGTGACCGCGGGGGACGGTGACAGCTACGGAATCGGCGGTAACCATTTCCTCCATGCCTGTCGGCGAAATATCGGAATTACACATATAGTAGAGGATAATAGAGTTTATGGCCTGACCAAAGGTCAGTACTCGCCTACAAGCCACAAAGGTTTTGTCACGAAAACTAGTCCGGAAGGTGCGATCGAGCCCCCGGTTAACCCGGTTCCCACCGCGCTGACCGGCGGCGCCACTTTTATCGCACGAGCTTTTTCCGGGAACGTAAAGGCGATGACGGAAATATTTGCCCGGGCGATGGACCACGAGGGCTACGCCCTGGTCGACGTGCTTCAGCCCTGTGTGACGTTCAATCCCGGACGATCCTATGATTTTTACAACGATATCGTCTACGAACTCGAGGATGATTACGACCCGACGGATCGAGAGGCGGCCGGGGAGAAGGCCAGGGAATGGGGTGACAGTATACCTCTAGGGATTATTTATCGGGAAGACAGGCCGACTTACGAAGAACAGGTACCCGCGCTCTCCGACGGGCCAATTGCCAAGAGAAGCCTCGATCCGGAGAAACGCAGCGGGGTCGATATGGAGGAGCTGAAACAGGACTTCATCTAATGCCGGCTGTTTGAGAACCGGGTCATCGAATAAATCATGCCGATTCGCCCCCCGGTGGTTCTTCCGGGGGCTGGCGGATATTTCTCGTGGCCCCTTGAGTCCGGGTTCCCCCTTTTTGCAACCGACTCGAAAGGATGCTTGGTGTTGAAAAAATGCCGGTTTAGTGCTATATTAAATTGTTGCAAAAGATACAGCGGGACGTGGCGCAGCCTGGTAGCGCGCGCGCATGGGGCGCGCGAGGTCGCTGGTTCAAATCCAGTCGTCCC
>CAZENJ010000011.1:169-27003 GCA_964513485.1 uncultured Thermotogae bacterium | reverse complement strand
CACCCTGGCTGGAAAATAAGTATAAATTTTTCCTCTGAGTAAATCAACCTCTGCTGTTTCCAGCAATTACGCAAGGGTTTCAGAAAGGACACTGCAAGGACATTATAAAGGATAAATAGAACTATGCACTATTTGCTGCTCAACGGATTAGATCATAACGCGGGGCCGAGAGACATCGTCGGTGCCCTGGTAAATCAGACCAATCTCTCTTCGGATTCACTCGGCAATATCGACTGCGGCAATTCGATCGCCGAGGTGGAAGTCTTCTCCGAACCGGCCTCCTACGATCCGGACAGAGTAAACAGTGTCGGCAACGCGGAGGTAGATACGGCCAGATGGAACCGAAAGGAATGGGAGAAACTGACCGGGTATATTGACAAGTGGAAGAAACTAGTCCAGCTCGAAAGAGAAGAAGAAATGGAGAGGCACGAGGAAGAAATAAGGTCCACGAGCGGCAGAGAAAGGGAAAAACTCGGCAGAGCCGTCCTGCACCTCCGGGGCAAGGACGTCGGAGAGGACCTCGGCGGCAAAAGGATGGTCAAGTTCAGCAGAAACCGGAAAGGGGAAGAACTGCCGGAGAACGAGATATCGGTCGGCGACCTGGTAACTCTCTCGAAGAACGACCCGCTGCGGGACGACAATCCGGCGGGAACCGTGGCGGAAAGCACCAATTATTCCTTTACGATAGCCTTCGAGCCTCCGGTGGACCAGTTTCTGCTCGGCAAAGGACTTCGCATGGACCTGTACGTCAACGACATTACCTACCAGAGAATGCTGGATAGCCTGGAGGCACTGCCCTTTCTTCCCAGCAGAGATCTGGTAAAGAATCTGGTCGGCCTTTCTTCGCCCAGGGAGGCCGGGGCAAGCGACTTCGTTCCCAGAGCAAAAATTCTGGACGAATCGCAGACTCGAGCCGTCCGGCGGAGCGTTAATGCCGACCCCTTCTTCTGTATTCACGGACCTCCGGGGACCGGCAAGACGACGACGCTTGCCGGGGCAATAGAAGAGCTGTCACACCGGGGCGAGAAAATACTGGCCACCGCCGGTTCAAATATCGCTGTCGATAATATGGTAGAATTCCTGATTGATAGGGACGTAGAAGTGGTCAGAGTCGGCCACCCGGCGCGGATAACTCCCTACCTGAGGCGGATCAGTCTCGATTATCGGGTCCAGGAGAATCCGAAATACGAAAAGTCCCGGGAGCTCAGGGAAGAGGCACAGGAACTCCAGGAAGAACAGGATTCTTACCAGTTTCCTTCCGGTAGATACCGCCGCGGCATGAGTGATACTCAGATCCACCAGCTGGCGCAAAAGGGTTCCGGTTCCCGGGGAGTGTCGCGGGAAAAGATAAAGGAAATGTCGACCTGGCTCTCGCTCCAGGAAGAGATAGATAAGCTTTACGACAGGAGCAAGGAACTGGAAGAAGAAGCCATAAGAGAAATTATCGAGGGGGTTGACGTGGTCTGCACGACGAATTCAACTGCCGGTTCCAGGCTGTTAGAAGGGCATACATTCGACGTCGTGGCGATCGACGAAGCAACTCAGGCCACCGAACCGTCCTGCCTGATCCCCCTGGTTAAGGGAGAGCGGGCTATTTTCGCCGGAGACCACAAACAGTTACCCCCGACGATCCTGTCCGAAGAGGCCCGGGAAGACCTGCAGCTAACCGCCTTCGAGAAACTGGTCAAGCGAGCCGGAAGTTCGATCACCGAAATGTTGTTGACTCAGTTTCGAATGAATACCGATATAATGGAATTCTCCAATAACTCTTTTTACGACGGGAACCTGGAGGCGGACGATTCCGTGGCAAACCACACTCTGGAAGGAATAATTGAGTCCGGAAGCTCCTTGGAGAACCTCCAGCCCCGCTGGCTGAATCGGGCTCTCGACCCGCAGCAACCGGTTGTCTTTCTGGATACAGCCGACCTCGATGCCCGGGAGAGACAGAGACCCGGCTCTCACTCCCGCGAGAACCCGCGAGAAGCCGAGATCGTCAGCCGGATAGTGAAGGAGTTACTGAATTATCTCCCGCCGAAAGAAATTGGCGTAATATCGCCCTACGACGACCAGATAGACCTGCTTAACTCTCGCCACGACCGGGAAAACCTGGAAATAAAAACCGTGGACGGCTTTCAGGGGCGGGAAAAAGAAGCGATCGTAATTTCTTTCGTTCGGAGCAACGAAGATAACGAGCTGGGCTTCCTCATGGACGAAAGAAGGTTGAACGTTTCACTGACCAGGGCGAGGCGAAAATTGATCATGGTCGGAGACGCGGAAACCCTCAAAACACATAGGAGATACGCGGAATTGCTCAGCTACGTCAGGGAAAACGATTTTTACGGGAAAATCTCCGAGTGATTTCGCCCATTTAAGTTCAGCCGAGGGCCATCTTCACCAAAATTCGCCGCGCAAGCTCCACAGTTCGTCCGGGGGAATTGCTTCCCGGACAAGCATTGAAACCGAGTCCTGTGGAACACGAGCAAGTTGTTAGAGGAAACCCTCCAGAAACACTCAGCTCTTTTAGCTAAAGTAATCCCAGAGTTTTATTCGGATGTAATCGCTCTTGAAATAAGGCGTTAGCAGAACCCCGGCAATAAAACCCCCGACGTGTGCCAGTCTGGCGACCTGACCTGCAGGCTCCCCGACGGCCCGAATCAACTCGAAGAGAAACCAGAGACCGACCATGATCACGGCCGGAATCTGGACGAAGGTAAAGAAGAAAAATATCGGTACCAGGGTGACTATCCGCGAATTTGGGTAAAGCAGGAGATAGGCCGCCATTACTCCCGCTATGGCGCCGGAGGCACCGATCATCGGCGTACCGCTACCGCTATTCGCCACGATCTGCAGGCTGGCACCGGCTATCCCCGCGAGAAAGTAGAACAGGGCGAACCGCACCGGCCCCATCGCGTCCTCGACGTTATCCCCGAAAATCCAGAGGAAAAGCATGTTTCCAATCAGGTGAAAGAAACCACCGTGGATGAACATCGACGTGATCAGGGTCAATAAAATCGGAAAGGGGACCAGGGGCGGAAAATCGGTGAAGCTGGCAATCTCGCCGGGAACGGCGCCGTACTTGAAAAAGTAATTTCTCTTGGGAGAGATTCGAACCCGCGTCGCCCCGGACTCGCCGATCCGGGCTGAATCCAGCGGAACCACCCCGCGCTCCATCCAGGGCTCGATGTTGAGCGTCAGCGTCGGCTGAGTGCTCAAACTGAGCTGGAAGAGGAACACGAGGATATTGAGAGCAATCAGGGTAACGGTTATCCAGGAAAAACGATAACTCGGCCTCGTATCTCGTATCGGTATCAAGCTCTCACCGCCATCACCTTACTGGTTATCCGCGACTTTGTTCTTTATATCTTCCGGATCAACTACGTCCTCCGAAGAGGAAATCCCCATCGATATGACCATCTTGATTCCCTGCTCGACGCTCATATCCAGATAGGTTACGTCTTTTTCCGGCAGGATAAAAATCTTCCCGGTAAAAGGATTCGGGGCCGAAAATATATAGACCGAGACGCTCTCACCAATGTGATTGGTAACAAAGCCGATGGTATGACTTCCGGGGCGCGGGTATTCAAAGAGGACGACTTCCTTAAAAGAGGAAAACGAGCCCCGACCGAGTATCGCCTCGGAAATTTCCTGAGCCGGCGGGTAAATCCGCTTGACTATGGGAACCGACTTGAGGATATTGTTCAGGTAGCGCTGAACTAGTTTTCCGAAATAAACCCGGGAGATAAAACCGAGCAGCAGGACGACTACCAGCGTGTAGATTATGCTGAGGCCGGGAATCCATTCTATCCCGAAGAGTCGCTGTAACGACCTGCTAAGCTGGTTTCCCAGCATGGTGCCCCGACCAAAGTACCTGTCAATCAGGTTATAACCGAGCCAGAGGAGATAACCGGTAATTGAAATAGGTAGTATCGCGACCAATCCGTCCACTAATACGTCGCGTAATTTTTGAATAATCGAAGAGTATTTCATCGCTGAAAGCCCAGCTCCACCGTCAATCCGGTTACCCCGGGTGAAAAAATAAAGGCCTCCCTTAACGGAGGCCTTCCCTTAAATCGTATTGATAAGACGAAGTCTTAACTTCAAACTGCCCGCGATTAGACTAAAGCATCACCGGTATCTTTATCGAAAATGTGGATGTAGTCCATGTCGGCAAACAGTGTAACGTCCTGGTCCGGCTTGATGTCGACTCTCGGATCCAGCTGGGCCACCAGCTCCTGGTCTCCTACCTCGGAGTGGACGATGATCTCGTCCCCGAGCGGCTCCGTAACTAGAACATGGACGTCCATGCTCTTCGATTTGTCCCCTTCGTGTATGGTCTGCTCGGCAGTCAGGTCTTCCGGTCTTACGCCGAAGGTTATGTTCTGTTCGCTGGTTCCATCGAGCTGTTTCGTTATTTTCTCGGGCAGCAATAACCTGAACCCTTCGCCTTCAATGAATATATTCCCGCCTTCCTCTTTTAACCTCGCATCAAGGAAGTTCATCGAGGGGCTACCAATGAACCCGGCGACGAATTTGTTGGCTGGATCATCGTAAATGGTCTGCGGGTGGTCGTACTGCTGAATTACGCCTTCGTCAATTACTGCGACCCTATTACCCAGAGTCATCGCTTCGACCTGATCGTGCGTAACGTACATCGAAGTGGTCGAAAGGTTGTGGTGCAGTTCCTGTAGTTCCGCCCGCATCTGAACTCTAAGCTTGGCATCCAGGTTGGACAACGGTTCGTCAAACAGGAAGACTTTGGGGTTCCGGGCTATCGCTCGTCCTACAGCAACTCTCTGTCTCTGACCGCCCGAAAGTTCTTTCGGTTTAGAATCAAGCTTGTCATGAATCCCCAGCAGATCAGCCGTCCGGTTGACCCTTTCATCGATTTCGTCCTTGGGGAGCTTGCGGAGCTTCAGCCCAAAGGCAATCTTGTTATAGACGTCCATATGAGGGTAAAGAGCGTAGTTCTGGAATACCATAGCGATGTCCCTATCCTTTGGGGGTACACCGTTTACAACTCTATCGCCGATATAAACTTCTCCCGCAGTCGGTTCTTCCAGTCCAGCGACGCATCGCAGCGTGGTGGTCTTGCCACAGCCCGAAGGCCCAACCAGAACTATAAATTCGGAATCCTCGATAGTCAGATTTGCTTGGTCAACGGCCGTCAAGTCGCCGAACTTCTTGGTCACGTCTTTTAACCTTACTTCAGCCATACGAAAACCTCCCGATAATTAGATTACAGCTACATTTTATGAACCCACAGATCCCGTTATTGATCCTCTGACGAGTGTTATTTACTGCATTTCAGGGCAACTCCGTCCCGCCTGGGTAAAAGGACAGATGTAAATTAGCTTCACTTTCATCATTAGTTTAAACACTGGGCACGCGCCTTGCAAGTTTTCACCCGAGCCAGCTACATTTTAGAGGTTAAAATAACTTTTAACGCTGGAAAGTAACACGTATAATAATCCGTATTAGCACACTTTTCGGCAAGAAAAGTCAAGCTCCCAGGGGGTAAAAGTATGCCAAAGGCACTATATCCAGGAAGTTTCGACCCGATAACGTACGGGCACCTGGACATTATTGAAAGGGCGGAAAAAATTTTCGACGACCTGATGGTCGGAATAGTCGAAAACCCGCGAAAAGAAACGCTCTTCTCCTTCAAAGAAAGAAAAGAACTCGTAGAAAAAGCACTGGAAGAGGAGGGAATCCAGGTTTCACGGGTTATAACGTTTTCCGGGCTGCTCGTGAACTGCGCCAAACAGCACGATCGCGAGTCCATAGTCCGGGGGCTGAGAGCCAATTCCGACTTCGAATACGAATTCCAGATGGCGCTGACGAACCGGGATCTAGCCCCGGAGATAGAATCGGTATTCTTGATGACGGCGGGGGAATATTCTTTTCTCAGCTCGAGCATCGTCAAAGAGGTAAAAGAACTGGGCGGAGACGTCAGCAGCTTCGTGCCCCGGGTCGTGGAAGAAAAACTAGCCAGAGAATTCTCGCTGGAGACGTAAGTTACTGGTAGTGAACCCACCGTTTGGAAAGCCTCATATTGATCGCCGTCAGGATAAATACGATAAAGAAGAGAATGTAGGCGGCGGCTGAGGCGTACCCAAACTCGAAATTGTTAAACCCTTTCTGGAAGAAGAACATTACTATGGTCTGAGCACTGTCCAGTGGCCCAGCTGTCCCCGACCAGAGCACGTAGACCTGAGTGAAGACCTTAAAGGCTCCGATCATCGAGATAATCAAAACGAAGAAAGTTGTCGGGGTGAGCAGCGGCAGCGTAACGTGGCGAAAGAGCTGAAATCTATTTGCTCCATCCACCTTTGCCGCTTCGTAGTAATGTTCCGGTATGTTCTGTAACCCCGCCAGGAAAAGAACTACCTGGAACCCCAGGAACTTCCAGACTCCGAAGATTATCAGCAACGGAATCGCCAGGGCCGGAGTATTGAGCCAGCGAAAGTCCCCGAGACCGACGAAGCCCAGTATGTGATTTACCAACCCGTAATCAGCGTTGAAGAGCCAGACGAAAACGGAAGCCCCGGCGACCATCGGGGTTATCCAGGGAAGGAAGAAAGCCGTCCGGAACCAGTCCCGGAAACGGAGCTTCTGGTTCAACAGAATAGCTATAAACATCGCAATTATCATCGTCACCGGAGTGCTGACCAGGGCGTAATAGACTGTATGCCAGAGGGCCGATCCGAATTCCGGATCGGTAAACAGCTCGGCGTAATTCTGAAAACCGATAAACGTGCCAGAATTCTTCAGCACGTTCCAGTCAAAGAGGCTGATTTTAAACGATCGGATCAGCGGCCAGAAAGAGAAAGTACCCAGCACCACGAGAGTCGGTAGCAGGTATACATAAGCCCAGAAGGTTTCCTTCCAGAAGCTGAGCTTTTTCAGCTTCCGCTTCTTGTAACCAATTAAACCGGTTAGTTTATCCAGAATATTTTGCAAATCTGCCTCCGAAAATTCTTGAAGACCTCAGCCAACCCTTACCTCTTCCCAGGTAGCAACCATCGTATCCAGCGACTCCTGTAAATGCGCCGGTTGAAACTGTTCCAGAATGATCGGACCGTCGTACTCCTTTTTCTTGAGAGCCTCGAACAAACCGAGCAAGTTCAGGTTTCCGGATTCCAGTTCTAGCTGCTGGTGATCGCTTCCCTCTATTACTCCGTGAAGGTGCAGGTTGATAATTGAATCGGAGTTCTCGTAATAGTGGAGAACGGGATCTTCGTCGTGCTTTACCAGGTGGCCGACGTCGATACACCTGCCGTAACCGACGTCGTCGAGAAATCCCTGCAGCCTGTGCAGGTCCGTAAACAAGTTTTCCACGGCAATTTTTCCCGGATCAAGCCGCTCCTCTAACTCGCGCAAAGACTTCTTTGCCCGTTCGAGCTGGTTCATGTACTGTTCTATCTCAAACAGATGCGTCAGGGGAGATCCCCCGGGGTAGTAGATAGGGGTCACGTGGAGCGTGTAGACCAGGGGGTCGAGCGCTTCGGCCTGTCTGTAGGCCTCCGCAACTACCTTTACCGAGGCCTCCCGCAGGTGCGGGTTCGCCGTCGCCAGCTGGATACTCAACGGTAAATGAATGCTGTACTGCAGCCCCTTCTCCTCTCTCAATTCTTCGAGCTTGCTTATCGTCCTATCCTTTAGCGGCAGGTTCCGCGGGTACTCCAGCGTCAATTCCACCACGTCAAATTCATCCGGGGTCCGCTTTACGTTTTCGAGCAAATTCAAGTTGGGATAAGTAAGAGAAGTGGACCCCAGTTTAAAAGGAAAATCCTTGATCAAGTTAACCTCCGAGAAAAAACGCGGGGGCGAAACCGCCCCCGCAGGTTAGGTGTCTACTTCGCGTATTCTTTGGCAAATTTCTCCGCACCTTCCTGCAACAGCTGTTCCGGTTTGCCTTTACCGAGCATCGTCTTCTCGAGAATGCTACCAAATATATTTCTGACGGAATACCAGTCCGGATGATGCGGATAGACGAAACCTTCCTTCATCATCTGAGTAGTTGCCTGTCTCTTCGGGTTTTCATCGAGGAAAGCATTCCATTCATCCGAGTTCAATGCGGATAGAGTCACAGGAATGTAGCCGGTCTTCTTTGCCCAGTAAATAGTCCACTCGTCCCTGATCAGAAACTTGATGAATTTCAGGCCGGCATCTACCTGGGCCTCGCTATTTCCCGCCTGGAAGAGACCGACATTGGTTCCCTGAATCATCGATTCCCCGTTCGCCGGTCCGTCGGGCAGCGGAGCCGTATCCCATCCGTGATTTCCCTTGCTTGCCGACGCGACGTAGGGTGCCCCGGCGGAAGAACCGATGTACATGGCAACTTTTCCGGAACCAAAAGGTCCGCTTAGGTAGCCGGTCTGATAAAGGCTGTACTCTTTCAGGTCGGCCATGAAGTTCAAGGCCCTGATCCCGGGTTCGGAATCGATCAAAAGTTCCGACTTGTCGTCGCTGAGGAACCTGCCGCCCGCTTGATGGTGAAAGAGTGAGAATAATTCCGGCGTCGGCCGCAGTCCAAAGCCGTACTGTTCCATTTCACCGTCGCCGTCCTTGTCTACGGTCAGCTCTTCCGCGGTTGCAAGCAGCTCCTCCCATGTCTTCGGTGGTTCCTCGATCAGATCCGTATTGTAAAAGAGAACCATGGCGCTCTTGTTGAAGGGCAGGGTGTACATATTCCCGTGGAACGTGCAGGAATCCTTCAAAGCCGCCGGCAGGTTATCGATCAATTCCTGTCTAACGACTCCGTCCAGCTGCTTCATCAAATCCGCGTTGACGTACTGGATCGTCCAGTCCTCGTATTGCTGAGAAGAAACCGGCAGTTTTCCGGCAGCGGCCGATGTAGTCAGCTTCTGACTCAACTCCCCGTAACCGCCCTGATCCACCAGCTTGACGTCTATCTCCGGGTGTGCCTCCTCAAACTGCGCCGTAATATGCTCGAGAGCCTTCTTGTGCTCCCTGTGCATGGCATGCCAGAAGGTAACTTCAGTCTGGCCAAACGCAAACAGACCGAGACCAACAACCAGGCTAAATACTACAAAAGCGACAATAATTCTTTTTGACATATCTGCACCTCCGTCAGGCAGGTTTGTTCTGAAGTCGGGTAAAATTACCAGCACCAATCGTTTTTTATTTCGGGAGAACCACCTCCTTTAGCCTACTTGATGCCACTGCGGGCCACTCCCTGGATAAACTGTTTCTGGGCGAAAAAGAAGATAATTAAAATCGGCAAAACGGCCATCGTAGAGGCCGCCATAAGCTCGGCGAAGTGAGTTCCCGCCTCCGACCTGAAGACCGCCAATCCGACCGGGATAGTTCTCATGCTCGGCTTGTTCGTCATAATTAGCACCCAGAGAAAGGCGTTCCAGCTACCGACAAACTTGAACAGAGCGACAGTTATTATCCCCGGCTTCGACAGGGGGACGACGACCTTCCAGAGAAACCTGAATCGACTGCAGCCATCGAGCTGGGCCGCGTCCCAGAGCTCGTCCGGGATGGTCTTAAAGTACTGGCGCAGGAGGAAAATACCAAATATCGAGGCAATCCAGGGGACTATCAGGATCTGGTAGGAATCCGTCCAGCCCAGGTTACTGGCGAGCATGAAGTTGGGAATCAACCGAAGCTGCCCCGGAAACATCATTAAACCCAGCAGACTGAGAAACAGCACCCTCTTGCCGAAGAAATCCATCTTGGCAAACGCGTAGGCGGCCAGGATGGTCGTCAGCACCTCTCCGATCGTCGTCATTATGGAGACGAAGAAAGAATTGATAAAGTAACGATTGAAAGGCGCGGCATTCCAGGCTTTCACGTAATTCTGCCAGTGCAGCTCGCTCGGAATCCACTTCGGCGGGACCACGTTGACCTCGCCGGGCGGCTTGAAAGAAGTCGTCACCATCCAGTAAAAAGGCAACAGAACGGCGATAACCAGTGCGAGCAGGGCGAAATAAGTGAAGAATTTATATAGCGCTTTTTTGAGATTCATTGAGTTAATGCTTCGCCTTCAGCTTTCCCGAAAACTTCATTTCGATCTCCTCCCAGTTTTCCAGGACGAGAACCTCCGACCCGGCCGCCCGAAGTTCCTCTCGCGGGAACAACCCCAGCCATTCCAACAGAACTGGCATTACTCCGGTCCGTTCGTATACTGCCGCATCGTTCGGATGATCTCCGATACCGACCGGGTTGCGGCAATCAGAACCGGACGTCAACAGTTCGCTGAGCAGAGAACGTTTGTACTCCCGGTCGTTATCGTACCGGTGAGGCTTCATGAACAGCTCCACTCGGGCCTGATTCGGAACGGGAAAGCCGTGAGAATTCAACCACTCGACCGTTCCCGGACGCATGGAATCGCCAGAATCATCATGCCTGCCGGTCAGGTAGAATAACTCTATCCCCTTCGAGTTTACCTTATTGAGAAAATCGGCGGCCCCCGGGGCGGGTTGATCGTGCTGCAGGTACTTCCCGGAAAGGAATAATCTCCAGAACTCGTCCAATTCTTCCGAGCTCAGGTAGTCTTCAAACCCACCAAATTTATCCGAGGTCTTTTCGTAGACTTCCCGCCTACCCAGATCTGCAAGCGAACGCTCTAGCCTCTCCGACGGATCAGCTATCGTATTATCTATATCGACTATGAGACAGTTTAACTCCATTTAAAAACACCGCACTTCTCCGAACCACGGACGCTGAATTGTTTATATATTTACCATCGTGATTATATAAACCAGAAAAAATATTTCAATATGGTCGACTAAAAATATATAACAAAATCGGCTGGCAGCTCCCGGTTATCTTTTTCCGTAGCTTATTATTTTAACCGATTTATTTTGGCAACCCAAACCATTGACCCGGAAAATATAGCACCAATTATTTACCGGGCAATTATCATCTTGAGGGAGATGACCAAACATCGCAAGTTCTATTTCATTTGCCCGGTCGTTCCTCTACTTAATTAATGGTCAGATGGACCCAATCAAACGCTCCCCCATCGTGCTCCGGCTGGAGCGGCGATATAAATATTGCAAGAAGAAAAGAAAAACTCTATCCTATTTTGGTGGCGAAATCCTTAGACCTCAAGGAGGGGGTAGTTTGAAAAAAGTAATTATAATGGGTGCAGCCGGGAGGGACTTTCACAATTTCAATACAAATTACAGGAATAACGAATCCGCGGAAGTTGTGGCATTTACGGCAGCGCAGATACCGGACATAGCGGGAAGGAAATATCCGGCCGAACTGGCCGGGGACCTCTATCCGGACGGAATTCCGATCGAGCCCGAGTCGGACCTGTCGGAGTTAATCCAGCGACACGAAGTCGACGAAGTCGTGTTTTCCTATAGCGACGTGCCGCATCAGCACGTAATGGAAAGGGCTTCTCTGGTCAACGCCGCGGGGGCGGATTTCAAACTACTGAGCCCGGAAAATACCACTCTAAAATCTTCCAAACCGCTGATTACCGTTACGGCCGTTAGGACCGGCTCGGGAAAGAGCCAGACCACTCGACGCGTAACCGACGTGCTCCGCGAGATGGGCAAGAAAGTGGCTGTTATCAGACACCCGATGCCTTATGGAGATCTCGTCGCTCAGAAGGCACAGAGGTTCGCGGAATACGAGGACATGGACAAATACGACTGCACGATAGAGGAGAGGGAGGAATACGAACCCCACATAGACCGGGGCAATATATTATTTGCCGGCGTCGATTACGAGGAAATACTGCGCCAGGCCGAAGAGGAAGCAGACGTCATCGTCTGGGACGGCGGCAATAACGATTTTCCGTTCTACGAGTCCGACTACAGCATAGTTCTGACGGACCCTCTGCGAGCCGGTCACGAAAGAACCTACTACCCGGGCAACGTCAGCATCAGAATGGCCGATCTCGTAGTTATCAACAAAGTTGAAACGGCCACGCCCGATCAGGTAAACGAAGTCAGGCAGAGCGTCCGGGAGTTCAGCGACGGAGCAAGGATTATCGAGGCCAGTTCCCCGTTAACCGTGGAGGACCCCTCGGTCATCTCGGGCAAAAGAGTTCTGGCTATAGAGGACGGCCCGACGGTTACTCACGGAGAAATGGACCTCGGGGCAGGGACTCTGGCCGCAAAGAAATACGGAGCAAAAGAGTTGATAGACCCGAAACCCCACGCCGTGGGCTCGTTGAAGGAAACTTTCGAAACTTACCCGCACGTTCCGGAACTTCTACCGGCCATGGGTTACGGAGAGAAGCAGATCGCGGACCTGGAAGCGACGATCAAGAACTGTTCCCCTGAAGGTATCGTGATCGGTAGCCCGATTGATCTCAGGCGATTGATAGATTTCGACGTACCGACTACCAGAGTAACTTACGAGCTCCAGGAGCTGGGCAAACCCACCCTGGAAGAGCTATTGAACGATCTGGAGGTTTTAAAATAACAGTGGAAGGCCAGAATCTCAACATAGTTCGACATCCCTTAATTCAGAACAAGTTAACCTATCTCAGGGACAAAAATACGGACAATCAGGATTTCCGGCTGATTTTGGAAGAACTTACCACGCTGATGGTTTACGAAATCACCCGAAACTATCCCCTGGAGGAGACGAAAGTTGAAACCCCGCTGGAGAAGACGACTTCCGAAACGCTGGCGACGAACGTGGCCCTGGTTCCGATCCTCCGGGCCGGGGTCGGCATGCTGGAGGGGGTCCTCAACCTGATCCCGAAGGCACGAGTCGGCCACATTGGTCTCTACAGAGATCACCAGACACTCGAACCGGTAGAATACTATAAAAAACTGCCCCAGCCGCTGAGCGAATTCCAGATTATCGTCGTGGACCCGATGCTGGCAACCGGCGGAACGGCGAAGGCCGGGGTAGAACTCGTCAAAGAGGAAGGAGGAGAAAACGTCCAGTTTCTCTGTCTCGTCGCGGCCCCGGAAGGAGTGGAGAACTTCTCGAAAAAACATCCGAACGTCCCCATATACACCGCAGCAGTAGACGATCACCTGGACGAGGAGGGCTATATTCACCCGGGACTCGGTGATGCCGGCGACAGGCTCTTCGGTACGTAATTTTCGGGCTTTTTTTCGAAAAAACATAGGTCCCGGCAGCCGTCCGGGCGCCGGGACCCGAAGTTTTCCGTTCGTTCTCGTCCGCCAGTTACTTCACGCTACTCGTTTCCGTACCGGTTGTAGTGAACTACGTCATCCAACCTGGCTCTGGTTTCCTCTCGTTTCTGGTCCGGAATCCCCAGCGGCAGCAGGTAGGTCAGGCGGATGTCCTGAGGCAGACCGAGCAACTTCTTCGCCTCCGACTCGACCGAACCTTTCTTGTTCTCGAGATCGTAAACGTCGAGCCAGTAAGCCCCGAGATCAAGGCTATAAGCGGCCAGGGCCATGTTGTGGGCGGCAACAGCACCTTCTTCGATGAAGTGGCTGGTACCACAGCCCGTAATCGCTATAGCTATCGTTATCGGGGCATTTTTTATTCCGGCCGTGTAAATAGTCACCCGCTTCGTCAGCTGATATAGTTCCTTTTTGATATCCTCGTCTTCAATTACGACGAATTGCCAGGGCTCACAGTCTCCGAAGCTCTCCGACCAATAACCTGCCTGCAGGACTGCGTTCAGTTTCTCGTCTTCGACGGGCTCGTCCTTGAACTTGAATACCATCCTTCGTTCTCTAATGGCTTTCAAAACTTCGTTATCGATCATATTTTTCTCCTCCAGTGTGTTTTATCAGTTCCGTTCCCATTCCACGATCTCCATCCCAATATTATTGTATGGATCACGGTTCAAACTACAATAACATTTGCGCCCCTGGAAAGTCTTTACGGGGAAATCGCCCGTCTTACGATCCGACCCCGTTCCAGGAAAAATATCTTTGAAGTGACGGATGCAAGAGAATCGAAGTTTTGTTCGGCAATTAAAACCGAATTGCCGGCACTAACGTTTTGCTCCAGCAGTTTCAGTATCTTTTTCGTAATTCCCGGGGCCAGACCTTCGGTCGGCTCGTCCAGGAGTAACAATTCCGGATCGGTCAGCAACGCCCGGGCCATAGCCACCATGGCCTGCTCTCCCCCGGAAAGTTTACCCGCCATCTGTCCTAAATGAGCTTCGAGCTCGGGGAAAAAGTCGATAGCAGCTTGCCTGATCCGTGCCCGTTCAGCCCTGTCACCGACCAATTTTAAATTCTCCGCAACGGTCAGACCTTTAAATACCCGCCTTTCCTGGGGGAAGTATCCGATGCCGAGTTCAGCCCTCCTGTGGGGTGGAACTTTTCTCAGGTCTTGCCCCCGGAAAAGTATCTCTCCTTCGGTCCTGACCAACCCCAGCACCCCCTTGAGGGTGGAAGTTTTTCCCGCACCGTTTCTCCCCGTCAACCCGAGGACTTCACCCCCGGAGAGGGAAAGCGTCAGGCCGCGCACGGCTCTGAAATCCCCGTAGAAAACCTCGTAATCCGTCAGTTTCAGCATTGCCGCCCCTTTTCAGCTTCTCGCGGGTCGATCGTATGTCCCTCCAGATACTCCTTCACGGAACGCCGCTCTTTGATGATCTCGGGCGGGCCTTCAGCCACCAGTTCCCCGGATTTGAGAAATCCAATTTCGTCGGCCACTGAGAACAAGACGTTCCGGTCGTGTTCGACAAAAATTAAACCCTCAACGCCGGCTTCTCCCGGTGATTCAGACTTCGTCAGGCCGATCAGAAGATCCGAAATACGCTCGGCCGAATCACGATCGACCCCGGCGGTGGGTTCGTCGGCCAGTAAAACTCTCGGGCGAGTCGCCAGCGACGTTGCCAGATCGAGCAGGCGCTTCTCTCCGTAAGGTAAATTCGCGGCTATTTCGTCCGATCTGCCGGCTAGCTCGAATAGCTGAAGCAATCTTTCGACTTCCCTCTCTGGATCGATCCGGCAGAAGGGGTTTCCGGCCCGGGCAGCACCCAGGAGTTGTTCCCTGACGGAAAGACCGGGGAAAAGACTCGGTCTTTGCGGAAGATAGACCAGCCCCTCCCTGCTTCTCCGCTCAACGGGCCAGCCAGTTATCCTTTGGCCCAGGAACTCGATGAATCCCCCGGAAACGTGCAACTCCCCCGAGAGCAGCCGTAAAAAAGTGCTCTTCCCCGCTCCGTTGGGCCCCATTATTCCTTTCGTCTCACCGGTTTTCAGGGTGAAATCCATCTCCCGCAGTGCCGCAAAACCGCCGTAACTCTTGCTGAGACCGCTGACAGATAACAAATTTCTAACCATGCCGTTCCCCAGTTAGCTTCGCAAATAATTTCCTAACCAGCCCGACAGCCCCCCGAGGGAAGACGAGGACGGAAACCAGAATTAACCCGCCGACCAGGATCGGATAGATCTTACCCGTAATCGCCGACAGACTATCCCGGACAAAAGTCAGGAGTGCCGATCCGATAAAAGGTCCGACTACGGTCCCGGCCCCGCCGAGTATAGTCCAGATAACCGCCTCCGCCGACCTGCTCCAGTGGAAGAACCCGGCGGAAACGAACCCGGAAGTATAGGCGTATAGACTACCCGCCAGTCCGGCGAGCAATCCGGAGAAGGAAAAGGCAATTATCTTATAGGCCCTCACGGAATAACCGAGCTGGCAGGCCCGACTCTCGTTGTCCCGGATCATCTTGAAGACGAGCCCCAGCCGTGATTCCACCAGAAGAAAAGTCATCACCGCCACACCCGCAGCGATCCCCAGAACCAGATAATAGTTCCAGTTCAGCCCCGGGAAAGCCACCGGGACGATCAGCCCATCGTCGCCACCCGTCAGCCAGCGGTTATCAAGGGCCAGCAGGTGAAAAAGGATCGTCAGCACCAGCGTAACCAGAAAGAAGCGTGCTCCTCTGACCCGGACCACGGCCCACCCGACCAGAGCACCAAGAATTCCGGCGACCAGCGGCGCGAGAAGAAACGGAATTTTCAGTCCGGGTAAGAGTTCAAATAAATATACGAAACTGTAGGCTCCGATTCCGAAAAAAATCGACTGGCCAAAACTGAGCATGCCGGTATAACCGTAGACAAGGTCAAAGGAAAGCGCAAATATCCCCCAGATCATTGTTTCGGTCAGGAGAACCAGATGAAACTGACCCAGGAAAGCGGGCATGAACCCAAGGGGAACCAGGAACAAGAAAAAAACTACCGCGGGCCTAGTTCTGACTGGCATCTCTGTTACCCCCGGTGTAAAAGTCCGGCGCGACCAGAATCAGCAGCAGGACGAGCGAAAAAGTAACTATCAATCCGCCGGTCGCATCGAGAAAGGCGGTAGCTATTCCCCGGACCACGGAAAAAACAAGCGCGGCAAGGACCGAATTCCAGATATTACCGAGCCCACCGAGGATCACGATCAAAAAAACGACGGCAAATACTCTCAACCCCATGTCCGGAGCGAGTGAGACCATCGGGGCGATCAAACTCCCGCTCAGACCGGCCAGGGCTCCGCCCAGGGCAAATCCCAGGAGATAGACGGAGCTAACGTTGATACCGATGGCCGTACTCAATTCCGGTTCTTCCTCCGACGCTCTCAGGGTTAGGCCAAAACGGGTTTTTTCGGTTACCAGCCAGAAACCGAGGAGGACAAACCCGGCCAGCCCCGCCGCAATTACCCGGTAATAAGAGTAACCCGTTCCGAAAAGAGAAAAGGAAGCCCCCAGCGGTAGCGGTAACCGGCGGGGCGTACCACCCCAGAGGACCAGAGTCATCCCCTGAAACACCAGAGCAGCAGCAAAAGTTCCAAGAATGGTCAGGGAAGAATTTTCCCGGATCGGTCTCAAGATCAGACCCGTAGCAACTGCCAGCACACCAACAGCAAGGGGCGAAACTACGAGGGAAAGCCAGAAAGAACCGGTCCCGGCAAAGACGGACCAGGCAATGTATGCACCGATCATGTAGAAGGAACCATGAGCCACGTTAACGGTCTTCATCAGGCCGAAGACTACGTTCAAACCGGACGCCAGCAAAGCAAGTATCGTTCCGCGGATAACGCCGTTTAAAAGACCAAAAGAGACCTGCGACAGCGGCTCCATGATGATTACCCGGGTGATTAACCGAAAAAAGGGTTAAAGCACGGCATTTGGCTCGTACTCTCCCGACTCGGGCGACAATCGCTCCTCTATCCTCAGCTTGCCTTCCCGCACCTGCTGGATGTACTGAGCGTGAAAACCCTGATGGTCCACGTGCCTGATGTATTTTTCTCCCTGGGGATGGTCCAGCGAGCCGGAGACAGTTATGCCCTCCAGGCTCCGTATCAGCGCGGGGTGATCGGCCTTATCCTTCCAGCCACTTGCCCGTACCGCCTCGCGCAGGAGGTACAAGTTTTCCCAGGGCACCCAGAAATGGGACGCGTCGACCACTCTTCCTTCGGGGCCCGTACCGTCAGGCTTTACTCCGACTCGCTCCCGGAACTCCCGGTTAACTCCACGCAGTCCCGCGGGAACCTCCTCCAGACGGCGAGGGTAGTTCGTGATAGACCGGAGTCCTTCGGCGCCCGGGAAATCAACGTCCAGAGCCTCCACGCTCCCCGTGTTCCCAAACCTGTTCATCCGTTCATCCAGTCCCATTTCCGCGGACCTGCGGAGACAGGCCAGCGCATCGGGACCGTAAAGAATTATAAACAGAACTTCCGTTTTCTCCGGGTCGACCTTCCTCAAATAAGGGCCGAAATCATCCGTACCCTGGGGGACAGAAATCTCTCCAACGAGTTTGCCCCCGTCTTTCTTTAGCCTGGTGCTCCACTCCTTCAGAGCGGACTGGCCCATCGCGTAATCCGCGTAGACGATCGTCCAGTCTGTACCCAGGTTATTCATGACCCAGCGGTAGCCCGATTCCGCGTGAGCTTCGACGCTGTAATTGGAGCGGAATACGTATTTGTGTCCTTTGGAACCGGTGATTTCCGTCGCCTCTCCGATCGGGAAATAAGGTACGGAAAAACGGCGAGAAACGGGGGAACTTGCCAGACAGACGCCCGAGTGCTGCGATCCGATAACGAAATCGGCGCCCTTCCTCAAAATCAACCGTCGCATCTTCCTGCTCCCCGTCGTCGGGTCGGTTGCGGTATCCTCGTGCACAAGCTTCACTTTACGGCCGGCAATACCGCCCTCGGAGTTGATTTTTTCGACCGCCGCCCGGGCGGATTTCAGGTGCCAGTAGCCGTAGGTGGCAAGACCGCCCGTGAGTTCGACCTGTAAGCCGATGGTGATAGGCTCGCGAGCAAAAGCATGCCTGAAACCGAGCGAGCTGCCAATCAGAGCAAGGCTGCTCCCGAACAAGCATTTCAAAAAAGACCGTCTGGTCAGCGTTTTTCCTTTATCGGGCATATGGAGTTGAACTCCTTCTGACAAAATTATATTTTTATAAAGCTAACTGGGTCGTCAACGATTATCAATACTTGTTGACGGTTTACCATTTTAGGATACCTGGTGATCACCATGATTGAAATCAGACAGGACCCGCCAAAGGACGAATGGGCAATTATCGCTCCGGTCAGAGGGGACAGGCCTTTTGATTTTTCCGCTGAAGCAGAGGAAGACAGGGATGGAAGAGAGAACTGCCCTTTCTGTCCGGGTAACGAAGACAAGACCCCGCCGGAGATCTACGCCGTGAGAGGGGGCGAAAATAAAGATAAATCGAACTGGAAGGTCCGGGTGTTTCCGAATAAGTTCCCCGCCCTGGACCGGGAAGGTACGACATCCATGATCGAAGGTGACATATTCCGGAGCATCGGAGGGTTCGGTTTCCACGAGGTAATAGCTGAAACTCCCGAGCACGACGTAAATCTGGAAGATCTCGAGAAGGAGAAAATAGAACTAATAATCGATACTTACCTCGAGCGGCAAAAGGAGCTGGCAGCTGAACCGGAGATAAACTACGTCAGCATATTTCGGAACAAGGGAAAGAGAGCGGGGGCTTCGCTGGCCCATCCACACAGTCAGATCCTGGCCACTACTTTCGTTCCCCGGATCCCGGAAA
This sequence comes from uncultured Thermotogae bacterium, assembly GCA_964513485.1. GTDB lineage: Bacteria > Bipolaricaulota > Bipolaricaulia > M55B111 > M55B111 > JAGXLP01. The sequence goes on along the minus strand of CAZENJ010000011.1, from coordinate 8,056 downwards.
CCGAATACGGGCAGACGGACTCGTTCAACCGCCAGACCGGAGACTGTTTCTACTGTCGACTCGTCGAAGCCGAGCAGCAGGAGGCAGAGAGGGTCATTCTGGAAAACACCGGCTTCATTGCAATCTCCCCCTTCTGGGCCCGAACTCCCTTCGAGACCCACATTATACCGAAAAAGCACGAAAGCGATGTCTCTCGGGTCAGTCGGGCAGGCGTAAGCGAATTTGCAGAAGCGTTAAAAGGAACTTTGACCGCCCTCCGCGCCGAACTCGGTAACTTTCCCTACAATTACTCGATCCACACTGCGCCCGTCGCTGAGCTCGAGCGGTACGGCCACCTGAAGGAAAGCTACCACTGGCACCTGGAGATCTTTCCCCGATTGACCACTCCCGCCGGCTTCGAATGGGGCAGCGGCAATTTCATCAACATCGTCAGCCCGGAAGACGCGGCAAAAAGACTTCGGGCAAGTCTGGAATGAGTTAGTTTTCGTCCACCGAGGGTGAAATTACAGTACTGTTTTGCGTTACGCGTTCTTTTTGCAAAAATCGGCTGCTTTCGCTATCCTGAAATGCGGCAATTTCGGGCCAATTATCCGGGGTGATTTTTTTGCGAAATCAAGACGAAAATAGATTGATCGTGGTTTCCAACGCCGAACCCTACCAGCACGAGTACGGCGACGGCGAAATAAAACAGGAAAAGCGGGCGGGCGGTCTGACGACGGGCCTGGACCCGATGATGAAGTCCTCGGACAACCTCTGGATAGCCTGGGGCAGGGGGGAAGCCGATTTCGAAGTCACGGACGAAGAGGACAAGCTCGTCGTTCCGAACGATGAAATAGGTTACACTCTCAAGCGATTAAAGCTATCCGAGGCGGAAGTCGACGGATTTTATTACGGCTTCTCCAACTCCACCCTGTGGCCGATCTGCCATTCCTTCCCCCATAAAGCAAACCTGGAAAAGGAAAACTGGAAAGTTTACAAAAAGGTAAATAGAAAATTTGCGGAAAGCGCCCTGGAAGAGCTAAAACCGGGAGACAGGATCTGGGTCCAGGATTACCAGCTGGCCCTCGTCCCGAAGATGATCAAGGAGGAAAGGCCCGACGCCAAGATCAGCCTCTTCTGGCATATCCCCTGGCCCCCGTGGGAGACGTTCGGGATAATTCCCTGGAAACAGGAGCTGGTCGAAGGCATGCTGGGGGCGGATTTTATCGGTTTTCACACCTCGTGGCTGGTCCATAATTTTCTGGACAGCGTTTTCAAACTGGGCGGGGCCGCAAACAGGAGCCAGAACCGCGTCCGGATGAACTCCAAAAAGGCGGTCATCAAGGATATCCCGCTCGGGATTGATACCGACTTCTTCCAGAAAAGCCCGGGGCAGGCGGAAAAAGCCGAACAGTTAAAAGAGGATTTTGCCTGCTCAAAACTGATCCTCAGCGTGGACCGCCTGGACTATACAAAAGGAATCGACAGGAGGCTGGAGGCCATCAGGACCTTCTTCGACAAATACCCCCGTTACTGCGGTGAGGTCAGTTTTATCGAAAGGATCTCGCCCAGCCGCTCGAAAGTCCAGGAATACAAGGAGATGCGAGAAAAGATAGAGCAGCTCATCGGCCAGATAAACGGGGAGCTCCGCGGGGAAAAATGGGTCCCGATTCGGTATTTCTACCAGCAGCTGCCGCAGAAGGAACTGATTCCCTATTACCTGGCCGCCGATATCGGCTTGCTGACGCCGCTAATCGACGGGATGAACCTGGTAGCGAAGGAATACGTAGCAACAAGGGAGAAAGGCATGCTCATCCTCTCCGAGTTCGCGGGAGCCGCGGAGACCCTGACAGAAGCGATTCAGGTCAACCCTTATAATCCGGAAGCCGTCGCGGACGCACTGCACAAGGCGATACAGACTCCCGAAGAAGCTCAGCGCGAGAAGTTCGAAGAGATGAAAAACAAGTTAAACAAGATGGACGTCCACTGGTGGCGGGACCGATTCCTGGACGAGTGGGAACTGAGCCTCCACGGCAAGTAACGATGAAAAGAATTTCACCGCCGGACGAGGAGTTTCGGGATAAACTGGTCAGGGCCAGAGACGAGTTCGGCAAGCTATTGCTCTGTACCGACTTCGACGGAACGCTCGTCACGTTTACCGGTGTTCCCAGCCAGACCAAACTGCCGGGAGAAACCAGGGAACTGCTGGAAAAGCTGACGGCGGTGGACGGTCTCCATCTCGCCGTAATCAGCGGCAGGGGTTTCGAGGAGCTAACTGATCTGGTACCCCTGAAAAATGCATCCCTGGCCGGGAACCACGGGTTAAAAATCCGCTTTGCGTCGGGGTCCACTTACGAACCGGATATAGCGGAAGAAATTCACGAGACAATTTCCGGCTTAAACGAATCAGTCCGGGGAAATTTTGCGGGGAAAGAGGGGATCATCATAGAGAACAAGGGCTTCGGCCTGGCCTTGCATTACCGCCAATTCGAAGGCAATCAGGAAGAGATCAAGGACCGCTTCCGAAAAATCTGGAGTCGGCACGAGATACCCGAACTGGAACTAATAGAAGGGGCCAAACTGCTGGAGATCAGACCGAGTACCTGGAATAAAGGTGACGCGGTGCGGCTACTTCAGGAAGACCAGGGAGAAGTTCCGACCATCTATATCGGAGACGACACGACGGACGAGGACGCCTTTGCGGTCCTGCAGGAACAGGAATTCGGCTTTCCGGTACTGGTCAGTCAGGTTGAGGACGACGATTCACTGGCCCAGTACAGATTGGCCAACCCCCAGGAAGTAAAGGGGTTTCTCGAGGACCTGTACCGGATATTTCAGAATTAACCGTTGATCGCTCGTAAGTACTCGTCCTTTTAAGAAGCGCGGCCTGGTTAATTTTCTCGCCGCCGCCCCGCGAGATAAATGATTAATTTTGCACCTCGCAATAGAATTTTGTAAGCTATAAAAAACAATTTTCAGTGAAAGGATCCGCAAAAGTCTACTAGGGGGGTTATCAGGTTCTCTTTCCGGAATGAAGGATAACCTATACGGTTTCGCCGCAGCACTATAATCTAATACCGGACTGATTCACCAAATGGAGGGTCAAATCACCTTATGGACGGAAGGAAGCTAGAAGATTACCGAGAAATCGTCGGAGACAAGGTCATCGCAACGCTGTTTAAAGAAAGCACTCCGCTCAGGGGAAAGAGAATATTAAACGTCAATTCGACCTTTATGGGTGGCGGGGTGGCGGAAATGCTCTGGAGCGCCGTACCGCTGATGAACGATCTGGGGATAGAGTACGGCTGGCGAGTAATTCACGGGACCGCGGAATTCTTTCCGATCACCAAAAAGTGGCACAACGCCCTCCAGGGAGAGGACGTCACCATTACGGATCACGAAAAAGAAATTTATACGGGAATTAACCAGCTATTTTCCCGTTTTACCCACATAAAGCACGACGTGATGATTGTCCATGACCCCCAGCCGCTCCCGCTGATCAGTTATTATCCGAAGCGCCAGCCGTGGATCTGGCGCTGTCATATCGACCTCTCCACGCCAAACAAAGATGCCTGGAGCTATATCAAGAAATTTATCCTCCGTTACGACAATACGATATTCTCCGTCGACAAGTTCGCACAGTCCGACCTGCCGAACGAAAAATCGCTGATCGCTCCGGCCATCGATCCGATGACGACTAAAAACAGGGAGATCGACCGGTCAAAGCGGGAGGAACTTCTCACCCAGTACGGCGTCGACCTGGACCGCCCTCTGATCAGCCAGGTTTCCCGCTTCGACAAGTGGAAGGACCCCAAGGGAGTTCTGGAAGTATTCAAGAAAGTCAAGGAAGTAGTGGACGTTCAGCTGGTACTGCTCGGGGCTCCGGCGAGCGACGACCCCGAGGGGCAGGAGATATTCCAGAGCCTCAAGGAGGAGACCCAGGGAATGGAGGACGTTCATCTGATAAACAAACAGAGCGAACTCCTGGTAAACGCTGTACAATCACTTTCGGACGTGGTTATCCAGAAATCAAAGCGAGAAGGATTTGGCCTGACCGTAACCGAAGCGCTCTGGAAGGGGACTCCGGTAGTTGCTTCCGACGTCGGTGGAATTCCGCTGCAGGTGATAGACGGCGAGACCGGATACCTCTGCCAGCCGGAAGACTACGGCGAATTCGCCAAACGCGCGGTGGAATTAATTCAGGACAGAAGTCTGGCCGTCGAACTGGGGCAAAACGGCAAGGAACACGTCAAGCACAACTTTCTGATTACCAGGTTAATGCTCGAGTGGATCCAGCAAATGAAGGCAATTTTACGCGAAACAAAGGTGGGGGCGATATGAATAAAATAGGCGTTTTAACCAGCGGCGGCGATTCTCCGGGTATGAACGCCGCTATCCGGGCGGCAGTCAGACAGGGCAAAGCACTCGGTCTAACCATGGTGGGAATACATAGCGGTTACAAGGGTTGCCTTTTCGGTGATTTCGAGGAGTTCGACGTCCACGACGTGGGGGGAATAATCGAAGAAGGCGGAACCATCCTCCGGAGCAAACGGGCCCCCGAGTTCAAGGAAAAACAGGAAAGGACCAAGGCCATAAGGAACCTGAACCAGGCCGGAATCGAAGGCGTGGTAGTAATTGGCGGCGACGGCACTTTACACGGTGCCCGGGCCCTCAACCAGGAAGGGGTCCCGACGGTCGGAATTCCGGCCACGATAGATAACGACATCTACGGTACGGACATGACCATCGGCGTAGATACGGCTCTAAACACGGTAGTGGAAGCCATAGATAGAATCAGGACCACGGCCTCCGCCCTGGAAAGGACGTTTATCGTGGAAGTAATGGGACGCGACTCCGGCTACATCGCGCTGATGGGGGGCTTGAGCGGAGGAGCTGAAGTCGTCCTCATACCGGAAGTGGAATACGACCTGAAGGAAGTGGCGGATCAGATCTACAAAGGTTACAAGAGGGGCAAACAACACATGATAGTCGTGGTCGCGGAGGGGATTCACAAAGAAGGCTCGGCGGCGCATCACGTCGGGAAACAGCTCAAGGAACAGATCGGGTTCGAAATAAGGGTTACCGTTCTCGGCCACATGCAGCGGGGCGGAAATCCTTCAGCCTTCGACAGGAATATTGCTTCTCAACTGGGTGCCGAAGCAGTAAAACGCCTCTATAACGGAGAAAACGGCGTAATGATGGGCTTGCACGGAAACGAGATAGAAGCAATGGATTATTCCGAAGTGCTTTCCCACGAGAAGACCATCGACATGGACCTGTACGAACTGGCCGGAACCCTTTCGCAGTAACTTTTTCTGAATCCGACATCCCAGCGACGCTATCCGAAGCGCGCCAAGCCATGAATTTAAGATCGCCTAACAAGAACTCAATTTTGTTGTTGACCCTGGCCACCAGGGTGGTAATTGCGACCGCAAAGCTGGTCGTATTCTCGTTTACCGGCCTCCTTTTTCTTTTGGGCGAAGCGCTCAACAACGTAACCGATATCGTTACCGTTCTAGTTACAATGGTCAGCGTGAAGATCAGCGAGAAAGGAGGAGACAGGGAACACCCCTTCGGTCACAGGCGGCTGCAGAGCGTGGCTTCGCTGGCAGTAGCGGTGATTTTCATAGTTGTAACCAGCTATCAGCTCATCGAGGAGTCGGTCTTCAAGCTGTTGAACCCTTCGGTCATCACTGCCAACCTCAACTGGGCACTCTACGTTCTCGTCGGTTCTTTCATATTAAATCTCGTCCCGCTGCCCTATCTTATCAAATACGGTCGGGGGCGGGAGATAAGCATAAAGACGGAACTTTTCGACACAATTAACGATGCCCTTTCCCTGATCGCAAGCATGATCGGGCTGGGATTGATCTACTTCTTCCAGCTCGACATCGGGGATCCGATTGCGACGATCGTCATTGCGCTGATCATTTCCTTCGACGCGGTGCTGCTCATAAAAGAAAACATAAGTACGCTGATCGGGGAATCGCCCGAAGAAGAATTCTACGACGAATTGCGGGTGGTAGTCCTGTCGCACGAGAAAGTGCTCGGAATTCACGACATGATCGGCGAATATATCGGGCCCCACGCGGTTCACGTCGACTTCGACATGGAACTGGACTCCGAGACGGAACTATCGGAATCCGACGTCATCGTCAGGGAAGTCAAACAAAAACTGGAAGAAGAAATAGATCTCAACGTGTATTGTTCCATTCACCCCTGCAGCCATACCGGAGAAGAGCGCCGTATAGCTGATCATATCTAAGAAAGCACCGATAAGTTTCCTTCCCTCTCACAGCTGAAGTTTGTTTACTTTGTTTCAGCGGTTAGAATTGCTCCGGAGGTAACTATGGCCTTATTCTTCCGTTCGATTTATCTCGGCTGGTTCCTTTCTCTTGTTTACGCCGGACTGCTCTACCTCTGCGACAGCTATAAGAGAGAGTCGCTGATAAACGTCGGGATCGCTTTTACCGGTGGCGTACTGGCGATAGTACTGATAACCACGATAAACGCGGGTCTACCCGGGCTCTCGGACAGTACCTATACCGGTGGATTCCTGGCGAGAACCTACGAGGCCTTCGTCCAGGCCGCCATACCGGAGGAGATCGTCAAACTGCTCGTGTTCTTCCTCTTCGTCTGGAACATGGGCTTTGAGGGTTTCTCCGAACGTTTCGACGCGATGCTTTACATGGGCCTGATCGGGGCCGGCTTCGGGGCTTACGAGGATTTTTCTTACATATTTAGCCATACCCTGCCCCACGTCGAGGCAAACGGAGGGGCCGCGCAGGCATTTCAGTTCATCACCTGGCAACGGGCTTTTCCCGGTCACGTACTGTTTAACGGGATCAGCGGTTACTTCCTCGGGAAAGCAAAATTTACTCACAGCCACCGAAGGCGAAACCTGTTAATAGCTCAGAGTCTGATCGTGGCTATACTGGCTCACGGTTTGTTCAACCTGGCCGGCTCGGGCGGCGGGACCGGCTGGTTGATAATCTACGTCCTGGCTCTCGGGAGAATTTTCTTCTTTCTCCGGTCCAGACTCCTGGAAAACTCGCCCTATAAACTATTCGACGAGCTGCCGGACGAACTGGCCAACGCAAGCTTTATTAGCTACATTAATCTGGTCAAAGACTGGGACTTCGATCACTCGATCGGAACTTACAAAGAGCTTTACGATAGAGAGGGCGAGGCAAATATCGGCTATCTCCCCATTTTGCTTTCCGTGATCATCCTGTACCCCGTCGCGATCAGCGCGGTTTATTACCTGAACAAGCTGATTCTGGACGCATTTAGCCTGTTGAATTGAAAGATTCAACTAGAATTCAGGAGATTAAGTTAGCTTTTTCCCCACCATTCGGGCCACGTTAGGTCCGGAGTCCATTCTAGAAATCCTTTACGAAGACGGAATGAAAGTTTTCGGTCCTTATTTTTCTTTTTAACTGTAATGCAACAAAGAAACGGCAAAAGAAGAGAGGTCAATTTCCCGCACAAGTTGCAAGGTTCGTAACAACAGCTAACAACAGCACCGTAAGGTCAGAAACCTTTTTCTCTAACTACAAGCGACCCAGGGGGTAGCCGGGGCTCCAGCGTTTAGTTTGCTATTGGGGGGGAGATAGATACTGATTTACAGCTAAGATTTAACTTGTAGGTTTCCTGGACACTTTGTTAAGAGAAGTGCTGGAGGGCTTCCTCGGCAAGTTTTGGCGAAGACCAGGGTTAGATTTGAGCGCCTCAAGTGCTAACATTCCAAAAAGAACCGGCAATGATAATGAACCCGGAGAAAACTCCAGTTTCACAGGATAAGAAAGGAAACTATTAACCCGCTGGAGTTGAAAGGAAAAGGGGTCAGCAATATAATTTTTCGCATGCCGGCGTAGCTCAGTGGTAGAGCGGCTGATTCGTAATCAG
>CAZENJ010000011.1:0-159 GCA_964513485.1 uncultured Thermotogae bacterium | reverse complement strand
TGGTTTCGCAGGGAGTTAGCAACTATTTATGGGTAGATATTTATTACCGTCGATGTTAACTTAAAAAGCAAAATACGTGTAATGCCGGCGTAGCTCAGTGGTAGAGCGGCTGATTCGTAATCAGTAGGTCGGTGGTTCGAATCCACTCGCCGGCTCCAC
>CAZENJ010000010.1:23529-27745 GCA_964513485.1 uncultured Thermotogae bacterium | reverse complement strand
CGCACATACTCACGTAGGAATACACGAGGAGGGTGAGGGCTGGGAGGGTCAGGATACCAACGAAATGACGGACCCGGTAACCCCTCACGTGAAAGGGCTGGACGGGGTCAATCCGGCAGAATTTGGCCTGCAGGATGCCGTTAATTCGGGAATAACCTCCGTAAATACCGGTCCGGGATCCGGCAACGTCATTGGCGGGCAGTTTGCTGCACTGAAGACGGCCGGCTCAATTATTCTGGAAGATCTGTTGATTCGTCAGCCGACGGCGATGAAAATGGCTACCGGCGAAAACCCGAAGAGGGTTTATAAAGAAAAAGACCAAATTCCGAGTACGAGGATAGGGACTGCCGCGACGCTGAGAGAGGCCCTGTTCGAAGCAAGGGACTATCTGGAGCGGAAGGAGCAGAAATCAAATAAGGAGGAGCCTTTTAAAAAAGATTTTAAGCTCGAGTCGCTTGTTCCGGTGGTCAAGGGCGAATTAAAGGCGAAGATTCACGCCCACCGGGCGGACGATATAGTGACGGCAGTCAGAATTGCCGAAGAATTCGGGCTCGAGTACTCTATTGATCACTGTACCGAAGGCCATAAGATTGCCGAATTCCTGGCCGAGAAGGGTGCCGATGCCATAGTCGGCCCCGGCCTGACACCGAGAAGTAAAAGGGAACTGGTAGAGAGGACCTTTCGGACACCGGGCGTCCTTGCCGAAGCGGGGGTGAGAGTTGCGATAACGAGCGACTCACCGGTTGTGCCGATACAGTACCTCCCACTGCTGGCTGCCTTTGCGGTTCGAGAAGGAATGGGCAAAGAGGATGCCCTGGCGGCAATTACGATAAATAGTGCGGCTATCTCCGGAATTGAGGATCGGGTTGGCTCTCTCGAAGCGGGAAAGGACGCTGACTTTCTTGTTGTGAATGGCTCGATCCTTGAGCTCGAAAACAACGTGGAAGAGGTATTCATCGAGGGAGAGGAAATAGAGAGGGGTAAACTGAGTCGGACCGAGCAGATCCGAACCTTTTAGGCAGGTAAATAGACATGAGCCGGATGAAATCGGGATTATTTGACCGGGCTGATGAGCCGAAAGAAGAGGAAATTTATTCCGTTTCGCGGCTCAATAAGAAAGCGCGTTACCTGCTCGAAGATAACTTTGGTTCGATCTGGGTTGAAGGAGAAGTGTCCAACCTTCACGTTTCTTCCGCGGGCCATCAGTATTTCACTCTGAAAGAAGAGGATTCCGAGATCGATGCCGTCATGTTTGCCGGAGACAAGAAGAGGACAGAAGTAAGTCCGGAAGACGGAATGGCACTTCTGGTCAAGGGAACTTTGACCGTTTACGAGAAACGGGGAAGGTACCAGCTGAGAGCCAGGGACCTGAGGGAAGTCGGCAAGGGGGAATTGCAGGAGAAGTTTCAAAAGCTCAAGAAAAAATTAAAGGAAGAGGGATTGTTTGAAGAGGCTGACAAGAAAAGTTTGCCAGAGTTCCCCGCATCGATCGGGATAATTACCTCACCGTCCGGAGCTGCGATCAGAGATATCGCTTCGACGATCCGGGATCGTTTTCCCCTGGTTCGAAGCTATTTGTTTCCCGTAAAAGTTCAGGGCGAGGAAGCGGCCGGGGAGATAGCGGGGGCTCTGGAGCAAGCCAACAGGCTTGGCGAGCAACTCGGTCTGGATGCGTTGATCGTCAGTCGTGGGGGAGGTTCTCTCGAGGACCTCTGGCCTTTCAACGAGGAGGTGGTGGCCAGAGCGATTTACGGTTCCCGCCTCCCGGTGGTATCGGGCGTCGGTCACGAAGTTGATTTTACCATCTCGGATTTCGTTTCGGATAAGCGGGTACCGACACCGACCGCGGCGGGCAAAGAAATAGTTCCCGACAGGAGAGATATCGCGAGGGAGCTGGAGCTAAAGGAAGAAAAGCTTCTGGAAGGGTGTGCTTCAATTATCCGGGAGGCAAAACAAGAGCTGGAGTATTTGACGGGACGTTATGGTCTGAGAATTCCTTTCCGGCACTACGAGGATAGGTCCCAGGAATTCGACGAATTGACGCAGGCGTTGATCGAGACGGGCACGGACTTTCTCGCCGAAAGGGAGGATCTTATAGAATCCCTCGTTGACAGGCTTTCTTTGGCAAATCCAACCAGTTTATTGCGAAAGGGTTATTCCGTCACCTATGATGAATCGGGGCAGGCCGTGACCAGTTCTGCCGACGTAAATAAAGGTGAAAACTTGAAGACAAGGTTATTTGAAGGTATTATTCGTTCGGTGGTAACGGGGGTAGATGAGAGTGAATGAGGAGAAAGACCTGGACGTCGAAGAGGATCTTGGCAGGTTAGAGGATATAGTCGAAGAGCTGGAGAACGAGCAGCTTGACCTGGAGAGGTCGATAGAACTCTTCGAAGAAGGCGTAAAGCTGGCCGAGGAAGTTAAAAAGGGTTTATCCGAGGCAGAGTTCAGACTCAAAAAAGTAGTTGATGACAGCGAACTGGACTTTGAGGCTGAGGATTTTAACCTGTAAAATTAAGGACTGCCGAACCTTCGCACTGTTCCCGGACTACCTCAGATACCCCAAATACGTAAACACCTTAAGTGAGGTCGAGAAATGAAAAAGTTCGATAGTTTGGATTCACTTTTTCGTGAAACCACGTCAAATTTTCCTGAAAGCGAATTCAAGACGTCCGTGCCGTCACCCGAGAACGGTTACGATTATCGCAGCTTGTCCTTTCAGGATCTCGCTTCCCTCGTTGGTCGCCTGGCTCAAGCTATGGTAGATGAGTTTAATGTCGGCCAGGGGGATAAAGTCGCCGTGATCGGACGACCGCACCCGAAGTGGGCGGCATCATTTTTTGCCGCTCAGCGTGTAGGAGCCACGGTAGTTCCGATAGCTTATAACTTTACTTCGGAAGAGATCAGGCGCGTGCTGCACGAGTCCGAGGCCAGACTGGCTATTGTCCAGAGCGACAAACACTCGGTTGTCTCCAAGAAATTTGATGCCCTGTCACATCTGGAAAACCTCGTCGTTTACGGAGGAGATGTGGAAGAGGGTTTTCAGTCCTGGGATTCGTTTCTATCCTCCGAAAAACTAATGGAGAAACGACCTCAGGATGAAGACGAAACGGCTGTACTCATGTATACTTCCGGTACCACCGGCCACGGCAAAGGTGTGATGTTATCCCACGAAAACCTGCTGGTCAATGTTCACGATATTGCGGAGACCCTGGACGTTACACCGGAAGACTGTATGGTCTCTATCCTGCCCTGGGATCATATTTACGGTCTTACCACTACCCTGCTGGTTCCCCTGGCTTTTGGCGCTTCGATGGTTTATACGATGGATTATCGCAACCTGCCGAACGTCCTGAAGAGCAACGACGGGACCATTCTTCTGGGTGTGCCGAAACTGCTGAACGCGCTTTACGAAGAAACCATGGAAAAGATAAATTCTACCTGGTGGACCCGCTGGCTCCATAAACTCGCCCCGGGGCTGCTTAAATCTACGGTAAAAAAGAAGTTTGCCGGCAAGCAATTCAGATTCATTACGTCCGGTGGTGCACCCCTGAGCCCGAAGACGGCGAATGGCCTGCGCGACCTGGGTATTGGGGTGATGGAGGGTTACGGATTGACCGAAACGTCGCCCGTTCTGACGTTTACTCCGGACCCTTTTACCGAGAAAGCGGGAAGCGTCGGAGAACCTCTTCCCAGCGTCGAGATAAAGCTTGAAGAGACGGACGAAAAAGACATCGACGAAGTACTGGTAAGGGGACCGATCGTGATGCAGGGTTACTACAAAAACGAGCAGAAGACAAAAGAAGTGCTGGAAGAAGACGGCTGGTTCCACACGGGGGATTCGGGCACCATAGACGAGGACGGCTGGCTCTTTTTAAATGGCAGGACGAAAAACGTAATCGTTCTTGAATCGGGTAACAACGTTTACCCGGAGGAAGTAGAGCACGAGCTGGGCAGGATCTCCTTTATCGAAGAGGTAATGGTGAAAGAAGGAAAGCGGAACGGCAGGGCGGTCGTCTCGGCCGTGATTTATCCTGACTACGAAAAACTCGCGGAAAAGGGAATAACCGAAGAGAGTAACATAAAAACCTTCCTCTGGGAAAAGATCAAGGCGGAATCAAAGAGCCTGGCTCCCTACATGAGGATAAAAAGTAAAAAGGACATTGAGATACTGGAAGAGCCCTTCGAAAAGACGCCGACGCAGAAAGTCAAGCGC
>CAZENJ010000010.1:0-23519 GCA_964513485.1 uncultured Thermotogae bacterium | reverse complement strand
GGAAATCAGGTCTCTAATCTTTTCCTTTTCCCCTTCAACCACAGCTTCGACCGATCCGTCGTGCAGGTTTTTCACCCAGCCGGTCAATCGTAGTTCTCTTGCCTTCCGTCTCGTATTTGCTCGAAACCCGACGCCCTGAACTCTGCCCGTTATCGCAAGATGCGCCCTTTTTTTACCCATTGCGCTTTCATGATAAGGAAGGAATGGGAAATTTCAATTCCCTCTTTAGCCTTACCGGGCCACGGATTTTAGCTCATTGTCCCGCTTGAGCGGTGGAGCTCCTGCCGTCGCGAAGCTGTGAGGTAAACTCTTTGCTCCCAACAGTGTAATCAACGCCTCCGACAACTATAATTGAAGAGAATTTACGGATTGAAAAACTGGGTGCAGAGATGAGCCAGGTTCCCTTTGCCCTCTTTCTCGGTATTGTCGGAAGTCTGATCTTTCTATCTTTTCTGATAAGGTATGCCGTTCGGGGACAGTTCGAAAAGTACTCAGTGGGCACCTCGGAAGAGTATTTGTCGGCAAGAGAATTATTTGAAAGATTGAGAGAGGACGAAGGGCTCGAGGGGATATCTCTTGAAGAAGAGGCAGACGAGTTCGGCGGCAGTTACCTCCGGCAAGAAGGCCGAATCAGAGTGCCGGGGGGGAAGAAAAGTACTCTGCTTTCGCTCGGGATAACGGCCCATGAAATAGCCCACGCGGTCCAGGAAAAGGAAAAAAAGTTGACTATCAAGTTCGTCGCCTGGCTTGAGTCGCTCGGGCTGGTTTTGACCTACATTTTTCCTCTTTTCCTGGTTGCCGGTTTTATATTCTACTTTCCGCTGCTTTACCTCGGCCTCGGGTTTTACGGCGCAATCATCTTAATTTGTTTGATTGAAATCCCGGTTGAAGTAGAGGCCTCCCGAAAAGCAATAATATACCTAGAGCGCTACCAGGAAATTACCGAAGGGGAACGGAAAAGACTGAAAAGATTACTCGGTTTGGCTATACTTACCAGACTGACTTATCTGACGGTCGGTTACCTAAACATGATAGACTTTGACGCTGAGAGGTGAGAACATGGCATCCGTAGTCTTCGCTCCTTCCATACTGGCAGCCGATTTTGGCAAATTAGAAGAGGAAATTTTAAGTGTCGAAGGTGTAGCGGATTCTATCCACGTGGACGTCATGGACGGCCATTTTGTCCCCAATATCACAATCGGCCCGGTTGTGTCGAATTCCCTCAAGAAATCCGAGGAAATAACGGCTCCGTTTAACATCCATCTGATGATCGACGATCCGTGGAAATACGGGCCGGAGTTCACTGTGGAGGGAAAGGATTTGATAATTTTTCACGCCGAGGCGACGGATAGACCGCGCAAATTAATTGAAAGGTTGCGACAGAATGGCTCCAGGGTCGGTATTTCTCAGAAGCCGGCCAGCCCCGTGGAAAATATATTTCCGCTCTTAAGTGAACTGGACGAGGTGCTGGTAATGGGGGTCGAGCCCGGATTCGGCGGCCAGGAATTTATGCCGGAGGCACTGGAGCGGATCGAGCGACTCAGGGCGAGGATCAGCGAGGGGGGTTACGATACGGATATTTCGGTGGACGGAGGGATGAACCCATCGACTGTCGGGGAGGTGGCCGAAGCCGGAGCGGATAAGATTATTGCGGGTTCTGCCGTTTTCGGCAAGGAAAACCGGAGGAAAGCAATCCAGGAAATGAAGGAGGCTTTGAAGTAACTGTTAGCTAAAATGAAAAGAGATAAAGAGCACATGAAGCGGGCACTCAGTCTGGCCAGGCGCGGCGGCGGTTACGTCAACCCCAACCCTCAGGTCGGGGCCGTGATCGTCAGAGATGGTGAAATCGTCGGGGAAGGCTACCATGAGAAGTTCGGCGGGCCGCACGCGGAAGTGAGGGCCCTCGAAGACGCGGGTAAACTGGCCGGAGGAGCGACGATGTACGTTACCCTGGAGCCCTGTGTTCATTACGGCAAGACGCCGCCCTGTACGGATGCAATAATTGAAAGCGGCATAGATAGGGTTTTCGTGGCCATGAAAGACCCCAATCCGAAAGTGTCCGGTGAAGGGGTAAATAAATTAAACCAGGCCGGCATCGAAGTGACTCTGGGTCTGCTGGAGGAGGAAGCGGCGAGGGTAAATGAAATATATCTCCATTACGTGGAAACGGAGCGGCCCTTCGTTCTACTCAAGCTCGCCATGACGATGGACGGAAAGATAGCGACGAGGACGGGAAATTCTCGCTGGATATCTTCGGATACGTCGCGGGAATTCGTCCATGAATTACGGGCGCGATACAGCGGGGTTCTGGTCGGAGTAAATACCGTAATCTCGGACGATCCCAGGTTAAACGTCAGAAAAGCTGATGGCCCCGACGGAGCCAGGTTCGTTCTGGATTCCCGGGGGAGGACTCCACCAGATTCCCGCCTGCTCAACCTGGATAGTTCTGCCCCGACCGTACTGGTTACCGGAGAGGATCATTCGACCGGCAAAGTAGAGACCCTGAAAGCGGCCGGGGCGAAAGTCTGGTCGATTCCTCCGAGCGAGGACCGGATCGATTTATCCGCTTTGCTCGAAAAAATGGGCGCAAGGGGCTATGACAGCCTTCTGGTTGAGGGAGGAAGCGAAGTTGCCTGGAGTTTCCTCTCTCAAGGACTGGTTGATAAAGTCAGGTTTTTCTACTCCCCCAGGATCGTTGGCGGGAGGGAAGCCGTATCCGCCGTTTCAGGCAAGGGGTTTGAAAAAGTCAGTGAAGCGATAAGTCTCGCGGAAACTTCTATGGTCAGATTCGGCGAGGACTTTTCAATCGTCGGCTACCCCGCTTACAAATAAAAGTGGAAGGCAAGGGCGACAAAAGAGGCCGATATGGCGTAAATTATCAGTACTGCAGGGAGATGACCGAAGGTTCGGTGCAGTTTATGGTGTAAGTGTTCCTGGTCCGCTTTCATCACCCCCCGATGCGAGGTTACACGTCTCCCGATTGCCAGCAGCGTATCCAGTATCGGCACGCCCATTAAAGCAATCCCGGCAAATAAGGGCCAGCCGAAGTGGGGGGACACATCCGGCCGGGATAGAGCCGTAATAACCAGATAGGAGACGAGAAAGCCCGTCAGGTATGAACCGCCGTCCCCGAGGAAAAGCCTGGCCGGATAAAAGTTGTAGAGCAAAATCGCTCCGAGAGCGGCTATGGTCCCACCCAGTAAGAAAGACGCGGGCTGGCCGAAAGTAAGTAAAAACAATGGGAAAAGCGAGATTATCGCGACCCCGCTGGATAAACCGTCCAGCCCGTCTATGAGGTTAAAGGCGTTTGTTCCGCCGACGAGCCAGAAACCGAGAAAAGCCAGTTTGGGCAAGCCAGTCAGGGTCAGCCCCCCCGTCTCGGAAAAGAGAATTCCCGGGGACTGGAGGGAAACCGTTCCGAGCAAATAAGTTACTGCCGCGATCTGAGCCAGCAGTTTCACCCTGGCCGGTAAACCTTTCAGGTCGTCAATTAAACCCGTGAAAAAGACCAGAAGTGCCGCAACGGTCAGATGGGCTCCGTTATCCGCGAAAATGATGAGTATCGGCATTATTCCCAGGGCCAGGGCCGGGCCTCCCAGAGGTTTGGCCGTTCCGTGTATCTTTCTGTCGCTACCTTCAGGATTGTCAAATAAACCGAACTCAGGAGACAGTTTGATCAAAATAGGGCAGCTCGCGGCGGTAATCAGGAAAGCGATCCAGATGCTGGCTGCCTGACTGGAAAGCAAAGTCGACTTTAAAGTCAATCCTAAATTCTGCATAATCTCCCTGGACAAATGAACAGCGTAGAGATTCTTTCACAGGCGACAAAAAGTGACAGTCTCACTCATGCCTATTTAGCTCCCGTGAGGTCCGGCACTAACCTCGAGGGTTATGCTGCCGAACTGGGTCAGGCCATTTTATGTCCCCCGGACGCGCAACAGTGTACTCGGAGGGTGGTAAGAAGAACCCACCCCGACTATCATCTGGTAACCGTATTGAATGATAATAGGAAGATCTCGATAAGCCAAGTGGATGAGATAATTTCGGGCTCCTCTTACTCTCCAGTGGAGGCGGATAAGAAGGTCTACGTGATTAGCCGGGCCGAGGACCTGTCCCCTGAGGGCGCAAATAGCCTGCTAAAAATTCTTGAGGACCCGCCTGACTTCGTCTATTTTTTGTTGCTTTCTGAGGCTCCCCATAGTTTGCTGCCCACGATAATATCCCGGTGCCAGCAACTACCCAGAGGGGGGTCGAGCGTCGAGGGTATGCGAGCTCTTCTTGCCGGAGAGGGTTTCGAGACGGCGGAAACGGATTATCTGCTCGAGGTAGTTAACGGAAAGTCAAATCTGCTGGACGAGCTGCTTGAGGCAGACTTGCGTTCGCCGCTGGAGCGAAAAAAGAATCTTCTGACCGAGCACGAGGATAACGATCTGATTGAGCTCAGTGAGAAACTGGTTGAGAAAGAGGCCCTGATCGAGCTGGACGTGCTGGCCGGATTGATCTTCGAAAAACTCGAAGCCGCCGGCAATTTTGAGCTCTTGGCTTCGGCCGCTCAATTAAAAGAACTATCCCGGGAGGAACTTGAATTCTTCCTCGAGAAAGGGCTTAATAAATATAGAACCGGATATCGGGAAAAGCTGCGGCAGGGGGCTTCGGAAAGCCGAGCCAAAAATTCTAGCGTGGCGCTGGAGAAGGCAAAAGCGTTTGATCGTGCACTGGATTCGCTTGAAACCAACGCGAATCTCCAGTTGCTGATAGAAAGCCTCTGGTTGCAATTGAGCGATTTGACTCGTAATTTTAACGAGCCGAGTGAGCAGCTGAAATGATTTTTTTAGGCTAGCGGGTTTGTAGTACGGTTTCCTTAATCCGGGTCGAAGGCTTATAATTAAGCCGTATATTTTTAGTGAAGGAGACAAGGACAGGGTGAGCTTAAGTGTCGGAAGAGTATCCAGTCGGGCTAAAGAAAACAAAGCGGAGAAAAGTTGTCGTCGAGTTCGACGACTCCGATGTAACTCTTAAAGACAGATACGTCATAGAAAAGGAAAACGTCAGGGAAATGGGGGTCGTTTTACCGAAGGACATGAGAGAAGAGGACGACCCCACCGGGTGGACATCGGTCAGGCAGGTAACGGATCACGACGTCCTTCAGGCCGAACTGAATCAGGAGGAGGCCGATAAAGCAATTCCCCGGGCCCAGGAGATGGCGGATAAACGATCTTTGCCGATGAAGATAATTGGCGCCGAATATACATTCCAGAAATCCCAGTTGAAGTTTTACTTCAAAGCTCCTCACCGGGTCGATTTTCGCGGTCTGGTCAAGGCGCTCGCCCGGAATTACTCGACCCGGATAGAACTCGAGCAGGTTGGTCCGCGCGAAGCCGCGTCGATTCTCGGGGGAGAGGGGCGGTGCGGTCAGGAGCTCTGCTGTCGTCGCTTTCTCTATAACCCCGGCCCGGTTCCGATGGACTTTGCTGAAAAACAGGAAATATCGGTCTCTCCGGAAAGAATAACGGGAGTGTGTGGCCGGCTCGCCTGCTGTCTGGAGTACGAACTGGACAATTACGTGGAAAGCCTGGAGAGGATGCCGGAAAAGGGGAGTCGGGTGAAGTCCCCGGAAGGCAAGGGTGAAGTCGTTCAGAGGAACGTCCAGAAGGAAACTATCAGGGTTAAACTGGGAAAAGAGGAAATTGAAGAGTTTGCTTTGAAAGAGGTAGAGCCAATTAGTGGAGATAGCCGGGGCTGAATTTATTCCCTGACTTTCAGTTCGCCGTCTTCCAGTTCGTGACTGAGCTCTGACAGCAGGTGTTCCTCGATTTTACCCTCTAACCTTATCTTATCGTCCCTGTATTCCTCAGAAGTAACTTCCCCGTTCTTGTGTAGCCAATCGAGGAGCTCGGCTTTGCCGTAGGGAAGGTTGAGTACGACTTTTTTGATCTCATCGCCCAGTTTCTCGGCCATAAACTTCTTTAGTTCGTCCAGGTTATCCCCTTCTCTTGCCGAAATTGCCACGGAGTCCTTTATACCATTTGTCTCGGCTTCAAGTTTCTTGCCGTCCCCGACGAGGTCAATTTTGTTCAGCACGTTTATCATCGGTGGCCTCTGATGCTGGTCATCGAAGATTTCCTCGTTCAATATCCCGTTGACGGTCTGCCACCGGGCTTCCAATTTATTCTGCGTTACGTCCATCAGGTTTAATAGCAGGTCGGCCGTGCGAGCCGACTTCAGCGTCGCTCTAAACGCGGGGATGAGCTGGTGCGGCAGTTTTCTGATCAGGCCGACGGTATCAGTAAGCAGGATCTTACGTTTGTCCGGAAGTTCGAACTTTCTCGTGATAGGGTCCAGCGTGGCAAAGAGCTTGTCCTCCTCAAAGCCCTCGGCTCCGGTCAGCTTGTTCAGCAGGGTGGTCTTCCCGGAATTCGTGTAACCGATCAGAGCAACTATGGGCCTGTTGCTCTCTATCCGGCGTTTCCTTCTTACGTCGAGCTCCTTGTCGGCCTCTCTCAATCTGGCCCTGATTGAATCGATCCGACGCTGTACCTTATCTCTGTCCCGGGCCAACCTGGTTTGACCGGGCCCCCTCGTTCCTATACCTCCGGCCTGGCGTTCGAGAGATTCTCCCCAGCCCCTCAATCTGGGTAGCAGGTATTCGTACTGGGCCAGTTCGACCTGGAGCTTTGCTTCCTTCGTCTGAGCTCGCTGAGCAAATATGTCCATTATGAGCTGGGTTCTGTCGACTATCTTGGTACCCAGCCTCTCCTCCAGGTTTCTGGCCTGAGCCGGCCTGAGTTCGTCGTTGAACAGGACTACCTGGGCTCCGAGATCCTGGACCATTTCCTTTATTTCCTCGGCCTTTCCCTTTCCAATATAGAACTTCGGGTCGGGCTTTGACCTTCTCTGAATTACCCTGTTCTGGATCCTGACGCCGGCGGTTTCTGCCAGGGAGGCCAGCTCCTTCATTGCCTCGTCCGTAGTCCAGAGCTGGTCATCGTCGAAGCCGGAGAGGTCAACGCCGACGAGGATTGCTCGTTCCTTTGCCTTGACCCTCGCTCGCTTTCCTACTCTGTCCTCTATTAAGTTCAGTTCGTCGTTAGCCATCGTCATCGACCCTTTCTACTTTGGCCCCCACGCCACGGAGATGCTCCAGGAGCTTGCTGTACCCCCTGTCAAGGTGTTCCAGGCCGGCGACTTCGGTTCTACCCTCACCGGCGAGGCCGGCGATAACAAGTGAAGCTCCGGCTCGAATGTCAGTTGCTTCTACTTCAGTGCCCCGAAGAGCATCCTTGCCTTCGATAAATACGGTACTGGAATTTGTGACCGAGATATCTGCTCCCATCTTGCTCAATTCCGCAACGTGACCGAATCTGCTGTCAAATACCGTTTCCTTGACGACGCTTTTCCCCCTGGCCAGAGTCAGCATAGAAGTAATCGGCGCCTGGAGATCGGTTGGAAATCCGGGAAACGGTAACGTGATTATCTCCAGGTTTTCCGGCCTGCTGGTTTTTTGCACCCTGATGCTCCCGTTTCCTTCTTCGATTACTAAGCCCGCTTTCCGCAATTTTAACGTAAGCGGTTTGAGGGAGGAAGTGTCGACGGACTCAACTTTTACGTCGCCCCCGGCGGCCCCGACGGCTATCATGTAGGTGCCGGCAGCGATCCTATCCGGAAGTACTTTATAAGTGGTGCCTGAAAAATCCTCTGTACCGGTTACGCTGACGATCGAACCATCGAGTTCGATATCCGCTCCAAGTTTTTTCAGGAAAACCGCCAGGTCCCTAATTTCTGGTTCCTGGGCTCCGTTATAAAGTACTGTAGACCCCTCTGCCCCGACAGCGCCCATCAACAGCTGTTCGGTGGCTCCGACAGAAGGGTAGTCAAAGAAGATGTCGGTACCGTTGAGTTTAGCCGCGCTGGCGATTATCTTTCCGTCATGCTGGTCGATTTCCGCCCCAAGCTTTTTTAGACCTTCGAGATGCAGGTTGACGGGTCTCGTCCCGATATTGCAACCGCCGGGAAGTGGAACCTCGGCCCTGCCAGTCCTGCTCAAAAGCGGTGCAAGTACGAGGAAAGAAGCCCGCATCTTGCGGACGAGCTCCATCGGAGCTTTGTTCGAATCTACCTCTCCTGCTATGCGGACCGAATTTGGACCGGTGGACTCGACCTTTTTCCCGAGCTCCTGGACCATCTGTAGCATTGTTTTAACGTCCTTGAGGCCGGGAACGTTCTCAAGCTGGATAGGGTCATCTGTAATAAGCGTGGCCGCTATGAGAGGTAGGGCGGAGTTCTTGGCCCCCGGAACTTCGATAGTACCTTCGAGGGCCTCTCCCCCGTGAATAATTAGTTTTTCGCTCATTTACCCGTTCCGCATCAGTTCGAGAAATTGATCGTTGTCTTCCGTGGCCTCAATTTTCTTCTTGATGAATTCCAGAGCTTCTTCGTTGTCCTCCATTTCCCCGATCATCTTTCGCAGTATTCTCAGTTTGTTTAATTTCTCGTTGCTCAACAGTAGCTCCTCTTTTCTCGTGCCCGTCTGCTCCATATCTATGGCCGGGTAAATACGCCGGTTTGCCAGCTGTCTGTCGAGGACCAGTTCCATGTTACCCGTTCCTTTGAACTCCTCGAATACCACCTGGTCGAGCTTGCTCCCGGTTTCCACGAGAGCGGTACCGATGATCGTCAGGCTACCGCCTTCTTCGATATTTCTTGCAGCTCCGAAGAACTCTTTTGGCTTATAGAGAGCCGCGGGATCAATTCCGCCGGAGAGAAGCTTGCCGCTGTGATCCACCGAAAGGTTGTAAGCCCGGGCAAGACGGGTGATCGAGTCCATGAGAATTACTACGTCCTTTTTCGATTCGACCAGGCGTTTTGCGTTGTCGGTAACGAGTTCTGCGACTTCTGTGTGGTGTTTTGGCTCCTGGTCGAAGGTGGCCGCCACGACCTTACCCATGTTGATGGATCTCCTGATATCCGTAACTTCCTCCGGCCGTTCGTCTATCAGCAGGATGATCAATTCTACCTCAGGATGGTTGGCCGCCAGTCCGTTGGCGACTTTCTTGATCAGGGTAGTTTTACCGGCTTTCGGCGGCGATACGATTAACCCTCTCTGCCCTTTACCTATCGGAGCGAAGAGGTCGATTATCCTTGTCGAGGTGTCGTTAGGGTCGTGTTCGAGTTTTAACCGCTGTGACGGATGCAGGGGGGTTAAGTACTTAAATTCTGTTCTATCCCTTATTTCGTCCGGGGGAGAGTCGTTTATCGCTATTACTTTAAGAAGAGCTTTATAGTGTTCGTCATTCTTCGGGGGTCTGGTCTGACCTACGACCTTGTCGCCGTTTTTCAGGCCGAATCGCTTGATCTGTGACGGCGAGACGTAGATATCGTTTTTGCCGGGAAGAAAGGTTTTATCCCGTAGAAAACCGTATCCGTCCGGCAAAATTCCAAGAATACCTTCCGAAAATCCCTGCCCTTGCTCTTTCGCTTCTGCTTCAAGAATTGCGTATATGATACCTTCCTTGTTTTTCGAGTCCAGTTTTATTTCGTATTCGTCTGCTATTTCTTTTAATTCGTCTAAATTCTTCTCTCTAAGCTCTTTTAGTTCCAATTAACTCACCTCAAAAGTCAGATAAATTCTATTTCCTTTACCTCTAGTGGGGTGCAAGGGGTTGAAGGTACTTAAATAGTTTGCCTCGTCAGTCCATGCACGAATTATTTCTGCCAGTACCCGCTCAAGTCGGTTCCTGTGATTAGTAGTGCTAGGATTTGTCGCTTCACGGGTAGGATCGTATTTCTGCAAATTCTTGCCACTCCATTCAATGAAGCCGTTCCAGATTTTTGATAACTGGCGGGCCACTTTCTGTAGTCTTCTTATTGTGCTCCGCGCCCGAAAGTTACTCATTCACCGTGTTGTTCTTCACAATCCAACTCATTCGATCCTATGGATTTGATAAACGTCAGTATATCTCATTTTGAAAATAACTTTTTGAGGGGGTACGGAACAACGAGTTGATTATTCTACGAAATTATTATAGAAGACCGCGGTTCAATTGTCAATAGAGCTTAATTTTACCCTCTTCTTTTGTAACCGTATAAGCCGATCAGCCCTGTTTCCGCCCGATCGATAGTTCATTTTTTTAGATTCGTCGGTGTAAACGTAGTTTTGATAATGTTTCCGTACATTTTCAACCGGGATTTTATTCCTTCGGCAAAGCCTCTTTTCTCTTCTTTCATTACGTGCGTCACGCCCGTTAGCTTTACTTTAGTCGTGGAAAGGTTTTCCGATAGAGATAACTTGGTCAATGCCATTTCCACGCCAAATTCCTCTGCCTGTGACCTGTTTAGTTTCTCCCATATTTCCCGTGAGAGAATCCTCTGGCCGGAAAGGTGGGGGCTGATCTTCTGTGAGATGTCGGTATTTAACCTTCCTTTGTGAAAAACGCCGATGACCATATCCCAGTTTCCCTCTTCATAGGTTCTGGCCATTTCATCCACGTGATCAGGCTTCAGTCCGCGAAGATCGGCGTCGAGAAACATAAGTGTCGAGTATGAAGCGGCTTCCACCCCCCGCGAGAGAGCGTTGGCTTTGCCCGTATTCTTTTTCAGGCTAATTAGAGTCGTTTCTATCTCGCTCTCCCTGACCTTCTGTGGCGTATCGTCCGTGGAACCGTCGTCGATCACCAGTATCTGGTTGACACGATCCGCTTTGTCTATTGCCTCCAGAACGGAGCATATCCTCCCCGATTCGTTATAAGCAGGGACGATCGCGGATATTTTCAAGTTATTTTTTCCTCCAGTACTTCGACTATTTCTGCGGTTTCTTTTTTATCTACATCTATTTTTTCCGTCCTTCCGTCCCTCGTTTCCAGTTCTATATTTCCTTCCTTCAACCCTCTCGGACCGATTATAATTTTAAATGGAATGCCTATCAGGTCCGAGTCGTTAAACTTGACTCCGGGCGATTCATCTCTGTCGTCCAGCAAAATTTCAAAACCCCTGGTTTCGAGTCCTTCGTAAAGTTCATTCCCCAATTTCTCCGAGTCGTCTCCGTCCGAACCGAGCACGATAACCTCGGCGGAAAAAGGTTTTACCGCGTTAGTCCATTTTATCCCCCGGTCGTCGTAGTTTTGCTGGATTACTGCTGGCAGCAACCGGCTGATACCGATACCGTAGCATCCCATAACGTAGGGCTTTAAATTACCCTCCTCGTCGTGATACTCGCCGTGAAGGCTATCGGAATATTTCGTTCCTAGCTGGAAGATCTGCCCTACTTCGATACTTCTGTGAAAGCTTAATTCTTTCCCGCATTTAGGACAGCGGTCACCTTCCTCGACCTGTCGTAAATTGATGAAATCGACATCATTCAGGTCCCGCTTCCAGTTCACGTTTTTCAGGTGGTAACCGTTTTTGTTTGCCCCGACGGTAAAATTCTTCATCGATTTGATGTCCAGATCGGCGTAAACGGGAATATCCAGCCCGACCGGTCCGATAGAACCGAAGTTTGCCCCCGTTATTTGTCTTATTTCTTCTTCCGAAGAGATCATTTCCGCCTTTTTTGTGCCCAGATGATTTACCAGCTTCATTTCCTCTATACTGTCGTCTCCTCCAACCAGTGCGGCTACCAGTCCGGAGTCGGTTCGATAAATAAAAGTCTTGACTATTTCTTGAGACGGAACGCCGAGGTGTTCCGCCACTTCGTCCACCGTTTCCATTCCCGGGGTCTCTACTTCTCTCATTTCTTTGAGTTCTTCGTCTTTCCCGTCGTGATTGACCTCGTATTTTGCGATTTCCGTGTTGGACGAATAGCCGCAGCCATCACAGAGGACGATTTCCTCCCCGCCCTCGTCGGCAAGAGCCATAAATTCCTGGGAGTAATTACCGCCCATGAGTCCGGTGGGTGCTTCTACCGCCACCCAGTCAAGCCCCAGGCGGTCGAAAACCCGCGCGTAGGCATCGTACATTTCCTGATAAGTTTCGTCCAGGCTCTCCTGTGATCCGTGGAAACTATAAGCATCTTTCATCAAAAACTCTCTGGAACGCATAACCCCGTGGCGTGGCCTTATTTCGTCCCGGTATTTGTCGTTTATCTGGTAGAGGACCAGCGGGAGGTCCTTGTAGGAATGCAATTCATCCCGGACCAGGTCCGTAATGATTTCCTCGTGCGTCGGGCCCAGGGCGAATTTTCTCTCCTTTCTGTCGGCCAGCTTGAACATCTCCGGACCAAAATCCGCCCAGCGGCCACTCTCCTCCCAGAGCTCGGCGGGTTGAATTATCGGTAACTTGATTTCCAGAGCGCCGGCTCGATTCATCTCTTGCCTTACTACCTCTTCAATTTTTTTCAGAACTTTGAAACCCATGGGGAGATAGCTGTAAACCCCGGCAGTAACCTTGCGGATCAATCCTGCCTTCAGCATTAGTTTGTGACTTTCCATCTCCGCATCGGCAGGTGTTTCCTTCAGAGTTGGTAAATAATAATTGCTCAGTTTCATCAGGATATCTCCTCTTTCATATATTGCTACAGCAGGGCGCCCAGGAGGTCAATCCGCTGAACGATTCCGGAAAGCATCCCGTCCTCGTCGACCACCGGGACCCTGTTGAGTTCGTTTCTAATTATCAAATCCGCCACGTGTATGTCCTCTTCGTCCTCGTCGACCGTAATGACGTCCTTTGACATATAGTCGGATACCGGGTCCCCTTTTATTTCCTCCAGCCGTCGGGATAACTGATTTATGTCTGGCAGATAAGAGGCCGTTCGCAACATCTCGAAATAGTTGGGCAACGCGGCCGAAATTACATCCCTTTCAGAAATGAACCCAACTACCGTTCCCCGTTCGTCAATTACGGGGACTCCGGATAGTTCGCTGTTCTCGAGCAAGAAAATCAGCGCCTTGAGAGATTGGTTTTCCCTAACAGCCGTAAGGTCTCGGGTCATTATGTCTTTGACTTTCATTGAAACTTGTCACCTATTTCTTTCAGGGATATTTGTTCCAGCTGCGCCTGCACGAGAGACGCGTCCCGACAGAACTTCTCGTACACTTCGACGCTGGCCATTCCGGCTGCCAGTCCGTATCTGACCGCTTCCGGTACCGATTTGCCTTCGCTCAGCTGATAAACGATACCGCCTACCAGGCTATCGCCGGCGCCGACCCGATTTTTCACGGTTAATTCTTCTCTATTTGCGTTCAGGGCCCAGATCTCGTCTTTACTGATCAGAATGTCACCGGTCAAGCCGTGCGAGAGCAATACGTATTCGGTATCGAAACCGATAATCTTTCTGCCGACGTCAATAATTGACTGGCTGTCCGTCAATGTTTCTCCCATTACCTCTTTGCTCTCCCGGATGTCCGGCTTTATCAGGAAGGGTCCCGCTTTTGCCGCCGGGCCGACGTATTCTCCCCCGGTGTTGACTACGGTTCGTATCCCCCTGTCCTTAGCTTTCTTTACGAGTTTTCCGTAAGTGTCCTTGGGTACTCCTGGCGGGAGACTGCCCGAGAGCACGACACAATCAACGCGGTGCAGCATTGTTTCGTACTGTTCCATGAACTGGTTCAGGGCACGTCTGGAGATTTCCGGACCCGAGCTATTTATTTCGATCGGGTTGTCCTCCTGCCCTTTTTTAAGTATCGCCACGTTGTTTCTCGTTTCATCGGATATCCAGGTAAAGTTCGTAATTATCCCCTTTTCTCTGATTGATCGCTTGATCGTTCGACCGGTGTGGCCTCCGATAAGACCCATGGCAATATTTTCTACGCCGACCGTAGATAGATAGATAGAAACGTTAATCCCTTTTCCACCGGCGCTCGAGTGTGTCCGGTAGGCCCGCGAAAGCTGAGTTTCGCCTCTCTGCTCGATTTCTTTTACCCAGTATATAAGGTCATAAGCTGGATTTAGCGTAACTGTCAGTATCATATTTTACACTCCCCTCATCGCTGGTTGCTAAACTGCCGTGGTTTTCCGGCTCTATTATTACCCGGACGAAGTTCCCGACCATATTTTCATTTCCCGGAAAAGTTAACGTCTTTCCGAATTCGTCTTTTCCGTGGTACTTACCTTCTTCTCTGGCCGGCCCTTTGACGAGTACGTGGGTTTTCCTGCCGATAAACTGACTTTCGTACTCCCGGGAGAACTCCTTTTGTTTGTCGAGAACCAGTTGAAGTCTTCTCCGCTTTTCCTCCTCCGGTACGTGATCATCCATTTTGGCACTTCTGGTACCGGGTCGGGGCGAAAATTGTGCCACGTAGATGGAGCCGAACTTTACCCGTTGTATCACGTCCAGAGTTTCTTCAAATTCTTCTCGGGTTTCACCCGGGTGTCCGACTATAATATCGGTAGTCACGTTTGTGAGTGGATCGACCTCCCTTGTGCGGTCGATTAATTGTAAGTATTTTTCTTTTGTATAATTACGCTTCATGATTTTCAGGACCCTGTTCGAGCCGGACTGGAGCGGCAGGTGAATATGTCGGACAATATTTTCGTTTTCGCTCATTACCTGCAGGGTCTCCTGATCCAGATCGGCGGGGTGGGGAGTGGTAAAGCTTATTCGGGGAATTCCTGTATCGGCTACTCGTTCAAGCAGCCAGGCAAAAGTCTTTTCTTCGTCCTGGAGATCTTTTCCAAACGCGTTGACGTTCTGTCCCAGTAATTGTACTTCCTTATAACCGTCTTCGACGAGATTCTTAACTTCCTGGAGAATCTTTTTCGGGGGGCGGCTGCGTAACGCTCCCCGGACCCGGGGGACTATGCAGTAAGAACAGGCATTGGAACAGCCTTCGGCGATGGTAACCCAGGCAAAATAATCCGACTTTCGCAGCACCGGTAGGTCTTCGAATCCCCCTGGGGTGGTTATAGATGCCGCAGAACCTCTGTTTCTGGCCCGTTTTGCGAGGTCGGGAATTTCTTCCAGATTGGAGGTGCCGAAGACAAAATCTATGCCGCTCACCCCTTCCAGCAAGTTCTCTCCCAGATGCTGGGCCATGCACCCCCCAACTCCCAGAACACTATCTTCCTTCCTTTCTTCTTTTATCTGGCCGATTCTTCCCCGGACCTTCTCCTCGGACTTCTCTCTCACGGCACAGGTGTTGAAGACGATCAGATCCGCGGCACCAATATCCTCCACGGGGGTGTAACCGTACCCCTCGAGGTGGCCGGAAATCTTTTCCGACCTATGATAGTTTAACTGACATCCCCAGGTTTCAATATAGACTTTCTTGTCGTTCATTACGAATGCCCCTGATAAATTTATAATGGGAAAAACTAAAGGTCTGATTTCAATAAGTTTAAGCCCAATTATTTTAAATGATCGAGTTAAGTAAATCCAGCTAATTGGTAAAGCGGCAATTGGCGGGAATCCGGGGAGTCTGGTCGGAACGACGTGAAATCTTGCTGTCGGGGGAGAGGGGGGATATTTACGCTAAATATTTCTGGCCGGTAAAGAACCCTGTTTCTTCAACCGCAAGAGTTATAAAGTGTACCGGCAATTCGCCTGGTTGTGCCTGGCCGGGTGTCCGGTATAATTGACGGCACGGGAAGGAAAGAGATCGGATTGAATAATAGGAGTGAACAATAGAATGAAAAGATATATGCATTTGTTATTAATTTTTACCGTGTTGATCGTTCTTTCTGCCTCCGTATTCGTCACGGGGGCTGAATTGGCGAGGAACTATAAATTCGATACGGCGGTCAGGCTATCCCGGATACTCGATCGCCAGTTCGTGTTTTCTTTTCTCTCCTCCGGTTGCCCTCATTGCCAGGATTATAAGGAAGATATCCTGTCCGACCCGGAGGTTAAACTGGTACTGAAAGAGCATTTCGTCCTTTCCCTGGTCTCAGTTGACGAGACCTTTAAGATAAATCTGCCGGAAAAAGGTGAAGTAACAAATATCCAGCTGGCGTCGGGTCTGGGTTTAAAAGGGACGCCGACTACCTTTATCTTTTATCCCCCGAATCCGGGACTGGAGGGCAGGGGCATAACGAAGTTTTCCGGCAAGCCCCCGAACCCGAAATCGATGGTGGATTTTTTAACGAAGATAGCTACTGAGTCGTTCAGGGAAAAAGAAGACGCTGGGTCCGGTTTTTATAATTACGAAACCGATATCAAACCTTTGACCCGGGAAGAATACGAGTTCCTAATAAACACCTCTTTCGATATACCGGTAATTCAGAAGGAAAGATCGCTCTCCGACCTGCCGGACTCTCCGGAAATGATTCTTGATTTCTCCGAGGCTTCGGAACGGGATTTTGCTGCGAGGATTCTGGACGAAACAGAGGTAAAAAAGGTTCTGGTCGTTGAAGAAGAAAAGTGAGAAGGATTGCCCGCCGCTTCCGCCGGGGGTAATCGGTGAAAACCGGTTCGAGAAAGGGCCCCCGGATGTTCGAGCTACATAGGATTACATGTAACACCATCTTTAGAGACGACTGTCCATGCAGCGGAGCTACTTTCCGGTAAAATAAATGTATGTTTACCAAAATTTCCAGAACGGCCCTGCTTGCACTGGGGGCACTTTTATTATTAGCGGTTTATGGAGAAGCTCCGAATAGAGCGATCCAGGGGCAGCCGGTAAAGATAACCATCGATGCCGGGCACGGTGGCTACGACTCAGGCGCCGTATCCGGGGGAGTTTCCGAGAAAGAGGTCAACTTAAAAATAGCGAGGGTGATAGAGAGACTGGGAAATGAACAGCCCTCCCTTCAGTTTGTTCTGACGCGGAACGGGGATAATTACGTGCCGCTGCTGGATCGGCTGGAGTTTGCAGAAGCACACGGCAGCGCCGCTTATCTATCCATCCAGGCCAACTCCTTCTGGGATCCGGGAGTAAACGGAATAGAGACCATACTGGACAGAACCAGGGCCCGGGGCGGCTCGAGCTGGAATATGGGCCGCTCGATTCAACAAGCGATAATCGATTGGACAAATGCGAGAAATAGGGGGGTTAAGCACCAGAAGCTCTATACGCGTTATACGAAGGTGCCGTCTGCTCTCGTGGAAGTCGGCTTTCTAACTTCCCCGACCGAGAGAAGGAAATTGACCAACCCGCACTATCAGGAACGGATAGCCCGGGGCATAATTCAGGGGTTGTTACGTTACTTCTCGAGCTGAGGCGGTCTTGAATAAACCAAAAGACCGGGGCAACGATTTTCTCAGTCGAAAGATCGGCGGTTTAAGATGTCAGGACGGGAAGAAGATCAGGTCGACGGGCAGGGTTATTTGAATTGTAATTATCGCCCCAGCTATTGCCGTCGTAATAAGAGTTATCATGGTCCCGTATTTCAGCCAGTAGCGCATTGAAATGGGCTCTTCGTGGTCCTCACTTATTTTTACGATCATCACGTTGGCGGAGGAGCCGATATAGGTAGCATTACCGCCAAA
This sequence comes from uncultured Thermotogae bacterium, assembly GCA_964513485.1. GTDB lineage: Bacteria > Bipolaricaulota > Bipolaricaulia > M55B111 > M55B111 > JAGXLP01. Next base: position 6,163 of record CAZENJ010000010.1, on the reverse strand, counting down.
GCCGGCTCCAAAGGCCAGCGCCCACCAGAGAATATTCGAATCCCCCGTGAGTTTGGCCGATAGAGTGCTGACAATGGGGAGCATTGCCGCGGTAAAAGGAATATTGTCCACCAGTCCCGAGCCAAGCGCTGTTAAAAAGAGAATTATCAGTGCGGAAAATAAAAGGTTTTCGCTGGTTAGATGAAGCACGCCCTGTGCTACCCTGGTTAACAGGCCGGTTTTTACCACGCCGTGCACGACGACGAACAGCCCGGCAAAGAACAGAAGCGTACTCCATTCAACCCGGGACAGTATCTCGTCCATATCCGGCCGAGTTAGGATAAGAATTAACGCTGCCCCCGTCAGCGCCACCGTCGCCGGGGTTATCGTTACTACGCTGTGAAGAATGAAGAGTACGATGATGAAGGTAAGTCCGATCATTCCCTTGGTCAACAGCGACCAGTCGGCTATTTCACTTGTCGGTTTCCTGTCCATGATGTCCTCGAGAGCTTCCCTGTGAATTTTCTTGTTCTCTTCCTCCGCTTTCTCGGCAAAAATAAATTTAAAGACGATTACTGTAACCAGAGTACATATCGCGACAGAAGGAGCAAGGTTATAAATGTAATCCATGTAGTGAAAACCGGCGGCCCCCGAGATCATTATATTTGGCGGGTCACCGACCAGAGTGGCTACCCCCCCGATGTTGGAGAACAGCCCCTGCGTCAGGAGGATTGGTTTGGGGTCTATGCTCAGAACTGCGCTGATCGACATAGAAATCGGTGCGACGAGCAGGATGGTCGTCACGTTGTCGATTGTGGTGGACATCAGCGAGGCCAGAAAGCCGAAAAGCAGGATCATGCGAAAGTAATCCCCTCTGGCAAGCTTCGCCGCCCAGATAGCCAGCGTTTCGAACAATCCGGAGTCCTTTAAAATTCCGACGACCATCATCATGCCGAGCAATAACCCAATGGTGTTCCAGTCGATAGCCTCGGTAACGACTTCGGTTTCCGTATAGAAACCGAAAAACAACCCCGTTATTACCATTAAAACTGCGCCGGCAACTGCAGCCAGGGACCTTTCCACTGCATCCGTCAGGATCGCAACGTAAGTTCCCGCAAATATTATTCCCGATAGAATTAACTCTAGTGACATATTAGAATCCTTTCATTTTGTGCCGCACCTACATATAGCCAATTTGCATGCCGAAGAAGAGAAAAATACTGGCCAGCGTAAGGTTAAGTACCGTTAGAGGTATTCCAACTTTAAGCCACCTGGCAAAAGTAATGGGAGTATCGGTCCTCTCGCTGAGAGAGATGGAAATTACATTTGCGGAAGAGCCAATGGGAGAGCTCACTCCCCCAAGCACAGCTCCCAGGGCAAGTGCCCACCAGTACGAAGTGATATGAATTCCGTGGACGCTTCCCAGCCCCTGAATCACGGGGATCAGGGCAATAGTCAGCGGTACGTTGTCTATGATGCCGGAGAGAATACCGGCAATCCAGATCAGGACCAGTGGAGCCAGCAGGGGATAGTTTTCCGCAATAACCCCGAACTCTTTTGCTAGGAGGTGGATTATTCCAGCCTCTTCCAGGCCTCCGACGAGCACGAACAGGGAACCGTAGAAAAGAAGCACGCTCCACTCTACATTAGCCAGGGTGTCTTTGACATCGGGCTGAATGAGTACTAGCGCCAGGGCAGCCCCGAGGAAGGCGACTGTAGGTGGTTCGAGTCCTATTATTCCGTGTACGAGATAAAGGGCAATTACAATTATTATGACGCTCACGGCTTTCCGGACGTCATTCCAGCTTTCGATAGTTCTGGTAGGGTCCATTTCTTCCAGAGTTTCCGCTTTATCGGATTCTCCCGGCAACCTCGAGTTAAACTTAAACCAGAAATAGATTACCGAAATTATCCAGATCAGGAGAGCAATCGGCCCCAGATGAGTTATGAATTGATTAAAGCCAAAGTTTGCCGCGGACCCGATCATGATGTTTGGCGGCGCGCCGATCAGTGTGGACATGCCCCCGACGATTGATAACATGGATTCGGAGATCAAAAAGGGAATCGGCGATAAGCCGAGCAGGTCGGTAATCGAGAGCGTTATCGGGGCGACAAGAACCATCGTGGTTACGTTATCCATGACTGCCGAAGCGACTGCGGTAAACGCTCCAAGGCTGATCAACAGGTACCAGACGTTTCCTCTGCTTTTTTTCGCAATGATAATGGCCAGGTATTCGATTAATCCCGTTCTTTCCACCGTTCCCACCATTATCATCATGCCCAGGACAAGGGTGATCGTATCGAAGTCTATCGCGGCGAAGGCGTCAGGCTGGGCATAAAATCCCGTTATTATCCCCGCCAGGAGGAGAGACAGCGCTCCAGCCAGGGTAATGATGGTACGATCCATCTTTTCCGTAAAGAGAACGGCGTAAGTTATGATAAAAATTGTGAGCGCAATAACCCAGTTCATATAAGTCATAATAACTACACTGGGTGGTTAAATCAACAACAAAAGAAAGGGCGAAAACGGCGGTATTTAACTATCCTCTCGTCCCGCGATCCTTATCCCAGTTTAATTTATTTCTTACCGTTTCGAAAAAGTTATCCCGGAAACCCGGAACTACCATGAGTGTGGGGGTAGGAGATTTGTCGATTTTTATCGAGCTCGATTTGCCGAGATTTATTACGTCCTGGCCGTCCAGCTGAACCGCGACCGGGGACCTGGCTTTTATCTCCATTTTTGTTTCGTCTGAGCAAATGATTGGCCGCAAGCCCAGTTTATGTACGTTGAGTGGCGTAATACTGAAAGCCGATGTATTTCTGGTGATAAGTGGCCCGCCGCAGGATAGAGAATAAGCGGTAGAACCGGTTGGAGTAGAAACGATCAGTCCGTCGCCGGGATAGGTGGCAACTTTTTTCGCATCCAGATAGAGCTCGATTTCGGCCAGTCCGGTCGTCCCCCCTCTCGAAACTACTACTTCGTTGAGCGCGGTAAGGACTTCCTCTTTTTTTTCGCTTTCTGGTTCTAGCCGACATCTCAACCGGGCCAGTTCCTTCACGGAAAATCCTTCCCGAAAAACTCGATTCAGGCCTTCTCGTAAATTTGAGTCGTCCAGCGCAGTAAGAAATCCAAGCTTACCCAGATTTATCCCGAGGATTGGTATCTCAAAGGGAGCAATTAGATCGGCGGCCCGGAGGAAGGTCCCGTCGCCCCCGAGGCTGAGTAGAACCATTTCTCCCTCCGTCGATTTTTTCTCCCTGGTTATCTCTTCCTTATCGCTGACTTCCGTGAAGCCCACCCCGAGGTCCTCTGCCCAATCCCGGATTGTTGCGCTCGCCTTCCGCACGGATTCGTTCTGTTTGCCCCTGTATAAAAGAATTTTCTTGTTCATAGTCATATTTATATTGCGTAAAATAGCACCTGATATCACTCAAGGTAATTCCATTTGCACAGAACCCTTTCGAGCGCCTCTATCGTCAAATAAAGGCCAAGGCCAAGAGCGGCGAAGGCCAGTATGCCCGCAAAGACGTCGGAATAAGCAAATACCTTCCAGGAGTTGTTTATATAATAACCGAGTCCGAGGTTAGTATAAGATAGCTCAGTTAAATATAAAGCGGCGATACCGAGACCTATGCTGATTCTGGCGCTGCTCAGTATGCTCGGCAGGGTAGCAGGGATAACGACATGGCGATATATCTGGAATTTGTCACCCCCGGCACTCTTTACTGCCGTGATCCACTGAGGCGATATGTTTTTTGCCGCGTCCCTGGCGCTTATGGTCACCTGAAAGACGGTCACGAGAAATATGAAAATGATTCTGGATAGGTCGCCCAAACCGAACAGGATAAGTATAACCGGCAGGAAAACTATTTTGGGAACGGGGTAGACAAGGTAAAGTACGGGAGAAATATATTTATTAATTCTCTCTTCGAAACCGACAATTAACCCGGCAGTTGCGCCGATTGTGATTGCAACAATAAGGGCAACGATCAACCTGATCGCGCTGCGAGCGAAATTCGGCCAGATCGCATCCCAGTGGTTGACCAAAGTCGAAAAAGCTTTTATCGGATTCGGAAGTACGGAACTCTGGGGGCCGGAAAGCAACAGTCCGACAACGAGACTGGCCAACCACCAGAGGAAAATCATCCCGGCAAAGCTGATTCCGTACCTGATTAGATCCCTTTTCATGGTAATTCTTGCCGCGTCTTCTGAACTATTCGATAGAATTCTTCGCTCCGCCGGAAGTCGGTACTCCCCATATCTGCGTTATCTATGTAGCTCTTTAGACTTGCCGGGGGGCGGGACAGGACGGCAATCTTGCTACCCAGAAAGGAGACTTCTTCTATATCGTGACTTACGAGAACCATGGTTAGGTCCCTCTCCTGCCATAGTTGCAGGACTCTGTCCTGGAGCTGCTCTCTCGTGAATTCGTCCAGGGAGACCAGGGGCTCGTCCATCAGAAGTACTTCCGGGTTTACCGCCAGAGCCCTCGCCAGACCCAGTTTCCGTTTTTGTCCCCCGGACAGCTGTTCGGGGAAACCGTCACGATAGGAAATTAAGTCCAGTTCTCTTAGCAGTGATTCCGCGTCGGCCCGATCTCCCTGCCCGCCGAGTTCCTGCCCAAGAGTGGCGTTTTCCCAGACCGTTTTCCATGGCAGCAAGCCGATGTCCTGCAGTATAAGGGCGACTGAATCTTGAGATGTAGCGATCTGCAAATCCCCGGTGAACTTTTTATGAAGTCCGGCAAGTGTATGGAGCAGTGTCGTTTTTCCGCAACCATTGGGGCCAATTATTCCGAGGCTCTCTCCCCTGTCAACTGACAGATCCAAACCCGAAATGACCGTTTCCTCGGTTTCGCCCGAACCGCGCCGGACGATCAGATTTCCTACCTTGATCATCTGGCTGCATCTGAAAAAATAGCTGAAGACCCTTCGAATACCTCTTCATAGGGTATTTTCTTTGTTAAATATTTCTTCTCAATAGCCCACTCCAGGGTAGAATTATATATTTTTCTGTCGAGTTCTTCCGGGGGGGTAAAAGTGGGCACTTCGAATAGGTTGGCAAAATCCTCCGTGAATTCCGTATTTTCAATGACGCCTCTTAAGCTCGGGAGGGTCTGTGAAATAATTTTCGTCGTCAGGCCTAACAGCTGGAAGTTATTGCTGTTGTTGGTTTCCTCGAGCGAGTCCATCCAGCCCTGATAAAATCTCCTTACGAGCTCCGGGTTATCCTTTAGCAATTTTTCCCTAAAAACGAATACGAAAGGGGGGATGACTACGTTTCTATAATCAGTGATAAGATTTGCCTGGTAGCCCTCGAACTGAGGATTTTCCAGTGAGAGAGTCAACAGGGGTTCCGGTAGAACTGCGGAAATGTAATTTCCGTTAAGCAAACCGGTCATTCGCGAGATTAAGTCCTCCTGATCGATATAGTAAAGCGAGTCATTGCTCGAAAACCCGCTGGCTTTGATTAACTGATCGGTGGCATAATGGTCGTCTCGCCTCAGTGAAAGAACAATTGACTTTCTCGAAGAGCTGTCCAGCCAGTCTTCAATAAGGTCCGTTACGGACGGGATCTCGTACAGGCTGCTTGTGACCAGGCCAAAGTGTCTCCCGGTTTTATTGGGGTCAAATGCGGTCGAAGTGATTTTTAGGTTTCCGGTCCCGTGAATTGCGTAAAGAGAACTGGTCAGGCCAGTTATGCTGCAGTCAGCCCTGCCACCGCTGACCAATCTTGCAGCATCGCTTGAACCCTTGGAGGGTATTAATTTTATCTTTATATTTTGTTTCTCGAATGGTTTTACTTCCTGTTCTTCGAGGAAAAAGTTCGGCTGACTCCCTTTTGCCAGGGGTAACGCGGCCATGGTCGGGGGATAAGCTACCCTTATTTCGTCCAGATTCGCCTCGTCGTTCTGTGAGAAGGCAGGTGTAGCTGTTAAGGCCGTAAGGGACGTAGTCCCAAGAAGTTTGATGAACTTCCTTCTTGTCAATTTCATTTTTTATAGAATCATCCTGAAATATTTTTTTGCACTCTTAAATTTATAAAGTTATATACAGGAAATTATAGCTGAGTTCGAGTAAGGGTTCAATTTTAATTCCTGCCGGGCGGGAGTTCAGGGGAAAACTGAACCGGTAATATTACCGGCGGACGCTTGAAAATCCCCCCACCAACCACTATATTTTC
>CAZENJ010000009.1:0-28200 GCA_964513485.1 uncultured Thermotogae bacterium | reverse complement strand
CCATTGCTTTGGTTCAGTCAATTTATTACCCTCCTGTGGATTAGTTGGTAAAACAGTATTTCGGGGCAGCTTTTTCTTCAGCCACCCATTCTACACTTTATGTGTATTAAACCCAGGTTCTAAGGTTATTTCCGGATGAGGAAATTCTCTTATCTTAATTCTAATTCCATCTTAACGGTATCGGAACCCCTGTCTACTTCCTGGAAGCCCATCTTTCTGGACAACTGGAGCATCGGCTTGTTGTTTTTGAGAATCGTCGCGTAAATACTTTTCAGGTTTTTGTCCTCGGCGACTCCGATTATCGAATCAGTCAGCTTTTCTCCCAGACCCAACCTCTGCCAGGGGTCGCCAACTACTACAGCGTACTCGCCTGTATCCTGGCTGGGACCGATGATCAGGCGTCCGACTCCGATCATCCTCTCCTTGCCTTCGTCGTTTAGAATACCGATTATCGCCATCTCCCGCCTGTAATCGATGTTCGTGTAACGGGTCATCTCCCTGTGGGATATTTCCGTCCTCGGGCCAAAGAACCGCTGCCGCCATGTCTTATCCGAGAACGAATCAAAGAGTTCGAATTCTAGCGGTTCGTCCTCCGGTTGAATCGGGCGGAGAGTGACATTTCGCCCATCTTCGAGGCGCCAGTCCTCTACGTACTGCCGCGGATAGGGTTCGATTGCCAGGTGCTCGTGCGTTTTCTCCACCTTTCTATCCTTGTAATCCTGATCCAGGATCATCCTGGCGTCTAGTGCCCGGAAGGATCCATCAATTACCGCCAGCGGATTGATATCAATTTCCTTGATTTCAGGAAAATCTATGATCAACTGAGAAAAGCGGATTAGCTGTTTTTCCAGATCACGGATATCTGCCCCTTCCTTCCCCCGGTAACCCTTTAGGAGTTGATAGACTTTCGTGTCCTCCATTAGTCTGTGAGCGAGAACCTGGTTCAGCGGAGGGAATCCGGCGGCAGTATCCTTGTAAAGTTCCACCCCGGTGCCGCCACGGCCGAAAAGTATCGTGGAGCCAAAGAGCGGGTCCTTTTTCGAGCCCAGAATCAGTTCGTAATCGATATTCGAGACCATCTTTTGCACCGTTACGCCGCGGATATCCGCCGACGGTCTGTGGTTTTTCGCCCGGGAAACGATATTTCGATAAGCTTCTTTTACTTCTTCCTTGTTCTGGAGGTTTAGTTCGACGCCTCCGACGTCCGTCTTATGGGTGATATCGTACGAGTGAATTTTCAATACTACGGGATAGCCGATCTCGTAGGCCAGGTTTGCTGCCTGATCGGCGGATTCCGCCACTTTCGTCGAAGATGTGGGTATGTCGTAGGTATCGAGAAATTTCTTCGCCTCGACTTCGGTCAGCGTACTTCTGTCCGACCTGAGCACCTTTCTGACCATTGCCTTTAAGTGGTGATGTGGCGGCTGATTGTTGACCGGGAGTTCTTCCGGCGTCTCGTATAGCAGTTCCAGGTTTCGAGCGTAGTTATGCATGTACATGTAAGCACTGATGGCCTGCTCCGGAGTCGGCCTCGTCGGGACGTTCTCATTGCGCAGGAGTTCCCGACCCTTATTGACCTCTCCCGCCCCCATAAATGAGGTAACGATCGGCTTTTCAGTTTCTTTCGATATTTCGGCCACGGCTTCGGCCGCTTCCTGGGCCGTCGCTTCCCCCTGAGGTGCGTAAATAACTATCGCGCCGTCTACGCTGTCGTCCTCAAGGCAGATTCTGATCGAGTTCTTGTAACGGTCGGGGTCCGCGTCACCGAGCACGTCAACCGGGTTCTTTTTGCTGGCGTGTTCCGGAAGGAGCTCCGTTAATTCACTCATCGTCGTCTGGGACAGGTCCGCCAGTTCTCCCCCGGCATCCAGGATTGCGTCCGTCGTCATTATTCCCGGCCCGCCGGCGTTCGTAATAACAGCCATGCTCGGCCCATCCGGCAGGTTCTGTTTACTCAGGGTTTCCGAACTGCTGAACAGGTCGTCCACGTCGGAGACTCTGGTAACGCCGACGCGCTTGAAGGCTGCGTTGTAAATTTGATCCTCTCCGGCGAGGGAGCCGGTGTGGGAAGCAACTGCTTCCGCGCTTTCGGAATATTTGCCCGCTTTTACGACGAGAATAGGTTTAGTTCGTGCGAAACCCCGGGCGGCGCTCATAAACTTCTCCGCGTTTTTTACCGTCTCCATGTACATTATTATGCTGTTCGTCTTGGGATCCTGGCCGAAGTAGTCTATCAGGTCACCGAAATCAATATCCAGCATGTTCCCGACGGAGACGAAGGAGCTGAAGCCGACCTTGGCCTTGGTGGACCAGTCGAGAATCGCCGACCCCATTGCGCCGCTCTGAGATAGAAAGGCCACCTTGCCAGCTGCCGGATCCTTGCGCAGGAAGGTAAGATTTAAATCGGCCCCCGGTCTTATAGTCCCCAGACAATTGGGCCCGAGAATCCGCATACCGTGCTTTTCCCGCTTTTCTTCGAGCTTCCTCTCCAGTTTTGCTCCTTCTTTACCGGTTTCGCTGAAGCCGGCGGAGATAATGATAGCCGCCTCTATCCCCATTTCACCGGCTTCGTCGATGATATCCGGAACAGTTTTTGCCGGAGTTGCGATTACGACCAGATCGACCTCTTTATCTATTTCCTTGACGCTGGAAAAAGCTTCGATATCCATTACCGAGTCTCTGTTTATATTTACAGGGTATATATCCCCCTCGAATCCTTCGATGATATTCTTCATTAAGGTGGCACCGACGGAGCCCTCTTTCTCACTTGCCCCAACGACGGCAAGAGACTCCGGTTTGAATATTTTATCCAGTTTTTCAGCTGGCATATTTTTAACCCCTCCTGAACGTATCACAGATTGGTATTGTTCGACGCCCGGACCAAAAAGCTAATTTATCCGTAAGAGATGAAATAATTAACATGGGTAGTAATTGATAAACTTCAAGACCTCCTTTATTTTACTCAAACTACTTCGCATTTCGCAAACAGGGAATTAAATGATTCGTATAATCCAGGTGAACGATTAATTGCAAAATTATACCGGCATAGCACCCTTTTCACTACTATCATATGTGGTGGTGATTTGACCGGTAAATTCTCTTGAGTTAATAAGCCAAGGATCTCAGCAAGTTTCCGGAGTGGCGAATATTACGGTTATCTCGCCCATCCTGCCTTTTTCTCCATCTGCAAAATTATTGCTTGCCGGGCCGCTCATCCTGCGCGCGTACGTCGGGGGTTTTACTGGCTACAATAGATTTTTAGCGGACAAAGTGATGGATTCACTTCTTGCAGCCAATTTTTCCTATATAATATCGACGATTATTATAAAGGTATTGAAGTTTATTTGAAACGGTCATTTTTTTCTGGCCGCCCGTTTTCCGATTCTGAGGAGAAAAGTCTTTTGAAACCATTCTTTCCGGTACCGAGGCCGATCGTCACGTGTAATATTGGCGCGTGTTCACTAAAATTCTTTTACCGAACCCGGTGCTTGACGGCAATTGAGTTGAAGGATTATAGGTGGAATAAATGAACTTTGAGCTCTATTTGGTCGCTTTACCCCTGGTGGCGAGCGTTATAGGCTACTCGACGAACTGGATAGCTATAAGGATGCTTTTTCGTCCCCTGGAAGAGAAGAAGTTGTTCGGTTACAGGATCCCCTTTACCCCGGGTCTGATTCCGAAACGTAAGTCTCAGATAGCCGAAAACATCGGTCGGGCGGTCGGAGAACACCTCCTGACGCCCGGGGCGCTCGAGGCCAGGCTGAAGAAGCCCGAAGTTAGGCAAGGGCTGGAAAAAAGGATGGAAAGCTGGCTAATTGCATTTCTGGAGCGGGACTACGGGTCTCTCCGGGAACTATTTCCGGAAAGCCTGGAACTCAGCCTGGATGAACTGGTCCGGGGTTTGGTTACGAGGCTGGAGGCGTGGCTGGAAGACTTTATTGCGGGGGAGGAACTTGAAAAGCTGCTCCGGGAGCTGGTCGATACGGGGCTGGAGGAACTGTCCGAGAAGAAGGTCGGAGAACTGGTCGAGCGCTGGTCCTACGAGGAAATTTATCTGAAACTGGAAGAGATCCTGAGCGGGGTGGCGGCGGACGAGGAGATAAAGGGTCGCCTGGAATCTTACTGGTTCGCAAAACTGGAGGAAATAAGAAATACCGAGGCCCGCGTCGGGGATTACCTGGGAGATGATTTAAAGGAACTGCTTCTGCTGGGTGTGGAAGAGAACCTTCCGCTGCTCCTGAGAAAAGGGGCCGAACTCCTGGACCGCCCGGAGATAAAAGCCAGGTTGAAACAATTCCTGGTCGACACCCTGGATGAAAAACTCGAGGGGGAGTTCAGGGAGGATTCCGTCTGGGATCAGATCAAGCTCGGCTTCCTCGAAACGGTAGTACTGCCGAGAGATAAGCTGCAGGAAAAACTCGGAGAAATGATAGACGAAGGTCTGCCAAGGTTTATAGAGCTCATGGAAGAAGAAGAATTTCGCGAAGAACTGGCTGATTCCTCCCTAAAATACCTGGAAGGGCTCATGGAAAAGGAGGTTTCAGAACTGGAGTGGTCCGAAGCCGGGAGTCGGCGGGTGGCGAACACACTGACGGAGCTATCAATTACGGTAATCGAGAACGAACACGTCCAGTCGATCCTCCTGGAGAGTTTGATTACACTGCTCAAGAGTTCGGAGGACAGAAAGGTCGGGGAGCTGGTTGAACTCGATCAAGCGGAGGAGAAAGAAGCACTTGCCCGGGCGATCAGCAGTTACGTCCTGGACTCGCTCAGGTCGCAGAGGGTCAAGCGCAAACTTGGCGAACTCCTTGAAGGTAAGCTTCGGGAACTCAGCCGGAAAGATATCGGCAGGCCCGGGCGCTGGGTTGAACCGGAGTTCGTCTCCCCGATTGCCGGCTTGCTGGTCAAAGAGCTAACGGAGGTGGTCGCAGATCAGGGGGCAGACATTCTCAGTGCCCTGAACGTCGAGAAACTGGTCAAGGTGGAGGTGGAAAGTTTTTCCACCGTCCGGGTCGAAAGGCTGGTGCTCGACGTGACCGGGGATCAGTTCCGGGCGATCACGTGGTTTGGAGCGGTAATAGGATTTCTGGTCGGGGTGCTGCAGGTAGTTGTTGTTGTGCTTGGAGGCTGACCGTGGACCCGATAGCCTTTCGGATCGGCTCGCTGGACGTTCGCTGGTACGGGATAACTTACGCCCTGGCTCTTATCCTGGGTCTCGGGGTACTGTGGCTGGAAGTTCGCAGAAAAGGGCTGGAGCTGGACTTCAACGACCTGATCGATTTCGTCCTGCTGGCGTTTCCGTTCGGGTTGATCGGGGCCAGGATTTATTACGGTCTCTTCTACCTGGATTATTTCCTTGAACACCCGCTCGGGTTCGTCGGTCTCGGTGGAGAACGGGGGTTTGGCGTGGCCGGTCTGGCGATCCACGGAGGGTTACTTGGCGGGTTGGTCGGGTTACTAATTTTCGTAAAGTGGAAGGAAGTTGATTTCTGGGACTTTACCGACTCCCTGGCGCCGGCGTTGATACTCGGCCAGGCCGCAGGAAGAGTCGGGAACCTGTTGAACGGGGATGCTTACGGTTATCCGACGAATCTACCCTGGGGGCTGGAGTTCGGCCCAAATACTCCGGCAGGCCTGGAATTTCCCGGCCAGAGGCTTCACCCGACGATGGTCTACGAGATGATCCTGAACCTGCTGATATTTGCCTTGCTCTGGCGCCTGAGACAGGGGGGGCACAAACGAGGTTTCATTACTTCAGTCTATTTGATAACGTATTCCGTCGGCAGGTCGCTCATCAGTTTCTTCCGCGCGGGCAGTCTCTGGGTGGGTCCGATTAGAGCCGCCCACCTGATAAGCATAATTATCGTAATCGCCTTCGGGTATTTTTTGCTCGAGGGAAAACTCTACCGGACGGGGTAAAGCTCCCGATACCGCGCCAGGTTACGATTCTTTCTTGCAGGCCCGAAGGAAGCTCGTGAATAACGGATGGGGTTCTTCCAGGCGGGATTTGAATTCCGGGTGAAACTGGACGCCGATGTACCAGGGATGGTCTTCCAGTTCTATTACCTCCACGAGCTGACCGTCAAGTGAAGTTGCGGACAGCTCCATGCCCGCCTCGCGGAAACGCTCCCTGTAATCGTTGTTGAATTCGTAGCGATGCCGGTGTCGTTCCTGAATGGTTTTCTTTCCGTAGATCTCGGCCGTCTTTGTATCCTCCTTTATGGTCGTTTCGTAACTGCCCAGACGCATCGTTCCGCCCTTTTTCTCGATCTCTATCTGCTCCGGCATGAGATCTATAACCAGATCGGAGGCTTTCGGGTCGAACTCGGTACTGTTTGCCTCGTCCATGCCGATGACGTTGCGGGCAAACTCGATCGTCGCTACCTGCATTCCGAGGCAGATACCGAATAGCGGAACGCCGTTTTCCCGGGCAATTTTCGCAGTCGCGATTTTGCCCTCCACGCCTCGCTTGCCAAAGCCGGGCGGGATGACAACTCCGTCGACGTCCTTCATGTAATCCTCCAGATCCGACCGCTCGATGTCCTCCGAGGAGAACCAGCGGAACTCCGGTTTTATACCGGTTTCGGCTGCTCCGTGCTGAAATGCCTCTATGATGCTGATATAAGCGTCTTCCAGCTCGGTATATTTTCCAAACATTCCGATGGTCACTTTCTGGTCCGGGTTCTTGATTTTTTTAACGCGGCGGGACCAGCTCGAGATATCCCGTTCCTTTTTCGGGAGCTCGAGTTTTTCCAAGACCCGGTCGTCCAGTTCTTCATCGGCCATCATCTGGGGAACCTCGTAGATCACGTCCATTTTGCGGTCCTCGATCACGTTCTCAGTTGGTACGTCACAGAAGAGGCCGATTTTCTTGCGCACGGACTGTGGCAGCGGGCGATCGCAGCGGGCGACAATGATGTCGGGCGTGATTCCTATTCCCCTCAGCTCCTTGACGCTGTGCTGAGTTGGCTTGGTCTTCAGTTCCTTGGAAGTCTTCAAATAGGGGACAAGTGTCAGATGAATGAAGGCGACGTTCTCCCTCGGGATTTCGTCCTTCATTTGCCGCAGAGCCTCGAGGAAAGGCAGGCTTTCGATATCCCCGACCGTGCCGCCGATTTCCGTGATTATAAGGTCGGAATCAGACTCTTCCAGCGGTTCGTTGATGTCCTTCTTTATCTCGTCGGTAATGTGGGGAATTATCTGAACTGTCTTTCCGAGGTACTCGCCCTGCCGTTCCTTTTCCATGACGGATGAGTAAACTTTCCCCGTGGTTACGTTGTTCGCCGCGGATAGGTTCTCGTTGATAAACCTTTCGTAATGTCCGAGGTCCAGATCGGTCTCTGCCCCGTCATCCGTGACGAAAACCTCGCCGTGCTGATAGGGATTCATCGTGCCCGCGTCCACGTTGAGATAGGGGTCGACCTTCTGCAGGGTCGGTCTGTAACCCCGTGATTTCATGAGTAACCCGAGCGAAGCGGCCACTATTCCCTTGCCGAGCCCGGAGAGAACTCCGCCGGTAACAAAAATATATTTCTTATCCGAGCTATTGGATCTGTGTTCCATTATTGACCCGTTATTTGTTTCAGTATCTCTTTGTGTAATTCGAAGGAACTCCTACCGTAGAGCACGAGACGGACGAGCTCCGGCCCGGAGTGATTCTCCAGGAAATCTATCATCGTTTCCAGAGCTATCCTTCCCGCTTCTTCTTCCGGGTAACCAAACGCTCCGGTACTTAATGCCGGGAAGGAAACGCTCTCTATCCCTTTATCGACGGCGAGCTGAAGACTGTTGCGGTAAGAAGATTCCAGAAGTTCGGGGTCCTCCGGAGAACCGCTGTAAACCGGCCCCACGGTGTGTACCACGTAATCCGCTGGAAGTTCGTAAGCCCCGGAAATCTTTGCCTCACCGGTCCTGCAGCCACCGAGCGTCTTGCACTCTTCCCATAATTCTGGTCCCGCAGCCCTGTGGATGGCCCCGGCAACTCCTCCCCCGGGTGCCAGCCTCTTGTTTGCCGCATTTACGATTGCTTCCGTCTCCTGTGCCGTTATATCCCCACGGACCAGTTCCAATCTACAGTCCTCCACCTTTCTTGATACCTTATTCCCCGATTCTTTCCCCATAGTTCGCCTCCCTGGAGTCAGTTATAACCTTAATACCCCTGTCTGGTGTGTTCCTTTAATTCTTTTTCGACTCGTCTTTGCTGGTCCCTTTCCTTGATCTTTCTTCTTTTGTCGTATTCTTTCTTCCCCTTGCCGAGACCGAGTTTTACCTTCGCGTAGCCGCTTTTAAAGTAAATCTCCACGGGGATAAGTGAGTAGCCTTTTTGCTGGGTCTTACCGATCAGGCGCTTTATTTCCGCTTTACGCAGAAGGAGTTTTCGCTTTCTCCTCGGTTCGTGATTCTCCCTGTTGCCCTGATCGTACCTCGCAATGTGGACGTTATGGAGAAACACCTCTTCGTCCGTTACTTTGGCGTATCCGTCTTTTAGGCTACACCTGCCCTCCCGCAGACTCTTTACCTCAGTACCCTGAAGCACCATTCCTGCTTCGTAGAACTCCTCGAAGTCGAAGTTCCTGAATGCCTGTTTGTTTCTTGCTACCGTTTTCCCCATGAAAGATCCCCCGTTCAGCAGGTTGATAATAAGTTCTCGACTTCCGCCCCAATTCCCTGAAGGCTAAAACTCAAAACGCCTTAAAACAAATAACACGTCCGACAAAATTTGAAAGAAATAACTAACTTAATCGAGAAACTGCCTAAACACTGGATTGTGAAATTTTTTGACCTGAAAAACCGGAGAGGAGGGTACCTCCAGGCTTTACTATTCCTCTTCTTCGACTTCCATTATCTGTTCGCCGTTATAGTAGCCGCAGCTCGGGCAGACGCGGTGTGGAAGTTTCAATTCGTGACAATGCGGGCACTCAGTGGCAGTTGGATCGACTACCGGCTTATTCCCCGCGTGTCTTTTTCTCTTTTTCGATCGTGAAGTTCTAAATTTCGGTACAGCCATATTTCCTCCTCACTCTTTTCAAAATCTCTCATGATTTTAATGTAGGCTCTAGGTCTTTTCAACTTTCGACCAGGAGCGTGATCGGGCCGTCGTTGGTCAGATTTACCTTCATGTGGCTGCCAAAACTTCCGGATTCCACTTTTTCTTCGTGTCTGGACTTTAGTTCTTCGACGAAATCACGATACAGTTTTTTTGATTTTTCGTACGAGCCCGCCTCGGAAAAGCTTGGGCGGCGGCCGGAATCGATCCGTCCGTATAAGGTAAACTGGGATATCACAAGAATTTCCCCGGCCACGTCTTGCACGGAAAGGTTCATCTTGCCTTCTTCGTCCGGAAATATCCTCAGTCCAAGAACTTTGTCCGCCATTTCAACAACCTGGTTCTTATCGTCACCTTCCCCGATACCGAGAAAGATCAACATACCACTTCCGACGCTGCCGGTTACCCGAGAGTCAACCTCGACTCTTGCTTCTTCTACCACCTGAATGAGGGATTTCATATTACCACCTTTATCTTTATGAATTATGATTTAACTTTCTCCTTTGACGATAGATTTTGCGATCATACCGGCCAGCCGGATTGGCTCCGGTAGACAGGAATGAGTTGCAGTAAGCGAAATTGCCCGTTCTGCTTCTTCTGCCGGAAGCCCCGATTTCTGGTAGTGGACTTCCTGCTTTCCGACCTTAACAGTACGGATTTTTCCTGCCCTTTCCGCCGCTCGCAGGCGGGGTTCGGCATCGGGTATCTCAGCTAGAGCTTTCCTGAAAGAAGGGAGGTCCGGGGTTTTTCTCGTTACTGCTACAACGGGAATTCCGGTTTTATCGGATAGTTTCGCTATGTCTATGACATTAAACCCTCCCACCGTGATGCCTTTCAGGGTGATCAGGGCCAGATCTTCTCTATGCCTGCTCCGTTCTATCGCCGCAATCAGCTTCTCGGTGCCGTCCAGACCGTCAACTTCGACGGACGTCTTAATCACGCCTTCGACCAGGCTGCCACCTCGGGTTATCACTCCTACCAGCGGGACCGGTGCGTCCTGGCCGAAATCGAACGGTCCGTCGTCCCAGCCAGCGACCTTTAAGCCTGACTTCAGTGAGTTCATCGTCTTTTACCTCAAAGCCTGACAGTATTATCTTAAACGTTCTCCTTCATATTGGAAAGGTGTGACCGCCAGTTGAGAGATGAAGTCAGGTCATCAGCTCTTGCTATCGCGTTCTTTGGTTTGTTCAAACCTTGTTTGGATTGGATTAGCTTAGTAAAGTATTATGAAGTTTTTCTGGGGGGTGGTAAGTGATAAGGCCATTTAAGTTGAAGGATTTTATTTACCGGGATTGAAGGCGGGTTTGGGTAATTGATCGAAATTAAAAGGAGGAATATAACATGAATCTCAAATTTAAGTACTTCGTTACTCTACTATTGGCGCTGACGCTGAGTTTTGGAGTTCTGACTGCAGTCGGTCTGGCCCAGGAGAAGGAAAAGCTGGTGGTCGGAACCAGCGCAGGATTCCCTCCGTTTGAAATAATGGAGGAGGGCGAGCTCGTCGGGTTCGACGTAGATCTCATGGAAGCAATAGCGGAAGAGCAGGGTTTTGAATTGAAGTGGCAGGACATCGCTTTTGCCTCTTTGATTCCGGCTCTTGACGCGGGCAAAATCGACGCCGTTGCGGCGGCTATGACTATCAAGCCGGAAAGGGATAAGAAAGTCGACTTCAGCGATCCTTACTGGTCCGCGGATCAGGCGGTAATCGTTAGAGAAGACTCGGATATAAACGTCGTACAGGCACTGATGGGTGGACGCATGATCGGCGCTCAAACAGGTACCACCGGAGCAGGCTGGGTCAAGGAACAGCTGGTGGAGAAAGGCATCATAAGCGGCAACGTTTCCAGGCACTACGATACTTACGTCATGGCCGTGCGGGATCTGGTCAACGGCAGGCTGGATTCTGTCGTGGTAGATACGCCGGTGGCAAATACTTTCACGGAAAGACAGCCGGTGAAAATAATCGCAAAACTGATTACCGGGGAACAGTACGGCCTGGCAGTCAAGGAAGGAAATTCGGAATTACTGGCCAAGCTGAACGCAGGTCTCGAAGAAGTGAGGGATAGCGGCAAGTACGACGAAATAGTCAAGAAGTGGTTCGGATAAAAGTGGTCTGGGCGGGCCGGGTTTTCCTGGCCCGTCTTTAACTCAGACTACGAAATTATGACTTCCTTTATCGAAAACTTAAATTTTGGCTGGTCAATCCTTCCGGCTCTGCTCAACGGGACCGTCATTACGCTGGAGTTAACTTTCTTTAGCCTGCTGCTTGGTTTTGGCATTGGTCTTCCCCTCGGAATAGGTCAGGTTTACGGGGGCAATATCGTCTCGAGAGCTATATCGGTATACGAGAGAGTGGTCAGGAGCATCCCTCTGCTCGTTATCCTGATGCTCGTTTTTTACGGCCTGCCCTCCGTCGGCCTGAACCTGCCCGCTTTTCTGGCGGCAGTGATCGGCATCGGGGTCAGGTCCTCGGCCTATCAATCACAGATATTCCGGGGCGCAATCCAGTCCATCAAGAGCGGTCAGTTGCTTGCGGCGAGGTCGGTTGGAATGACGAGGATGCAGGCCATCAGGGATATTACAATTCCCCAGGCCCTCCGGCGCGCCATCCCCCCGTGGACCAATGAATTCACGATAGTGCTCAAGGACACACCGCTGGCCTACGCTCTCGGTGTGGTAGAATTGTTACGCAAGGGGAGGTACATCATTTACAGTACCTTTAAGCCGATGGTGGTTTTCATCACGGCCGCTTTGATCTATTTTGTCCTCACCCGGGCCGGAAACTCCTTGCTGGATTACGTCAACGAAAGATTAAAGATTCCCGGCTACGAATCCGGCAGGGGGATGAGATAAAAATATGAGAGGGGAAACAGAGAATGAGCTTCTTTAACTTTGCCTGGAGCATACTTCCTTCTTTGCTGGATGGCCTCCGGGTAACGCTGATACTTACGGCCGTCGGAATAGTAATCGGGACCTTTCTGGGTACGCTTCTTGCCCTGGGAAAGATTTACGGGAATAAACCGGTCAGCTGGTTCTGCAGGGGTTACATCGAGCTCTTTCGGGGGACGCCGCTGCTGGTGCAGCTTTTTATCCTTTATTACGGTTTCCCTGCATGGGGCCTGCGGCTGTCACCGATAATGGCGGCTATTATCGGACTGGGTCTTAATTCGGGGGCTTACTCGGCGGAATACCTCCGGGGAGCGATCCAGTCGGTCGGGGGCGGACAGATGACCGCGGCCAGAAGCATGGGGCTCACGAAGAGCAAATCCATCCTCTACGTAGTCTTGCCCCAGGCATTCAGGCTGGTCATCCCGTCCTGGTCCAACGAGCTGATATATCTATTAAAGTATACTTCGCTTGCTTATATAATAAATGCGCCGGAACTAATGGGCCACGCGAAAATAATTGGCGCCGAAACCTTCCGTTACTTCGAAGTATTTGCGGTTGTAGCAATAATTTACCTGGTTATCGTGATCTTTTTGACTCAGATTCTGGACTTTGTTGAGAAGTTCACCAGAATACCGGGGTTTGAGACACGGTAATCGTTCATAAGAGAGATCACCCCGGTCCGAGAAGTACTCGCGGCGTCAGAGTTATTATAGGGAGAGGTGGCAAAGCGTTCCGCGTCAGACGAATTCTGGCCGCGGCGGGTCCTTGAGGAAGAACCTGAGTATTCTGGTTGATAACCTCGGCTTGTTTGAGCTGTGGCAAGCTGGAGCCGGGTCCGCCCGGAGCCTCAGGGAAAGCCATGGCGGATTGCTACGAAGGGTACTCGTAATTTAAACTGTGGGCTTGAGATTATTTTTTGTCGGGGAATTCACCTGTGTGATCGAGTTCGACTGATAAAAGGAGAAAATAGAGAAATGTTATCGGATACAGAGAAAAGAAAGATTTTTCAAAAGGCCCTTTATATCCTGGAGAAAGTGGGCTTCGAGGTTAGAAACGAAGAAGCACTGGACCTGTTGCACGGAGCCGGGGCAAGAGTGGAGGAAGAAAGGGTGTACGTAAAACCGTATCTCGTCGAGGAGGCACTCGCTTCGGCCCCTAAATACATTCCCGTCTACGACCGGGACGGCGAGCTGGCGCTGGAACTTGGGAGCGAGCAAAACTATTTTGGTCCCGGTTCGGATAACCCGAATACGATCGATCTCGAATCGGGCGAGAGAAGAAAGAGCAGACTTGAGGACGTCAGGAACTTTAGCCGAATCGGCGACGCGCTGTCCAACATCGATTTCCTGATGAGTATGGCCCTTCCTTCTGACGTGCCGACCGAGCTGGCCGACCTGTATCAGTTTAAGACGATGACAGCCAGCGCGCGGAAGCCGTTTGTTTTTACCTCCGCCGATAACCGAAATACGGAAGAGCTGTTCCAGCTGGCCGCGACGGTTACCGGAGGGAGAGAAGAACTGGAAGAAAAGCCCTTTTTCGTCCAATATACCGAACCGACGAGCCCGCTGGTCGGTTCGGAAGACGCCCTCGGTCGCCTCCTGCTTTCCGCCGAATACGGGGTTCCGGCTACTTATACTTCTGGAACGCTGCCCGGAGCTTCCAGCCCGGCCACGCCGGCCGGAACGGTGGTCATGTCCCTGGCGGAAGAATTGAGCGGTGTCGTTATATCCCAGTTAAAAAGGCCGGGGGCTCCGGTAATAATCGGTGGTGCCGCCTCGCCGATGGATATGCAGACGGCCGGTGCATCTTACGGGCTACCCGCGGCTTTACTGATCGACAGGGCTCTGAGCGAGGTAAGCAAGTACCTGGATATGCCGGTATTTAGCGAGGCGGGCTTCAGCGATTCAAAACTCCTGGACGGGCAACAGGCAATGGAAGCTTCGATCTCGATTGCGGAGATGGCCCGCAGTGAGGCGGACTTGATCCATGACGTCGGTTATCTGGAGGCGGGCCAGACGGGTTCCCTCGAATCGGTCGTGATCGGAGATGAGATTATTGGCTACGTCAGGCGAGTCCAGAAAGGTATCAGGCTGGACGAGGAGCACCTGGCCCTGGAAGCGATAGAGCGCGTCGGTCCGGGAGGGGGCTACATTACGGATAAATCGACCCTATCCACGTTCAAGAGCCTCTATCAACCCGAGTTGCTGGATCGACAGAGTTACGATGGCTGGAAGAGGGACGGGGGAAAAGACCTATCCGATCGGGCGAGAGAGAAGGCGATAGAGATTCTGGAGGAGCAGGAACCGAACCGGCTGCCCCGGGAAAAACTGGAGGCCATGGAGGACATCATCGCAGGGAAAGAAGCGGAACTCTGACAGGCAATCCGGAAACCGGAGGAAAACTCCGAATGAAGAACAGGGAAGAGTGGACGTCCCGGTCCAGGCTTAACGCGGCCTGCGGATCGGAAGTCCCGGATAGAGTGCCGGTATTGACCTATTCCAACCATTTCCAGCTTCGCTGGGCCGGATACAGCTACGGCGAGGTAATGCGGGAGGGTGAGAAGTTCGTCGAGGCTCAGGTTGCCGCACTGGATCACTTCGGATACGACGGGGTTACGAGCCTCGGTGGTCCGGGAATGGTCGCGGACGCTCTGGGAGCGAAACTTCTGGTACCCGAAGAGGAGTCTCCCAGCATGACCGAGCCCGGGCTGATCGAAAAGCGGGAAGAAGCAGAAGTTGAAGGACTCTATAATCGCGACCTGAGGCGAAACGAATTTATCCGGTTTAGTCTGGAGGTAACTGGTAAACTAAAAGAGGCCCTGCCTCCCGGTGTGCCTTTAATTGCAGCGATATCCTCGCCCTTCCGTGAGGCGGCGCTCCTGCGAGGCTTCGAAAGACTATTTATTGATATTGCCGAGGAACCGGAGTTTGCCCGGGAATTGATCAAGCTGACCACGGACAGGCTTTACGAGTTCGCGAAACTGGCCGTCGGGGCCGGCGCGGACGTACTCGGACTTACAGATCCTTTTGCCAGCCGGTCGATGATCTCGCGGTCCCGATTCGAAAATATGGTTTTACCTTCCGAGAAAGAACTGGTCGGGCGGATTCACGAAACGACTGAGGCCAGGGTACTTTTCCATACCTGCGGCCAGTGGGGAGATCGCTTCGACCTGGCTAGCCGAGCCGGCGCGGATATTTATCATATCGACGGGATCGGGGATATGAGCCTGGGAGAAGTCGTTGAAAGATACGGGGACTCCTCCGCAATTATGGGGCGGTTATCCACGACGGGCCTCCTGCTCGACGGAGAACCGGAGGAAGTCTGCCGGGCGGCGAGGAAGAGTATCGCCGCGGCTGCCGCGGGGGGAAATTACGTCCTGGGCGGAAATTGTTCCCTCGCCCCGGATACTCCACCGGAAAACCTGGAAGCGGTAGTTGCGGGGGCGAAACGCTACGGGACTTATCCGCTGGGGGCGGCCGGGAACGAGGACGAGGAGAAGGGGCTCTGTTAGAAGTGAAACCAGCGGAAGAACTACTGAATTTTATCGAGAAGACCGACTACTCAGGCATCCCGACCGCGGCGCGGGAAAAGTCCCGGCTCTGTCTCCTCGATGCGCTGGGATCGGCGATCGCCGGACACGACACACCTGTCGGAAAGATCGTCTCCGATTTCGTCGGTGAGGTTTGGCCCCGTGGCGGGGCTACGGTAATTCTCGGCGGCGAAACCTCCCCCGCCGGAGCGGCGCTGGCAAACGGTTACATGGCGAACGCACTGGACGTCGATGACGGTGGAAAATATACGCGAGGCCATCCCGGAGCCCAGCTGGTTCCGACAGTACTTGCGCTGGGAGAAAGATACGATAAAAGCGGAGAGGAAGTACTGGCCGGGCTCGCCGTCGGCTACGAAACTGCCCACCGCGTCGGCGGCTGTTTGCACGAACGGTTTGACGAGTACAGGGCCTGTGGTTCCTGGGGATCAGTTGCTTCCGCCGCGGCCGCGGCAAACCTTCTGGGTGCGGGAAAACGGGAAATAAGAAACGCGCTGGGAGTTGCGGAATATAACTCTCCTTACCTTCCGATGAAGCGGGCGATTGACCGACCCGCCATGGTGAAACATGGAACCGGCTGGGGCGCGATGACCGGGATAATGGCGGCTGAATTGGCCAGAAAAGGCTTTACCGGTCCGGGTACGACTTTCGCCGGGCCACAGTGCAAAAGTTGGTTCGAAGATCTCGGTGATCGCTACATTATGGCGGAAGAGAACGGGGTGGAGTTCAAGGAAATTCCGTCCTGTAGCTGGGGCCATCCACCGATAAAAGCGGCGCTCGATCTGGTCGATAATTACAGCGTAGAGGCGGACGAAATAGAGAAAGTCGTGGTCGAGGGGTTTTCCGAGATGGCCGCTCTTTACCGGGGGATCCCCGAGACGGAAGAAGAAGCCCAGTTCAGCGTCAGCTGGCCCCTGGCCGTTGCGCTGACCGACGGAGAGGTGTCTCCGGAAGCGATGAAACGGGGACGGTTTGACGACCCTGAACTGAGAGATATGGCGGAGAGAATCGTCATAAAGGAGTCGGCCGAACTCACGAAATTGAACGAGTCACTTTCCGGGTCGGAGGGCGAAACGTCGGCGTGGCCGGCCCGGGTGAGGATAGTAACCGACACGGGCAGGATCTACGACTCCGGTACCGTAAAATCGGAACCGGGCGAGATGGCGACCTTTCCCCGGCTGGTTGAAAAATTTGAACGGTTTGCCGGGCCTTATCTTAGCGGAAGCAGGACGGAAGAGATCGTGGGCCTTGTAAGGGAGTTTGCTTCCCTGGAGCGGGTGGACGAATTGACCGACCTGCTTTAGCCGGTGGGTCCATGGTCGGTCGAGTCAGTCGAACTGTGAGAATACATGTCGTATTTACTGGAATTAAGCAGTATATCTGTTAACCTTCATTTCCGGTAAGGCGGAAATGGGGGAGAGTAAAGTCGGGCAAATAACAGGGTAGCAGCCGGGTCAGTCCGGGGGTGATTAGTGGAGCTTCAGTACGAATGAATCGCTTCAGGAAAGTTGCAGGACGACGAAGGAGAATTAATTCCCATTTTCCATAACAGGAGGTACTAATGTCAGAAAAAATTAGCAGGCGGAGATTTCTCAAACGAGCTGCCTATGCGGGCGGTTCTCTGGCGTTTCTCTCTTCCGGTTTGTTTGGGTCCTTAGCGAATGGAGCCGGTGATGGTAACTCGGCAACCGTCGTCGTCGATAACCCGACAACCCTTGTACCGGGAAGGTTGACCGACGCTCCCGGACAGAATATTGCCGATGCGATGTACGAAAGGTTGTTCATGATTCAGGGTCACGGAGAAGAGGGGGAAAGAACACCCTGGCTGGTTAAGGACTACGAAAGTTCGCCCGACGGAAAAACCTGGACGTTTCATCTGAAGCAAGGCGTGAAGTTTCACCACGGTTCCGAGATGACGGCCGACGACGTCGTTTTCACCTTTGAACGCATCCTCAACCCTGATTTCGGTTCCCCGCAAAAATCATTGTTTTCCGCCGTTGAAAGCATTTCGAAAAAGGACAAATACACGGTAACTTTCAATTTAACCAGGCCCGTCCCCGATTTTTACCTGAAATTCTTTGCCTATAATACGGTTATCCTGGCGAAGGATTTCGACTATTCGGAAGGTAAGCACTCGGGTACCGGACCGTTTAAGCTGGTTGACTACAAGCCGGGAGAATCCCTGTTATTCGAGAAGTTCGATGACTACTGGATGGAGGGAGTGCCTCACGTCGACGAACTGAGATTTCGGCTCATACCGGAAATGCCGACCCGGATGGTAATGATAGAATCGGGTGACGCGGACCTCGCTCCTTTTATCGGCTTACAGCAGTATAAACGCCTGAAGAATTCAAAGAAGGCAAATGCGGTCTATACGAAATCGGCTTTCCATACGCCGATAAGCATGAGGGCCGACAGGCCCCCCTTCGATGACCCGAGAGTGCGGAAGGCGATGAAGTACGTCGTCGATCGCGAGGCGATGTTCAACTCTGCCATGGGCGGGGTTGGGGTTCTCGGGCACGATCATCCGATATGGGAAGGTTATCCCTGGTACACCAACCTGGGGACGCGGGAGAGAAACGTGGAGAAGGCAAAAGAGCTGCTGGCAGGGGCCGGCTACGAGAACGGACTTTCCGTGGACCTCCATTACGGTACCAACTTTCCGGTCGTTCCGGCTACTGTATTGAACTACCAGCAGATGGCGAAGCCGGCCGGCATTGACGTGAATCTGGTCGGGTCCAGCGGAGACGTCTACTATTCCAAGTACTGGTTAAAGGCGAACATGACCTGTACGGAGTGGATCCACCGGGAAAACCCGATAGATCTTTTGCAGGTTGCCTTTAAAGGTGACGGGGCGTGGAACGAGTCACACTACGATAACCCCGAATTGAACGAACAGATAGACGCGGCCGCGACGGAACTCGACGAGGAAAAGCGTCAGAAACACTTCACCAATATCCAGAAAATTCTCCGGGATGGCGGGGGAACGATCATTCCGTTCTTCGGTGCGGACTTCAGTGGGCTCAGCCAGAGGGTCGAAAACTTCTGGATGACCCGGGCGGCCGCGGCGGAATACCGATATTTCACGGTCGATTAGACTTGCCGCTCGATTGAGTCCATGATTTTTGACGGGGGCACGGATAGAAATTGCTAGCTTACAGCGGTAAGCGTTTATTGCAGGCTCTGGTCAGCGTCGCGGTTGCGTCCGTAATTATCTTTTTGATCGCGGAGGCACTTCCCGGTGACGTAGCCCAGATGATACTCGGCCAGTACGCGACGGAGGAATCACTCGCGGCTTTGCGGGAAAACCTGGGGCTGAACCAGCCGCTTCACGTCCGCTATTTTGACTGGTTGTCGGGCGTATTTCGGGGCGACCTCGGTACTTCCCTCAGTAAAACGGGAGTAAAGGTCGGACCCCTGCTTCTGCGCCGGGCCCGCAACTCTTTGATCCTGGCCGCGGGCGCGATGATCGTTATCGTTCCGGTTTCTTTCCTCCTGGGAATTATTGCCGGTCTTCGTCCGGGAAGCTGGTTTGATCGATTGATCTCGGTTACTACGCTCGGCCTGATATCCTTTCCTTCGTTCATCACGGGACTGGTACTGATCCTGATATTTTCGGTTCAGCTGGGCTGGCTTCCCGCCTCCAGTTCGCTTGATTTGTCTCAGAGTTTCCTGAGCCAGCTCCAGAAGCTCATCCTGCCGGTTCTGGCCCTTTCGGGAGTTATGCTGGGCTATATTACCAGACATATCAGGGCCAGCATGGTAAAGGTTCTGCGGTCGGACTATACCCGCGCCGCCACCCTTAAGGGGGTCGGACGCCGGACCGTCATCACCAAACACGTACTGAGGAACGCCCTCCTGCCCGCAGTGACGGTGATTGCAATCAATCTTGGCTGGCTTCTCGGTGGTGCGGTCGTGGTTGAAGCTACTTTCGGCTTTCCCGGTGTGGCCCGGTTGATTCTGAACGCGATTCAGCACCGAGATATTCCGGTAATGGAGGCGGGGCTACTTTTCGTCGTTACGGCTTACGTGACAGTGAACTTCGGAACGGACATTCTCTACACGCTACTTGATCCGAGAATCCGTTACAGCAGAGGTGAAAGCTGATGGCGAAAGGAAGTCCCGACCTCGCGCCGAGCCCGCTGGACCGGATAAAGAACGGTTTCTCCTACCTGTCCCGCCTGCGGCGGAAGCCGCTCGGCTTTGCGGGTTTGATCATCATCTTACTCTGGGTTCTGATTTCAATTTTTGCTCCCTTCATCACGCCGTACGGACCGACGGAATTCTCAACTGACAAGTTCGCGGGTCCCTCTTTGACCCATCCCTTCGGGACGGACCGCTGGGGAAGGGACGTATTTACCCGGGTTGTCGTCGGGAGCAGGACGGCGTTTACCCTAGCCCTGTCGGCCACTCTGCTTGGTCTGGCCGGTGGCACGGCTCTGGGATTATCTGCGGCGTACTTTGGAGGCTGGATCGAAGAAGTCCTGGGACGGATGATGGATATTTTGATGTCTTTTCCCGCCCTGTTGATAGCGATGTTCGTCCTCGGGGTACTGGGACCGGGAACCCTGAACGTAATTCTGGTGATCGGGCTGGCTCATACGCCGAGGATCGGTCGCGTGGCCCGTTCGGCCACCCTTCAGGTTAAGAACCAGGAATACGTCGAGGCGGCCAGAGTGCGGGGCGAGTCCGACTTCTACATTATGGGTGCGGAAATCTTGCCCAATATTCTGGATACGCTGGGCGTGGAAGCGGCGATAAGGTTCGCTTATTCGATATTTCTCAGCGCCTCGCTCGGCTTCCTCGGACTGGGTGTTCAGCCGCCGACCGCGGACTGGGGATTGATGATCAGTGAATCCCGGAGTTATCTCCAGGTTGCCCCCTGGCTCGCGATATTTCCGGCCCTCGCTATTGCCTCGATGGTGCTCGGGGCGAATTTCCTTGCTGAGGGCCTGGAAGAAGTTTCTGGGGGTGAACAGCGATGAAGGAACCGATACTGGCAGTGGAAGACCTGGAAGTAATTTACCGAACCGAGCGGGCCGACGTCCTTGCTCTGAATAGTGTTTCTCTGGAAGTGGAACCGGGAGAAGTCCGGGGCGTGGTTGGTGAATCCGGCTGTGGCAAGAGTACCCTGGCTTTTGCGATTATGAAGTACCTGGATCGAAACGGAGAAATTACCGGCGGCCGGATACTGTTTAACGGTGAGGACCTGCGGGACAAATCCAGCTCGGAAATGGAGAGCATCTGGGGCAGGCACCTGGGGATGATTTATCAGGACCCGACGGCTTCTCTTAACCCATCTCTCCCGGTTGGAGAACAGATAGCCGAGGTAGCTACCGCCCATAATATGGCGAGTAAAAGAGAAGCGAAGCAACGGGCCGTTGACCTGCTGGATCGGGTTCACATCAGGGATCCGGATGAGATAATCGGAAGGTACCCGCACGAGCTCTCCGGTGGCATGCGACAGCGAGTTGGCATTGCCACCGGTCTGATGGGAAAGCCGGAGTTACTGATAATGGACGAGCCGACGACGAACCTCGACGTAACGACCGAAGCGAGAATCCTGGATATCATAGAAGAGTTGAAGGAAGATTTGAACTCCGCCTTCCTCTATATCACCCACGATTTAGGGGTGATAGCCAGGATCGGTGATGCCGTGGAGGTAATGTACGCGGGGGAAATAGTCGAGGAATCCGGTATAGCGGAATTATTCGAGGAACCGTTTCATCCCTATACTAAACTTCTCCTCCGCTCTTTGCCGGATCCGGAGGAGGAAAAGGGCACTCTTCAGGATATTCCCGGATCGATGGTTGATCTGACTGACCTGCCGGAAGGGTGTAACTTCAATACAAGGTGCCCTTTCCGGAAGGAGGAGTGCTTTGAAGCGGTGCCACCGCTGGAGGCCAAGGAGGCCGAGCATAAGGCCAGATGTTACTTTGCTCCGATAGAAGGCGCCGAGGAAACCGTCGGGGAAGAGAGAAGTTCGGCGATCGAGCCGGTATGGGAAGAGCCGCCGGAGATGGAAAAAGAGGGTCCGATTCTCGAAGTCAGAGAGTTGAAAAAGTACTTCGGTGGTGGCGGGAGCTGGATTCCCGGCACGGGGGGATCGCCCGTGAGGGCCGTCGACGGAGTGGATTTAACGCTCGAAAAGGGAGAGACAGTCGGCGTCGTCGGAGAGTCCGGATGTGGAAAGACCACGCTGGCCCGCACGATTATCGGTCTCACCGAAGCTACGGGCGGGACGATCGACTTTGCCGGTCAGGATATAACAACTTACGTTTCACGGCGGTCGAGCGAAACTCTGAAGCGGATCCAGATAGTCTTTCAGGATCCCCGGTCGACTCTGAATCCGAAAAGGACAGTCGGGCAAGCCATAGCCAGACCGCTTTCCATGCACGGCGACTTTTCCCGGGAAGAAATTCCTGCCAAGACGTCGGATCTTCTGAAAGAAGTCGGGCTGGATCCGAAACTGGCCGAAAGATTTCCGGATCAGCTATCCGGAGGCCAGAAACAGCGAGTTGCAGCGGCGCGGGCCTTTGCGACGAATCCGGCCCTGGTCCTGCACGACGAACCGACTTCCAGTCTGGACGTTTCGGTTCAGGCGACGATTCTCAATCTTTTACGCGACCTGCAGGAAGGTTCCGGGACCAGCTACCTGTTTATTTCGCACGACCTGAGCGTTGTCAGACATATAAGTGATTACATTGCGGTGATGTATCTGGGACATCTGGTGGAATTCGGTTCCACGGATGATATATTCTCGCCGCCCTACCATCCGTACACCGAGGCACTTCTTTCCGCGATCCCGGTACCGGACCCGAAAATTCAGAGAAAGCGGATCCGACTTCACGGTTCGGTTCCTTCGGCCGTAAATCCTCCTAGTGGCTGTGTATTTCACACGAGATGCCCGAGGAAAGTCGGGGAGGAATGCGAACGGGAGCCCATTCCGGACAGAAAAACCGGAAACCACGTAATCAGGTGCGTCATTCCTGAAGAAGAGTTGAAAAAGACGGAGCCGGTACTATCCTAAATAAAATTGGAGGTGGTCAGCCGGTTAAATACGAACAAGTTAAAGTCGGTTTAAAAACACAAATCCTAATTTTATAGGGAGGTAATATGAATAAAGATCGAAAAGTATCAAGAAGAGATTTCATAAAAGGTGCGGCGATTACCGGGGCGGCAGTTTCTCTCCCGGGATTATGGTCCTTTTCCGCCAGAGGTAACGACAAGAAAGTAGTGAAAGTCGGCATCCGGCCTCCAGGTAATTTGATGCCGGGTCTAATGCAGACAAGTCCGGCCCAGGTTATTACCGGTGCTTACGCGGACTATCTGTTTAGATTTAGAGGTGAGGATAGTGAAAGGACACCTTCGTTAATTGAGGACTACAGCTTCAACCAGGATAGAAGTGAGTGGGCGTTTAAGTTCCGGGAAGGAGTGAAATTTCATCACGGAACCGAGCTTACCTCCAGAGATTTCAAATATACGCTGGAAAGGCTAATGGATCCGGATTTTGGTTCTCCCGCTAAGCCACTTTTCAGCAATGTAGATAAAGTAGAAGAAAAAGACAAATATACGGCTGAGGTTTATCTTAAAAACTCCGATCCCGACTTTAACCTGAATTTCTTTAACTACAACACACCAATAGTAGCTCATGACTATGATTACGAGGAGTACGGCAATACCAAGCCGTCCGGAACGGGTGCATTTAAAATTAAGGAATATACACAGGGAGAGAGGCTAGTCCTGGAGAAGAACCCCGATTACTTCCTACCCGACGTTCCTTATATAGACGAGCTTCAGTTTGTTATTGTGCCCGAGGACTCGACGAAAAAATTAATGCTCCAGGCCGGCGACGTCGACGTGCTTACAAACATTAGCTTCACTTCGTTTAAGCAACTCAGAGAGCAGTCCGGAATCCGCGGTGAATACGCTCTTGGAGGCTTCCAGGCACCGATAAGTATGAGGACGGACCGACCTCCATTCGATGACAATAGAGTCAGATTAGCCGTCAAGTACGCTGCAGATAGGCGGTTTATGCTGGACTCTGTATTGTCAGGATTTGGTGAGTTAGGACACGATCATCCCGTGGCACCCTCTTACGACTGGTATACAGATCTCGGTACGAGAGAGCAAAACATAGAGAAGGCAAAGTCGCTACTTGCGGAAGCGGGTCACGGCGGCGGACTGGATATGAAGCTTCATTATCCAACCAACATATTCCCCTGTCCCGATACAGCTCTAAACTTTCAGCAAATTGTAAGGCCGGCGGGAATTAATATTAAACTGGAAGGTACTAAGTCGGGCGTATACTTCTCAAAGTATTGGCTCAAGTCGAACATGACCGTAACTCAGTGGGGGCACAGGGAAAACGTCCTTGGTTTTCTAAATCAAGCTTACAAAACTGGAGCCAAATGGAACGAAGGTCATTACAGTAACAAGGAACTTGATAAACATATAGAAAAGGCTGCCTCTGAAATAAAACCGGAGGTCAGACAGAAGCATTTCACCGCGATCCAGAGAATTTTACGAGAAAATGGTCCAGCTGTTATACCTTTCCACCAGGGGATATTCGGTGCAGTTAAAGATGAAATAAAAGATTACAAGGAAATCAGAAACGGTACACACGAATTGAGGTTCGTCAAGTTGTCCTAGGTGAACTGTTGGGGGGCTGGATCAGCCCCCCTTTTACTTCAAGCGGGAGTGATTGTTTGCGAGATCCTGGCCAAATAGTCTTTGTCAATCTGGATAATCAACATATAGAGTGGGTCGATCCCCGGGAAGAACTGATCGATAACTTTCTCGGCGGTCGAGGAATAAATATCTACTTCCTGTTAAAGTATCTGGATTCCGAAGTCGGACCTTTTTCCCGGGAGAACAGAATAATCTTTACCCCGGGTCTGCTGACCGGGAGCGAAGCTTATTCTTCCTCTCGGCTTCATATAGGCTCGATATCACCGCTGACCGGTTACCTGGGCAGTTCGAACGTCGGCGGTTACCTCGGAGCCAGGCTGAAGAGCAACGGAATTCTTTCCCTCGTGATCCGGGGCAAGTCCGAACGTCCGGCCCTTCTCCATATAGAGGGAGGGCGGATAGGGGTCAAGTCGGCGGAGGGTATCTGGGGCAGCGAGACTTCCACCACGCGGCGGATGGTCCGGGATGAATTTGGCGAAGGCCTCAGAGTCGGAGCGATCGGCCCGGCCGGAGAGCGGAAGGTCTCCATGGCCTGCATAATGCTGGACGACGGCCACGCCGCCGGAAGGACCGGCATGGGAGCGGTTATGGGGGCGAAGAAATTAAAGGCCATTGCAGTTTCTTCTGGAGATTTCCGGCCCGGGTGGGAAGGCGAAGCCGACGGGGCCGCGGAGGAATTTCTGCGGGAGGTTAGGTCTCACCCCGACTACGAAGAGTGGTCCCGCTACGACAATTCTACTTCCGTCAAATGGGCTGACGATCTCGGCGCCGGTACGGTTAAGAATTATCGCAGCGTTCAGGCGGAAGATATTGAGAAAGCGGACGGCAGGAGTTTCAAGGACCTTCCCCGGACTCCTTCGAGCTGTCATCGTTGTCCCGTCCACTGCAAGGCTGAATTGGAAATTACCCGCGGTCCCCACGAGGGAGAAAAAGCCGAGCGGCCCTGTTACGAGCCACTGGTGGCCCTGGGGCCGAAGTGCGGCAACTTCGACGTCCTGGAGACGATCGACCTCCATAACAGGTGCAACGACCTCGGTCTGGATTCCGTGGAAGCCGGCGGGCTGATTGCCTTTGCCATGGATCTCTACGAGCGGGATATCATTAGCAGGGAAGAAGCCGGAGGGCTGGATCTGAGCTGGGGTAACACCGAAGCCATGGAAGAATTACTGGAAATGATTGCCCTCGGCCGGGGCTGGCTGGGTGAAACCCTGAGCCTGGGGTTGAAGAGAGCCGCGGCCGAGATAGGAGGGGAAGCAAGAAAGTACGCTTATCACGTCAAAGGACTGGGGATGACCGCAATGGACCCTCGCGGGTTCAAGGGGTCTGCCCTGGGCTATGCGGTTGGAAACAGGGGTGGTGATTTTACCAGCATCTACGCGAGACCGGAGTACAGTTTTGGCCCGGAAAAGGCCGAGGAAGTCTTTGGAAACCGTGAAGCCTCCGATAGACTGACGGAGGAGGGGAAGCCCGAGCTGGTAAAGAGGTCCGCCGCTGTGAGTGCTATAGTGGATTCACTGGGAATCTGTAAGGTGCCCCTGCTATCACTGGTTGAAGACTACGATTCTTCCCTATCGGCTCGCCTGGCCTCGGAGATTACGGGTGCGGATCTCGAGCCCGGCGATCTTCTGAAGATAGGTGAGAGGATAATAACGGCCGAGAGGGTGTTTAACATCCGGAGGGGACTGACCGCGGAAGAGGACGGTCTGCCGGAAAAATTCACCACGAAAGAGATAGAAAGGGGTCCTGCGGAGGGGTCGGTAATAGAGCTGGAGGAAATGGTCCAGAAATTCTACGAGCTGATGGGCTGGACCGCCGAAGGGGTGCCGAAAGACGAGGTGCTGGTGCAGCTGGGATTAAAAGATCTTCTGCGAGAGTAGTTTTTCGGTCCTTCCTGATTCAGTTTAACCACACAAACAAGGTTCTGGTGATTGTTTTATGACTGTTAATCTGGCTGGAGATTTGACTCTGGATGGTTTTGTCGCGGTGGCCAGGGAAGGCGCTGAGGTAGAGCTGAGCGAGAAAGTCAAAACGCGGGTAAAAGACAACAGGCGGACGCTGGAAGAAGCAATGAAGGATACCGATCGCCCTATTTACGGGGTAACTACCGGATTCGGGGATTTAGTTAGCGAGAAGATCCCGCGGGAGGAACGACGGCAGTTACAGGTTAACCTGATTAGAAGCCATTCTGCCGGCGTCGGCGAACCACTGCCGACCGAAGTGGTCCGGGGAATAATTGCGCTGAGGGCGAATTCGCTCGGTCGCGGCTACTCGGGAATAAGGCTGGTGGTTCTGGAAAGGCTGGCCGAACTTCTCAATAAAGGCGTCACGCCCTACGTACCGCAGAAGGGTTCTCTCGGGGCCAGCGGGGACCTGATTCCGCTCGCCCACGTCGGCTCGGCTTTGATCGGCGAGGGTAAGGCGTACTACGACGGGGCCCTTCTGTCGGCCGAGGAGGCTCTGGATAGGGCGGGGATAGGAGAAATAAAGTTACGAGAGAAAGAAGGGCTGGCGCTGATAAACGGCACACAGGCGATGACTTCGGTGATGGCGCTTGGAACTTACGATACGACCAAGTTGCTGAAATACGCCGATATTATCGGCGGACTGACGGCGTTTACCCTCGGGGGAAATTTTGCCCAGTTCGACTCCCGAATCTATGAACTGAGACCTTATACCGGCCAGGAAAAAGTGGCGAGTAACCTCAGGGTTCTGACGGAATACGACCCGGAAAGCTACAGCTCCGACAACGTTCAGGATCCTTATTCGCTGCGATGCATCCCCCAGGTCCACGGAAGCGTCAGAACGGCCCACGAGCACGCCAGGGAGGTTCTTAGCACGGAGATCAACTCGGTTACCGACAACCCGCTTATCTTCGACGGCTCGAGGGACGTGATCTCGGGCGGGAACTTTCACGGGGAACCGATCGCCCTTGCCGCGGACTACCTCAAGCTCGCGCTAAGTGAGCTGGGAAATATCTCGGAAAGGCGCGTCAATCGCTTGCTACATCCTAAACTCAATGGAAAGCTGCCCGACTTCCTGGCCGAAAACCCCGGGACAAATTCCGGGTTAATGATGGCTCAATACACCAGTGCGGCTCTCGCTTCGGAGAACAAGTGTCTCGCTTCACCGGCTTCCGTCGACTCGATTCCCGTCTCCGGGGACCAGGAGGACCACGTTTCTATGGGAATGCACGGCGCGGAAGACCTGAGAGCGGTCACGGAGAACTTGCGAAAAGAACTTGCCGTGGAGTTAATTACCGCCTGTCAGGCCCGGGAATTTACGGAGGAGCAGCTGACGGAGCCGCTGGAGGACGTCTATCGCCGGGTTAGAGAAGCCGTCCCGCCGGTAGACGGGGACAGGGAGCTGTCTTCTCTGATAGGCAAGGCCTCAGATTTGCTCCGTAACGCGGATTACCTGGAAAGATTTACCCGGCGGTACGGTCTGCAATAGTAAGTGAAAACGGTTCCGGACAAGCCCGGATAAACCCCGAAAAACCTTTTCCGGCCGAGGAAAACCGGAATCGGAGCCGCGCGATACACAGTCATGATGTGGGGTAATTTAAATCCGAAACGGAGAAAAAGAAGATATATGTCAGAAAGTTTCAGGAGGTGAAGCATGAATTCAATCAACCTGGACGTTTCCGAAGCAATGCGGATCAAGCTACCGAAGGAACTCCCGGAAGAGCCGGAGTTCAAAGAGGGAATAAGGCGGGCCCCGAAGCGGGAACTGAACCTCTCGGAAGATGAAATGCAGCTGGCCCTGAAGAACGCCCTGCGGTATATCCCCCCGGAACTGCACGAAAAGCTGGCTCCGGAGTTCGCGGAAGAGCTGCTGACCCGGGGCCGGATCTACGGTTACCGCTACCGCCCGAACGGTCCCATTTCGGCCAAACCGATCGACGAATACGAGGGCAAGACCCTGGAGGGAAAGGCGATCCAGCTGATGATCGACAACAACCTGGACTTCGACGTCGCCCTCTACCCTTACGAACTGGTAACCTACGGCGAATCGGGCCAGGTCTGTCAGA
>CAZENJ010000008.1:14431-33652 GCA_964513485.1 uncultured Thermotogae bacterium | reverse complement strand
GCAGGAAGGGGCAAAGTTCCTCTTCAACAAGGAAGCCGGAATGTACCTGATGGGGCAGTTCATCCAGGACGTGGTATCTGACGAAGAGATTAAGAACGACCTAAACTTCTTCCGTTTTCCCATCATCGATGCAAGCGTTCCGATAGCCGAAGAAACCCCAACTGACGGTTACATGATCCCGAAGAACGCACCTCATCCGGAAGCGGCGAAAACGTTCATGCACTATCTCGCCACGAAGCAGTCCCAGTGGTTCTTCGCAGAAGAACTGAACCGTATCGCCGCAAATAAAAACATCGAAGCTACGAAATACGACCCGATGGTGCAAAAGGGCCTGCGGATGATCAACCGTTCGGACAAGGTGACACAATTCTACGACAGAGACACAAAACCGGCTATGGCGGACAAAGCCATGGATCAGTTCGTCAAATTCATGGTGAATCCGGGACAGATAGACCAGGTATTAAACGCACTTGAAGCGCAGCGCGAGAAGACTTTTGAATAAACTGAACCTGTTATAATCCGAGGGGAGGCCCGGCCTCCCCTCGTTTTCAAACGAGATCAAATATGACAAGAAGAAGACTGGCTCCATTCAAATTTTTGTTGATTCCGGTTATTCTTTACGGGATCTGGGTAATTGCCCCGATATTTTATACAATCTTTCTCAGCTTTACCCAGTGGGATGGACTCACAGCTCCAACTTTTATCGGAATAGGTAACTACGTCGACCTGCTTCAGGATCCGATATTTTATACCGCCCTCTTCAATAACATCAAATGGCTGCTTATTTACGTTCTGGTTCCCTTGCCGCTGGGGCTTGGTTTCGCCATGTTTTTCAACCGGTCCTTACCCGGGGTTAAATTATTTAAGACGGCAATTTACCTCCCCCTGACTCTGTCGTTTGTCGTACTGTCGCAGATCTGGACGTGGATTTATCAACCAAAATACGGCGCGATCAACGTGACGCTTAAGGCCCTGGGGCTGGAGAACCTGACCGTTGCCTGGTTGAGTAATTCCGAGGTCGTAACTTATTCGCTTATAGTCGTCGGCTGCTGGCCCCAAACAGCTTACACCATGGTCCTCTTTCTGGCCGGACTCCAGAATATCCCCACGGAAGTCATGGAAGCCGCCAAGGTGGACGGAGCAAATAAGTGGCAGACGTTCTGGAAAATAATTCTACCCCTGCTGCGACCCGCGACGATAATCGCTGTCGCAGTAACCATAATACAGTCCCTGCGCATGTTTGCCATAGTAAACGTAATGACACGGGGCGGGCCCTTCCGTTCTTCAGAAGTACTCGCCAACTACATGTACGTCGAAGGCTTCAAGAACTACAGCATGGGTTATGCTTCAGCTCTGGCAGTCGTTCTTTTCTTGATTATATTACTGTTCGTCTTCATCTACCTCTATCAGATATTTAAAACAGAGGTCGAGTACTGATGTCCCGGAAAAGAATTATCTGGATAGGCTTTTTCTACCTGGCGGCTATTGTGGTTTCACTGCTGTGGTTATTCCCGCTCTTTATTGCCGGCACTACCGCCTTCAAATCAATGAACGAAGTCGTTCAGGACATCTACTGGTGGAACCTTCCGGACCAGTTCACTTTCAAATATTTTCTCGAGGCCTGGAACCAGGGCGGAATGTCCCGTTATTTCATAAACAGTTTCATCATTACCGTTCCTTCCGTAATCGGCGCCCTGTTTTTTTCGGCACTCGGCGGGTTCGCTCTGGCCAAGTATAAATTCAGGTACAACAAGTTGATTCTGGCAATTTTCATCGCCGGGAACATGATTCCCTTTCAGATGATGATGTTCCCCGTATTCGAGATATCCAACGTCTTCGGAATTTACGATACCTATCTGGCAGTGATTCTCTTCCATATTTCCTTCCAGATGGGCTTCTGTATTTTCTTCCTGCGTAACTTCATCCGGACGATCCCGACGGACCTGCTGGACGCCGCCCGGGTCGATGGGAGTAGCGAGTTTAGAATTTTCCTCCAGATAGTCCTGCCGCTGACCAAACCGGCGCTCGCCGCCCTCGGCATCCTGGAATTTACCTGGATCTGGAACGATTACCTCTGGGGGCTGGTTCTCCTGGCGAGCGACAACCTCCGACCGATCACCGTCGGTCTTGTCTCGCTCCAGGGAGAGTACCTCTCAAAGTGGAACATAATTTCTGCGGGGTCGCTGATAGCTGCGGCGATACCGTTGCTCGTTTTCCTCCTCTTCCAGCGATACTTTATCCAGGGTCTGATGATGGGGGCAAACAAGTAAAATACAAAAGTGGAGGTCCTTATGCACTTCGGAGTAGATTATTATCCCGAACACTGGCCAAAAGATAGGTGGAAAAAGGACGCGAAAATGATGAAGGAAGCCAGGTTTGACACCGTCCGCCTGGCCGAATTCGCCTGGTCAAAGCTGGAAAGAACCGAAGGCGAGTTCGACTTTTCCTGGCTGGACGAAGCAATCGACCTTCTGGCACAGCAGGGACTGGAAGTCGTTCTGGGAACGCCAACCGCCGCCCCGCCGCCCTGGCTGACGGAAAAACACCCGGAAGTGCTTCCGGTAAACCGGGATAAGGAAATAGTGAAGCCGGGCCATCGCAAGCACTACTGTGTCAACAGCAAAATTTACAGGGACTACACCCGAAGAATTGTTAGCAAACTGGCTGATAAGTACGGAGAGGACCAACGGGTCATCGGCTGGCAGACCGATAACGAACTGGGCCACCCCGTCTGCTACTGTGACGAGTGTCGGGAAAAATTCCACTCGTGGCTCCGGGAAAAGTACGATAGCCTGGAAGATCTCAACCGAAGCTGGGGTACTGCCTTCTGGAGTCACGAATACACCGACTGGGGGCAAATTCCGCTGCCAAACGACAACCCGAGGCTCGGTCCCAACCCATCCCTGCATCTCGACTACAAGCGCTTCTTTTCCAGTTCGACAATCGAATACAACAGACTACAGGTCGAGGCGCTGGAGGAGGGCATTGGGGCTCAATGGATCTGTCATAATTTCATGCCGCACTTTCCGGGCTTCGACCACTTTGAGATGGCGAAAGACCTCGACCTCGCGACCTGGGACCATTACCCGACGGAGCTTCGGGACTCCTATTACCGGGTTAGCGCCGGTCACGACCTCACTTACGGGTTCAAGGACCAGCCTTTCTGGGTCATGGAAGAACAGTGTAGCTATCTAACGCGGGAGGAACTTACCCCACAACCAAGACCGGGAGAAACGAGAATGT
The DNA here is from genome assembly GCA_964513485.1 of uncultured Thermotogae bacterium. GTDB lineage: Bacteria > Bipolaricaulota > Bipolaricaulia > M55B111 > M55B111 > JAGXLP01. Next base: position 30,409 of record CAZENJ010000008.1, on the reverse strand, counting down.
GGACCTACCAGTCGATCGCGCACGGAGCCAGTGGAATCATCTACTTTCGCTGGCGACCCTGCAGGTTCGGCGACGAACAATTTCACGGTGGCGTCCTGAGACACGATGGATCTAGGGAGAGTCCGGCCTACCAGGAAGTCAAAAGGGTCGGAAAAGAGCTGGAAGAAATGGAAACTGCTATAGACGGCACTGAAGTAAATTCGGATGTCGGCCTGCTGTTCTCTTTCGAGCAGAACTGGAGCATGGAGACCTATCGCTTCCACTCTCCGCTCGACTACATGGAAGAGATAATGAGTTACTACAGGGCCCTGTTCGACGCCAACATAAACGTGAAGTTCGTCTCCCCCGAGCAGAATTTCGAAGATTTAACTTTACTGATTGCCCCCGTTCTTCCCATGGTCAACGGTCCGCTGGAAGAAAAACTCAAAGATTACGTCAAAGGTGGAGGCCGTCTGGTCGGAACTTTCCGGAGCGGGATAAAAAACTACGAAAACGTGATCACCGATATGACTTTTCCCGGTCGCCTGTCGGATCTATTCGGGATTGAGGTCCAGGATTTTAGCCCGCTGCAGGAAAATCAGAGGGTCCGGCTGTCCGGTTTTAACGACTCTGAAAGAGAATACGAAGCGTCCAGCTGGGTGGATTGCATAGAAACAAACCAGGCAAAAACAATCGCCAGCTACAGTCAGGGCTGGCCGGCTGATCAGGGCTACTCAGGTGTAACCGTTAACGAGTACGGCGACGGCAAAGCTTACTACGTGGGGCTGTCCGGGGAAGCGGATCTTTACCAAGACCTGATAGAGATCCTCATGAGCGATACTGGACTGGAGCCGATACTGGAAAGCGACGTAAACGTCGAAGTTACAACCAGATCCGATCCCGGCGGGAACGTGAAGCTAACCTTCGCCATCAATCACGCTTCCAGAAAAAAGTCCGTCTGTCTGGACGGTGAATGCCGAGACTTAATTACCGGTGAGACGAAATCCGGTGAAGTCGAGCTGGAGCCGTTCGGAGTCCTGGTCCTGCGACGGAGTAAGGCCGCGGGGTGAGATCATGGTAGGTCCGAAAATCACGATCATCGGAGCCGGTAGTTTTTTCACCACGAAGTGGATCAAGGATCTCGTCCACACTCCGCACCTGGAAGGGGGGCACCTGGCCCTGGTTGACATTGATGGCGAGAGACTGGCGGCTGCAAAGAAAATGGCCGAGAAAGTATTGCGCGAGTTGTCCGGCGGCGACGGCTGGGATGTTTCCGCTTCTCCGGATCGGGCTGACGTCCTCCCGGGAAGCGATTATATCATAAACACCATCGAGGTCTCCGGGCTCGAGACGGTAAAGCTGGACTACGAAATTCCGAAGGAGTACGGAGTGGATCAGTGCATTGGCGATACTACGGGCCCCGGCGGGATCATGAAAGCCCTCCGGACCGTCCCCGCCTGGCTGGAGATTCTCGCCGACGCGGAAGAACTCTGTCCGGACGCCCTGATCCTGAATTATACCAACCCGATGCAGGTGATGACGCTCGCTGCGGAAAAGGTTACGGATTTAGAAGTCGTCGGCCTCTGCCATTCCGTGCAGAATACGTCACGACAGCTTGCAGATTATCTCAACGTCCCCTATCAGGAGCTGCAATGGGAATGCGCCGGGATCAACCACATGAGCTGGTTCACCAGGCTGGCCCGAAACGGGAAAAACCTCTACCCAGAGTTGCTGGAGCGAGCCAGGGACCCGGAAATCTACCGACAGGACCCGATCCGTTTTGAAATGGCGAAGGAATTCGGTTACTTCGTTACCGAATCCAGCGGCCATTTCTCGGAATACGTCCCCTATTTTCGCAAGCGGGAGGACCTGATAGAGGAATACTGTGGGGCTGGTTACACGGGAGAGAGCGGCTTTTACGCCAGGAACTGGCCCCGCTGGCGACAGGCAACGGACGAACTGAGGCGAAAGTGGAACCGGGGAGAAGAAATTAGCCAGGAACTGAGGGATTCAGCCCCCGGGGCCGATATAGACCTGAAAAACAGGAGCAACGAGTACGGTTCCTACATCATCGAGGCAAACTGGACCTCTGATAGCACGGTGATCCACGGCAACTTCCCCAATACCGGGTTGATCGACAACTTACCCCGCGACGGTATCGTCGAGGTAGAAACTCTGGTAGACGGGAACGGTTTTCACCCCTGTCATTTCGGCGAGCTGCCGGAACAACTGGCGGCCCTGAACCGTCCTAACATGAGCGTGCACAAGTTAACCGTTGATTCTATCCTGGAAAGAGACAGGGAAAAAGCTATCCAGGCTTTCCTTCTTGATCCCCTTACCGCGGCAGTACTCTCGCCAGCGGAAATCGGATCCATGGCGAGAGAACTCTTCGAAGCCGAGAAAGAATATATTCCCGATTACCTGAACCGGTAACGCCCTTTTCCGCAACAACAACTAGACGTTTTCCCCCTGAAACCTGCCTTCGTACCCTTGCCTCGCTTCCTCCTCCAGTCGAACAAAAATTATCTGCCCGACCCGGGCGTTTTTTTCCAGGACCACGCCTTTAGGGTTAAGAACCTGCAACAACCCCTGCCCCCTGCCCTCGTAACCCGGGTCCCAGACGGCAGTTACGAGATGGCAACCGTTGCGCATAAGGGAAGAACGGGGGAAAACCAGGCCCAGAGCATCCCGGGGCACTGATATCTTTTCGTTGTAGGTAATCCGGTACGCCTGGCCGCCTTCGAGCTCACCCGCCGCTATTTCCTCGCCGGCGGCAATCTCCCGGTTCGAGTTGTCAAAGTCAATCCGTCCGGCCTCGATAAGTTCTTCAACTTTCCTCACGGTCAGGTCAGTCCCGGCCCCCTGTTCCTGGACTCCCTTATCCAGCAAACCTTCTATATTGCTTTCACTTGAAACTATCATCGCTCTATCACCAGTGTAAAGACTTGATTGGTTAAGCTTAACCCAACCGGGAAACTGAAAAAAGCCTCCCTCCTAAATCGTGCGATTCTCTCCTTTAAGACTCAACTCCTAACTGGGTTTACAAGGAAATTTACTACTACTTGAGAAACTTATTTACTTTTCCCATTGGGTGATAGCTAAGCAAGTTGCTCTCCCATAACTTTCAACCAGCACCCTCCAGCAACTCTTGCTTGTAAAATAGGTATTATATTCAATCCCAAACTTTCAGCTGATCTGATAGAACCGCTGGATTTAGGTCCCTGTTTGACCGCCAGTTGAAATTATGGTCCGGCGTGAATATAATTTTATCTATCGATACCGATATATCGTTAGCAAAAGCAGGAGGTCAAAGTGCGCGGAGTGAGAAGAGGTTTTCTAAAATATTACATTTTGAAGTTGCTCTCCAACAATTCCTACACGGGTTACGGACTGATAAAGGAAATAGAGGAGGAAACGGGCTTCTGGGAACCTTCAACCGGTTCGGTTTACCCCCTGCTCGAGTCACTGGAGGAAGAAGGATTAATTGAGGGGCAGGAGACGGACAGGGGCAGCGCCTGGGAAATCACCCCGGAGGGGGAAAAAGCCTACGAGGAGGCGACAGAGGCCAAGAAAAGAATGCGGGAAAGCATCAAACAATCGATGATAGTGTTTTCGCAGATCTTTAACGAGGACAGGATAAGAGAAGTCGCGAACCGTATTGATAGGGAGTACTGTAATGGAGATAAATTGAGAAAAAGGCTTCACGGATTACACCACAGGTTGAACGAGGCAATGGACGCGCCGGAATACGACCGGGCTGAACTAGAAGAGTTAATAGACGAGATACATGAAAAACTGGACGAGCTCCAGAGATAAAGGGCGGTGAACGATGAAAAAGGTAATTGAAGTCGAGAATTTGGTCAAGGATTACGGCGAGCTCAGGGCCGTCGACGGAATAAGTTTCGAAGTGTACGAAGGCGAAATATTTGGTTTTCTCGGACCCAACGGTGCGGGTAAGACGACTACGATCAAAACGCTCTGCGGGCTGCTGGCTCCGACGGGGGGAGTGGCACGTATAGCGGGCATGGAAGTAAAGACCAACCCGATGAAGATTCGCAAACAGATCGGCCTGGTATTTCAAACTTCCAGTCTGGACGACAGACTAACCGGGAGGGAAAACCTTAGCTTCCACGGCAGGCTCTACAACGTTCCGAGGAAAATCGAGAAGGCGAGAATAGTTGAGTTAAGCGAGAGAGTCGGACTGCAGGACAGACTGGACGAGAGGACCAGTAACTATTCCGGAGGAATGAAGAGACGGCTGGAGCTGATCCGGGGGATGCTGCACCATCCCCACGTTCTATTTCTGGACGAACCGACCCTCGGCCTCGACCCGCAGACACGGAGCTATATCTGGGATTACATCCAGGAGTTGAAAGAGAAAGAGGAGATCAGCATTTTTCTAACGACCCATTACATGGACGAGGTCGAACTTGCTAATAGAGCCGCCATAATAGACGAAGGCGAGATAATCGCCCTGGATTCAGTGGAAGGGCTAAAGGACCAGCTCGGGGGCGACTTGATCTTCCTCGATACGGATGACAACGAAATGGCCCGGGAGAAACTGGAGGAGCGCTTCGACATCAGGGTCGAGCACGCGGATTCACGGCTAAAGCTTACCGTGGAAAAGGGCGAACAATTGATTCCTCAACTGACCCAGGTCCTCTCGGATAGCATTAAATCGATCAATTTACACGAACCGACGATGGACGACGTATTCTTACACCTCACCGGAAAAGAAATACGAGAAGCTGAAGCAGAAGACAACTCTCTTGATAAGAGGATGATGCACTGATGAATACTATAAAACACGCGGGAATAATCTGGTATAGAGAGATACTGCGTTACTGGCGCGACAAGCCCCGGATAGTCGGATCGCTGGCGATGCCGTTTTTCTTCTTGATAATCTTCGGTTCCGGACTTTCTTCCTCCATAGGCCAGATGATGGGAGGAGCGGCGGAATTTGGTATCGACTTCAAGAAGTTTATGTTTCCCGGAATTATCGGGATGACGACGCTTTTCACCTCGATGTTCTCCGGTCTATCCATCGTCCGGGACAAGGAATACGGTTTTCTCAAGGAAATTTTGGTTGCACCCGTCGACAGAGTGGCAGTAGCAGGGGGGAAAATCCTCGGCGGCAGCACCGTCACCATGATACAGGCAACTCTACTTTTCTTATTTGCTCCGCTGGTCGGCGTAGGGGTCACGCCCCTGCTGGTCCTAAAAGTCTGGGGGTTGGTTTTCCTCGGCTCGCTCGGTTTTACCAGTCTGGGGACGTTCGTCGGCAATCAGCTCGATTCCGCCGAAGGTTTTCAGATGGTGATGAACTTTTTAATTTTCCCGATGTTCTTCCTCAGCGGCGCCTTCTTCCCGCTGAAAGACATACCGGCCTGGATGGCCGGGCTGGTGAGGGTAAACCCGTTCTCGTATATAGTGGATGCCATGCGGCAATTATTTTTCCAGTCGATGGGATTACCCCCGGAAATGATGGATAGGTTGCCCGAATTCGGTCTCGGGATATCGCTTTTCGACACCAGAGTTACTATACTGATGGATCTCGGGATAATGGTATTTCTCTCGCTCGTTCTGGGAACGGTTGCGGTCAGGAGCTTTCACCGGATGCAGTAGGGGTGGGTTCTTGACTTGCTCTCAATTGCTTCTTTCAGCTCGGGCGCGGAGCAAGAACTGGAGGTTTTTCCGGCAATTCGAGATGTTCCTCGGTGCTCGTAACTTGGATTAACCGAAAATACTGTTTATAATAAGATATACGGGAAGGGATCGGCAATTTTCCCCGAAGAAAGCAAAAAGGCGCCTTTTTTGATCGCCCTGGCTTATCTCGTTGCTTTCGTGACAATAAGGATAGCCGTCATCGTCGCCGGATCGGCGGGTAGCGAAATTGCCACACTGGTCAAAGAGGGTGCAGGAGGGCCCAGATTTCACATCGGCCGCAACATCATACTTTTCGGCTACCATATTCACCATTTCTATTTCGGCGTCGTTCTGATAGTAGTCTCGGGCTGGCTCGCTATTGTCGGCCGGCCGAAGGTCAGCAAGGACAAACTTTCCCTCGTCTTCGGGGCGGGTCTGGGTTTATTCATGGACGAAATAGGCCTGCTGTTGACCTGGGGAAATTACGCCTCGAGGCTGAGTTACCTCCTGGGAGTATTGCTTCTCGCCATATTGCTTAACGTTATATATTTCCCCAGATTCTGGAAAAAAGTAAGAGAAAACCTGGCCAAACCGGGAGCCGGCGGCGGAAGGGTGAGTAGAGCGGCCCGGCAACTGATCAAATTCACCGATACAATCACCGGAAACCGCCCTGAAGAAGAATGATACCTTACTCTTCTTACTCTTCCGCGACTCTCGAACGAGAGACGGCTACGTAAACCAGAGCAAAGGAGAAGAGTAGCACGACCAGACCGCCGATTAAAAGTCCGATACCGAGCCCTTTGATCATCGGGATCTTGACTCCGATAGAACCGCTGATATCCAGACCCCGCGAACCGTCCTGGTTCATAATAGCGATCGAATAACGACCTTCTTCTATTCCCCAGCGCAGTACCTGCTCGCCGCTACCGGCCGCAGAAGTAGTCCAGAAATCCTGTTGTGTCGGGGCCTCATTCGGTGCGCTCCCGGGAAATTTCCGGTACTCTATTTCAGTTGAACCGAAGGGGTAATCCATATCAAATTTCGTTATCTCGTCCCGATCCACCCCGCTTAGATAGCCCAGCAACTTATTCTCTTCCGCAATTCCGACAAACACCCCTTTGCCCTTGTTATCAGTGGCTTTCAGCTTCACCTTGACCAGTTCCGACCAGTCAAAGACCCAGTCCGGCCCGAAATTTATATGCGCCGGATAGGTCGTGACGGCGTACGAGTCCCGCTCGATATCCACGGTTTTCGTGCTGTAGTACCCTTCGGCGTCCCGGAGAAAACTATTGGACCAGAGCAGGGCTCCGCCGCCGGCGATCAGACCCAGCCCGATAAAAAATATTATGACGGAAATAATGACGATAAAAACCTTACCTTTACTCATTCCTGACCTCCTCTCTCTGAAACAGGTTCATTTCCAGCCATCGAAACTAAACCCCGGGTATTTGTCAGTTAACATAAGAAAAGCGTATGCCTGAACTCTAAGGTTCCAGTGGAAGACTTCCTCGACAAAGTGAAATAACCTTTCCGGGAAGCGGCCCGTAAATAGAATGGAAAACCAGGCAATAATGATCACCATGGTGGCTGCCGTATTCAGAAAGAACAGGACCACGTAATGCGGAATAGCCAGAAACCATTTTACGATCGGCATCCACCATTCCAGTTCCGCCGAGACGTCCGGGTAGTGCAGATCAAGATGTACTCCCTGTTCATCGTCCGTGGCCGGATAAGTATCCGTCATCAGGGCCAGAAAGGTCACGACTCTAGTAGCAAACCGGGCCAGGTGTAAATTCCAGTCGAACCACCAGCGAGGGTACTTCTGCTTGAAAATAATCATGAGAGCCGTGGGACCTACAATGAAAGAGACTCCAAGGTACCAATCCCAGGTCCAGGGGCCGTGTTCCCAGAAGAACTGGGTACCGGCAAGAGAGCCAAGAATTATCAAAATTGGGATCGCGACGATCGGTCGGAAGAAAGTCGTCAGTCTATCCAGCTTCCGGTCGGGGTATTCAATCGACAGGCTCGTCGGTATTTCGGCGCTAACTTCTTCCATATTATTGCCTCCTGTGATTTAGTATTCAACTTATTAAAAAGAGGGGACGCGAATTTTCGCGTCCGCCATTATTGCTTGCAGTAGCCGCCCTGTTCCGCCAAAATAGGGTAGGATAACTTCCTGTAGATGAGTATAACCCTTTTACCCCGAATTAGAAATCGTAATTATCGTTAGATTTTATTACCTTTTTCCGTTTAAAGTTTAACAGAGATAATGAATCGTTGTTCCAAGACTTCCGCTTTTGGGACGGAAATGTATCGGAACTCCAGAATGAAGTTAATACCGGAAGCCGAGCTGTATATACCATGAGATTGATCCAGGCAATAATCCCCGAAGGCAAGAAAGAGGTCATAGTCGATATCCTTATAGAAAAGGGGATAGACTACGTCATAAGTCCCGAGACCTCGCAGAGGAAGTACAGCGACGTACTCTTCTTCCCGATTCCGAAAGAAGGTGTAGAAGAAATTCTGGACGAGCTCAGGAATGCCGGTCTGGAAGAGGACGGGTTCACGGTAGTAACCAAGGCGGAAGCAATAGTAGCCAAGGAATTCGAGGAATTAAAGGAACGATATGCAGAATCAGAAGAAACGGACGAGAGCAAGGTAGCAAGGCAGGAACTGAGGGCCGGGGTCGAGAAACTTTCACCGGCCTCGCCGACTTATTACCTCTTATTGATCGCAGCCGCGATAATTGCCTCGGCCGGAATACTGATGGACAACGCCGCCGTGGTAGTCGGTTCAATGGTTATCGCCCCGCTCATCGGCCCGGCAATGACCAGCTGTGTCGGAACGGTAATCAACGACAGGGAGATGTTTTACCGGGGAATCAGGAAACAGGCGTTTGGGGTCCTGCTGGCAATCGCGAGCAGCATAGCCTTCAGCAAGCTGGCCCTGACGCTTCTCCTGCCCGGGAACCCGGAGCTGCTATCGCTGACCCAGATTACCAACCAGCTCAACCCCGGCTTTCTTAGCCTGGTAGTTGCCCTCGGGTCCGGCCTGGCGGGGGCGTTCTCCCTGACTGCCGGTATAAATTCCGCCCTCGTAGGTGTAATGATCTCCGTCGCACTGCTTCCTCCGGCCGCTGCCGCGGGAATCGGGGTAGCCACAGTAAACGCAAAGATCGCTTCCGGTGCGACTATATTGCTGCTAATCAACGTAATCAGCATCAATCTGGCAGGTACATTTACTCTGTGGTTTCAGGGTTACAAGCCGGGTAAATGGTACGAACAGGAAGGGGCAAAGCGGACAACGAAAAGCCGACTCGCCGTCCTGATAACTCTATTGTTGCTGGTTGCTACCTTTCTGGGGTTTCTCACCTGGGATACGAGAATCGGGGCCAAACGTTCCGCGGAATTACAAGCAATAACCCAGAGGGCGATAAAGGAAAGGGAATTGAAATTGAGGTCCTTTGAAGTCGAGCGGGACGGGCTATTTTTCCGGAAAATCTCGGCGGCATCCCTCGAGTTGGGAGGAAAGGCTTATCCCCCGGGCCTGGTAGAGGAACTGGACGAAAGGATGGAAACGAAACTGAAGCACCCGATCGAACTCAACTTATCGTTCCGCCGGACTTCGTCTTCTTAACGGAGCTATTGCACAATCACTCCGTGGAGGTAGGTAATTTGAACATAAATACCGCGATTATGCTCGGTTTCTTCTCCCTGCTTGGGGCCTTGAGCTGGTTTTTCAGGGGAACCGAAGGCGTGATCAACGGTCTGAAATCCAGCCTGAGCACGCTGAATAACGTCTGGCCCCTGCTTCTTTTGGCGCTCGGCGTTGCCGGCTTCCTCAGGGTACTGATCCCTCAGGAAGTTATTTCCACGTACCTCGGTCCGGCGAGCGGGGCAAAAGGTTACTTCATTGCCTGGGGAGTCGGGGCAGTTACTCCGGGGGCACCTTTTACAATTTATCCAATTGCCGTGACCCTGCTGGAGGCAGGTTCCGGAGTCGGTCAGGTTATGACCCTGGTTCTTTCGGCCAGCATAGGTGTCGCCCTGACCAGAGTACCCTACGAGGTAGCGTTCCTCGGCTGGAAATTTTCCGTACTCCGCTTCCTTTCCGCGCTCGTCGTCCCCCTGCTGGGCGGGCTAATAGCCGGTTACTTGAGTAATTTCTTTGATTTTGTTTGACCCGCGGCCGGGCTGGAAAACCCCGCAGGTCACGGAAAACTTCCGGTAAATTTGACGCAGGGAAGGTAAATGCAGTACTTTATTTGGGGTCTGCAAAAAACACTAAACTCAGGGTGATAGCATGAAGGTAGTAAGGTTTGAAGAAGCCGAAAAATACCAGCCGGAGGAGGACTGGAACAGAAGGTCTCTTGCCGGCAGCGGGGAATTTTCCTTCGAATGGTTTGATAAGCCCCCGGGCCATTCATCTCCGCTGCACAAACATAAAAACGAACAGGTCACAGTGGTTCTCAAGGGTGAATTTACCGTTTACACGGAGGACCAAAAGTACAGGCTGGAGAAGTACGACTCCGTCCACTTTCCGGCGAACGAGCCTCACCGAATAGAAAATACCGGTGACGAGAGGGCGGTCGGTCTGGACGTTTTTGCTCCGGCTCGCTCCTTCGACTTCTGGCTCGATCGGGAAACAGGATAAGTTAACGGGCTACGAACCCCTCAACCAGTCAAGAACCCCGTCCCGAGGAACGGGGCATTTTGGCAAGTATTGCTAACTGACGGAAGAGGCAAGCCCTGGACTGAGACATCGATGAATACTTTTCACCGAGTTCTGCAATTAATTCAGAACAGAATGGAGCTGGAAAAATGGTATACTGCCTACGCCCTGGCCAACCTGGCCGCGGGTGGCGTATCGATTCTGATCCCGATATTCGTCCTCGATCTCGGGGGCGGAGTTGGGGATATCGGTCTCCTCACGGCGGTCGGTAACCTGGTCGGCGTGCCGGCGAGCATAGCCTGGGGATCCCTTTCGGACATGTGGAACTGCCGAAAAGGCTTCGTTGTACTCGGTCTATTCGGGGTGGGACTTTCTCTTGTATTGATGGGGCTTAGTGCGTCCTTAGCCTTCTTGTTACTGCTAAACGCCGTTTATATCTTCTTCTGGGTCTCCGCCGCCTCGGTGGTAACGATTTTAATCATAGAAAAGGAAGACAGGGAAAGCTGGGACGATAAAATCAGCGCCTTCAACCTGAGTTCCGGGCTCGGATGGGCTTCCGGGCTGACACTCGGGCTGATCTGGACCGGCCTCGCCACCCTGCTGGTCTTCTCGAGCGAGTCAGAAGCTCGCTATCTCTTCTTCCTGCTGGGCTTGACGGCTTTGGCCGGGAGCATCCTTGCTTTCCGGTGGATTCCCGGAGAGGTACGGTTCGATCGGGGCCGGTTTAGAGGCAGGATACTGGAAGCCGGTGACATGATAACTGAAAGATTTCGCTACCTGCCAATCCACCTTTTTTACCTGTTAAAACCAAAAAGACTACTGAAGGCGAAAGAGCGGTTCGGGGCTGAATTAACGACCTTTATCACCGGAGCGGTCTTCACTTTCACCGGTTTTTCCACCTTCTTTATTCCCCTCCCGGCCTATTTTAAGACGGTTATCGGTCTGGATAACGGGTCCGTCTATCTTCTGTTCATCGTCAACTCACTTGCCAGCGCGCTTTCCTATCGTGCCGCAGGGAGACTGACCAGAAAAGCCGGACCGGGGAAAGTTCTTACCTCTTCCCTGTTCCTGAGAATTTTTCTATTTCCGGCCATCGTCCTGCCTTTCGCTTTCCTCGGCGCCAATTGGCTGAAGTTATTTCTGGCTTCGCTTTTTTTCGTCGCAGCAGGTATCTCCTGGGCGTCGATAAACGTGAGCAGCCTCGTCATCCTATCCCGTCTCTCTCCGGCGGGAGTCAAGGGACAGGTCTTCGGCACTTACAACGGGGTAATCGGCCTCAGCGGCGTTTTTGGCTCGCTACTGGGAGGTTATACGGCGAAGTTCGGCGGCTACCTGCCCACGTTCCTGCTGGCAAGCCTATTTATCTCGATCGGCCTATCAGTTATGAGAAAAAGGGCAATAGGGTAACCGGGACTCGGATTTAAAGTTTCAGGTCAACTCCCTGATCCGGAAATGGACCAGGCGGACTGATAATATTGTGTCTTCTCAGGAAATTGAGTCCCGGTTTAAGTCTTCAATCGACAGCTATCATCCGAGCAAGTATTTCAGCTTCGGATATCTTTCCTCCAGGGGAGGAGCCAGAAGGGAGTCCATACCTCCGATCTTGCCGGCTTCCCCCGTTGCAAGAATGCTAAACATAATCAGGTATATAATCTGCTGGCTGATAATGACCGATCCCGGCGGGATGACGGCCAGATAGAACATTAGCATAATAATAATCCCACCGTAAGACGCCAGTCTGACGGCTACTCCCAGAACCAGAGCAATTCCGATCAAAACTGCAGACCAGATTAGCAGCTGGATTACGAACTGGTTCCCCCAGAAGTTTAGCAGGATCTCTCCCACGGGTCCCCGGGGATAGGTGGTGGGTAACACGACGCCAATCGTGTTCCAGGCACTCCAGCCACCACCGACGAAGAGCCTGAGCCCGAGCCCGATCATGCTGGCGCCGGTTGCCAGTCTGGCAACAAACAGCAAGAGGTTGAGTCCTCGCGAACGCCCGTTTCTGTCCTCGTAATTTTCGTTCATCGTAGCCCTCCTTTGATTAATTACGCGTCCATATTCCAGTTGGCTTTTTCCTTTTTGTTATAACAATTGTAATAAAACCTGCCGAAATTACCAGGTTAAAAGCCCAGCGCCTTCCGCTTTAACTTCTCTATCGCCCCGACCGTATCGATATCCTTGGGGCATGCATCGTTACAGTTAAAGACCTTGTTACAGCCCCAGACCCCCGCACGTCTGTCATCAAGCACCTCGGTTCTGTCGCCTGCCCCGCCGTCCCTGCTATCCTCGCTCCACCGAAAAGCCCGGACGAAGGCGGCGGGCCCCAGGTATTTCTTGTTATCCCAGTAAGTCGGACAGGAGGCCGTACAGGCCCCGCACATGATGCACTCGGTAAACTCCTGTATTAGCTCCAGTTCCTCGGGTGTCTGGAGGTTTTCTTCCCGCGGGCCGGGCTCCGAGCGGCCGATCAAATAAGGCCTTACTTCCTCGTCATGAGCGAAGAACGATTCCAGGTTTACCACCAGATCTTTGATGACCGGAAAACCCGGCAGCGGAGATATTTTTACCCGCTCTTTTTCCCCGGAAAGCAAGTCAGCGAGGTGAGTCTTACAGGCCAGTCGGTTTTCCCCGTTGATCAGTAAAGCACAGGAACCACAGGAGCCGTGGCCACAGGAATGGCGGAAGGCCAGACTCCCGTCCTTCTCTTCCTTTAGCCTGATGAGTGAATCAAGTACGGTTAAATCATCCAGCTCGTCTGGTTCTATTGCCAGAGAGAACTCCTGATAGTAGCTGCCCCGCTCGCTTTCCGGGCTATATCTGTTAACTTCAAAAATCTTTTTCACCTTTATCTCCTCTCAGTCCAGATAACTTTCATCATCGATTCTTACGGACTCACGGTAACTTTCTAATTTCCCCGCTGCATTCCTGTACTGGAAGGAATGAACCAGCCAGGTATCGTCTCTTCGCTCCGGAAAATCCGTCCTGGAGTGAGCGCCTCGGCTTTCCTCCCTCTCCAGGGCAGCTTTAATAATGACCTCGGAATAATCCAGGGTATTCCTCAGCTCCAGTGCGTTTCTCAGTTCCGTATTGAACTTTTCCCCCTTATCCTCGATAAATAAGTTTTCGTGGTAATCCTCCCGTAGCTCTCGCACCCGAGCTAAACCTTCCTCCAGCTCTTCCCGGGAACGAAAAACCCCGCACTTTTCGCTCATTATATTTTTTAACCTGGCTCGCAGCTCCGAACCCCTTATCGAGCCGCCATGGTTCAGGAGGGACTCCAGCAGATTCCGGGACTCTTCCAGGGCTGATTCGGTCGCTCGCGGTCCGGGCCCTTTTTCCGCCCGCTCCGCGGCATAACGACCGGCTCGTTTTCCGAAAGTTACCGCCTCGAGCAGTGAATTCGTCCCCAGCCTGTTCGCACCGTGGACGCTCACGCAGGCAACTTCACCTACAGCGTAAAGGTTCTCCCAGGCCTCTTCGCCTCTCTTCCCCTGGACACGACCTCTGGTGTCGGTCGGAATTCCCCCCATAGAGTAGTGAGCCATGGGCTGAACGGGAATCGGCTCTTCTTCTGGATCGACCTTTGCAAAGTCCGCTGTCAGCTCCTTAATGGTCGGCAGCTTCCGCTCTATCTTCCTCCGGGGAAGGTGTCTCAGGTCAAGGTGAAGATAATCCCTTCCTTCTATTCCCCGCCCCTCGTTTATTTCTCGCTGCATGGCCCGTACAACCCGGTCCCGGGAAGCCAGCTCCATTGTCTCCGGCTCGTATTTATCCATGAACCGTTCCCCCCGGTCGTTTCTCAAGTAGCCTCCTTCGCCCCGCGCCGCTTCGGAAATAAGGATTCCCCGATCCTTCAGGCCGGTCGGGTGAAACTGGATAAATTCCATATCCTCCAGCGGAATCCCGTTTCTCAATGCAATTCCCAGTCCATCCCCGGTGCTTGCCCTGCCGCTGCTGGTCAGCTCGTAGGCCTGACCGGGCCCTCCGGTGGCGAGGATCACAGCTCCACCTCTAAACAAAACCAGTTCGCCCGTCTCGATTTCGTACCCTACGAGGCCGGAGACGGCGGCGCCCCGCCTGATCAGGTCCAGGACGAAATACTCGTCGTAAAACCTGGTTCCTCGCTTGAGATTCTCCCCGTACAGCGCGTACACGATCGCGTGGCCGGTCCTGTCCGCAGCGTAAAGGGCCCGCGGCCGGCTGTGTCCACCAAACGGTCGCTGATCCAGCTTGCCTTCTTCCGTTCTGCTGAAAGGAACTCCCAAGTGCTCGAGTTCGATCACGTTTCCAGTCGCTTCTTTCGCAAGTATCTTCCCGGCATCACGGTCCACAAGATCCGCGCCGCCAGCAACAGTATCTCTGAAATGTTTTTCCCAGTTATCTTCCCGGTTAGCTTCTGTATTGCCGAGAGATGCGGCTATCCCGCCTTGAGCTGAAACGGAGTGTGAGCGCAGCGTACGGACTTTGGAAATCACGGCGACGTCATCTACTTTCTTCTGGGCTTCTATGGCCGCCCGCAGCCCGGCGGCTCCCCCGCCGACGATCAATAACTGATGGTCTACAGTCTTCATTTCAACTCCCTCAGTACGAAACTCATGCCAGACTATCCCGCAATTGACCCGGACAGTGAGTTCTTTTCGGAAATTTCTCCTTCGATCATATAATAATCCCGCTGGGCTAGTTCGGCGGCCAGATGAAAATTTTGTTCCACGAAAAGAACGGATGCCCCGGCAGAGTAAATATCCTTTATTCTGTCGACAAAATCGACGGCCTTCTTCTGTGACAGACCAAGGGAAAACTCGTCCAGCAGTAGCAGTCCCGGTTCCGCAAGCAAAGCTTTCCCCAGCGCCAGCATCCGTCTCTCACCACCGCTCAACGTGGTGGCTCTCTGTCCCATTCTCGATCGCAATGAGGGGAAAATACTGCAGATCCAGTCGATCTTCCCCTCCGCCTTATCCGGCCTGAGAAAGGACCCGATCTCAAGATTCTCCCGGACGCTCATTCCGGGAAACACGTTATTCTCCGACGGGCAATAGCTCAGGCCCAGTTCTACACGTCTATGAACGGGAACTCCAAGTACGTCCTGGCCGTCAAAAAGCAACCTCGCCGCATCCGGTTCCTCCAGCCCGACGATCGACCGAAGCGTCATAGTTTTCCCCGAGCCGTTCTCTCCCACCAATCCGACTATCTCGTCCTCCCCCACCCAGAGATCGACTCCGTGGAGGACCGGGGAACCGGCCAACTTCAATTTCAAATCTACAACATCCAGCAACTTATCCATTCGGAATGGATATCCTCCCGCCATCCATATAGACCAGATTATCGGCCAGACCGGCAACTGAACCGAGATCGTGTTCGACGAGCACGACTGTGAGCCCCGCCTGACTTAAAAGCCTTACCAGGTTGGTCAATTCCCCCAGGTCGAAGGTGTTGGTCCCGCTAAACGGTTCGTCAAGCAAGGTCAGCTTCGGATCCGTGGCCATCGCTATCGCCAACTCCAGCCTCCGCTTGTAACCGTAAGAGAGGTTCCGGGCCAGGTAACCATCGTACCCCCGGAGCTTGGTAACTTCCAGTATCCAGTCAATTCCGGAACCGTCTTCTCCGGTCCCCTCCTCTTCCAGTTCTTCCTTATTTTCCACGGAATAGGTCCCTGTTATCACGTTTTCCCGGACCGAGAGC